>CAYTHV010000023.1:0-2123 GCA_964437685.1 uncultured Pirellulales bacterium
GTAACGCACGGTCTGCCAGCGGGTGGCTCCCAGAGACAAACTGATTTCCCGATAGGTCATCGGGACAGCCTCAAGGGCCTCTTTGGTCGCGGTAATAATTACGGGAAGACTCATAATCGCCAACGTCAGCGAGCCAGCCAGAATAGACACGCCCAATCGCATAAATACGACAAATAATGTAAATCCAAACAAACCATAAACGATAGATGGAATGCCCGAAAGATTGACCACGGACAGTTTAATCAACCGTGTAAATAAATTGTCTTTGGCATATTCAACCAGATAAATTGCCGAGAGAATCCCCAACGGCAGCGAAAATGCCATCGTGCCTGTGATCAGCAGCACGGTTCCAATGATGGCGGGGAAAATGCCTCCGTCTTTCATGCCGTTACGCGGCATTGATGTGAGAAATTCCCATGTTATGGCAGTCCATCCGCGACTAATGACAAAATATAGAATTAGCAATATCGGGATAACAACCAACAGCGTAATTAGTCCCAACGCGGTAAAAGCAATCTTTTGTCGGATATTGGCGCCGTTCATCGTCGACCTTTCCTTAGATACATATCCGCCGTGAAATTCAAAATGAACGTGATAATAAATAGAACCAACCCTACGGCAAACAGGGCATAATAATGCTGAGAGCCGCTGACGGTTTCGCCCATTTCGCCGGCAATCGTCGCTGTCAAGGTACGGAGCGGCTGCAAAATAGACTTCGGAAGAATGGGGGCGTTGCCGGTGACCATCATCACGACCATCGTTTCGCCAATGACGCGTCCAATACCGAGCATCACGGCGGCGATAATACCCGAAGACGCTGCCGGCAGTACGACACGCCAAAGCGCCTGCCATCGCGTAGCGCCGAGGCCATACGCCGCCTCTTTATACATCCGCGGCACACTGATCAGCGCATCTTCTGAGATGCTGATAATCGTAGGCAAAGCCATAAATGCCAGCAAAAACACACCCGTTAGTCCGCACATTCCGGTATTCAGGTGAAAGGTGGTTTTAACAAAAGGCCCCAGCCAGACAATTCCTATAAAACCCAAAACCACACTGGGAATGGAAGCCAGAATTTCGATCAGCGATTTCAGGATGGTCTTCAGATAGCCGGGGGCGACTTCGGCAATGTACAACGCTGTCGCAACACCGATGGGAACACAAATCACAATCGCGCCAAAGGTAACCAAAACAGACCCCATCAGCAACGGCACAATTCCAAACGCCGGCGGCTCTGAAATAGGCAGCCACTTTTGCCCCACAACAAAGTCCTTAAATGAATAGACACGAAACAGCGACAGGGAGTCTTTGAGCAGGAACAAAAAAATCAAAATAACAAACGCAATGATCGCAAAACCACTCAAGCGAATCGCTGTTTCGATGATTCGTTCGTTAATTCTTTTTCCCAAGGCTTGCCTCCAAAGGTACAAAACCGGTTTCGGCGAACTGTTGCTGTCCATGATGGCTTAGCGTAAAATCGATAAACTGTTTTACGATCCCCTTTGGCTCTCCGTTGGTATAAAAATACAATGGACGGGAGAGCGGATATTTTTTACTTAACACATCTTCAATATCCGGAAGACAGCATTCTTCGTTTTTTTTCCCGACTTTGATCGTCTTTGTGCGATCAGAAACATAGCCCATCCCAAAGTATCCTATTGCGGATTCATTGTTGGCAACTTCTTCCACGATGGTCTGAGAAGACGTCAGCAAAAGAGCATCTGAAGAAAATTCTGCATTGCTATCCTTTTTGCCCTCGCGTATCACCTCTTCCTTAAAATACATGTGCGTACCGGAACTGACTTCACGGGACAACAATACAATCGGCAAATCTTTCCCGCCAAATTCTTTCCAATTTTTCACTTCTCCGGTAAAAATCCGCCTTAGATTATCCACTGTAAGCTGATCAACGGGGTTATTAAGATTTACAATTACAGCGACTCCATCATAAGCAACGACAATCTCGTTGGGTTCGACCCCTCGTTTTCGAGCGGATTGAATTTCTTCGACTTTCATTTCACGAGAGGATGCTGCAATATCGCAAGATCCATTAATCAAAGAAGCAAGCCCTACGCCGCTTCCGCCGCCGGAGAGCCAGGATCCCTCGGACCCTTCCTTTTCGC
>CAYTHV010000023.1:2133-3975 GCA_964437685.1 uncultured Pirellulales bacterium
CCGGTTATGGCAACAAAAATATCAGGGGTTTCTTTCATAAATTCTTCGGCGACTTTTTGGGCGGCATTGACCATGGTATCCGATCCTTTAAGCTGCAGCTCACCCTGACTTTTTTCCCCAGGGGTGGAACGCTTACAACCACCTATAGAAAAAAGAGTTATCGATAGAAGCAAAACCACACTCAAGAAATTTTTCACCTGTAAACTCCATTTATTTGCATATTATTAGATTTTGATTAGACTGTGTTTGGGCGAATTGTAATGTCAAGATGGGATTTGGGCAACACTTTTTCTGATTTTCGTTAAAATTCTCCCATTAATGTGCAGCCGCTCAATAAAAAAAGCGAAGAATTAATGGCCTTCGCTTTTTTATCTAAAAACTATTTTGCGGACAACTCAGAACTAACTTATCTTATTAAGAATTTCGATTCCCTGTTCAATTTTCGCATCTGTAGTCGCATAGCTGATCCGGAAATGTGTATCTTTTTCACTGAAAACATTACCCGGAATAACCAAGACATTGTTTTCAATCGCCTTTTGGACAAAAGCAGTCGCATTGGGATATTTTGGCGGCACTTTGACAAACAGATAAAATGCCCCGCCAGACTTGATAACATCAAAGCCGCTGGACAACCCCTGAACAATTCGGTCACGTTTTTTGCGATAGGCGTTGACATATTCCGTCATATCAAAATCCATCGCTTCGGCCGCGGCAATCTGGAACGGCGTCGGGGCACAGACAAACGTGTACTGCTGAATTTGGATCATTTTGTCGATCAGTGGCTTGAGAACTTCGGTCGCGGCGGCATATCCCATTCGCCAGCCGGTCATCGCATAGCTTTTGCTATAACCTTTCAAAACCAGCGTACCATCATAATACGGGGCGATGCTTTCGCAGGGACCATCATAGCAAAAATCTTCATAAATTTCATCGCTGAGGACCAAAATGCCGTGTTTTTGTGCAACCTTTGCAATAGCCTGAACTTCAGATTTGCTATACACTGCGCCGGTCGGATTGGTCGGTGAATTGAGAATCAGCAGCTTCGTCTTCGCAGTTATCGCTTTTTCGATTTTTTCTACCGGCAGCTTGAAGTCAGGATAAGTATCCACATATACGCATTTTCCGCCAAGCATGTTAATCAATTGTTTATACATGACAAAATAGGGATCCGGAATAATGACTTCATCGCCCGGATTGACCGTTGCCATAAAAGCCAATTGCAGCGCACCGCTGACACCGCTGGTAACAAAACATTGCGGATTTTGCCATTGATAATCCGCGGTGATTTTGCGTTTTATTTTATCCAGCAGTTTTTGTTCGCCTGCGGTCTGTGAATAACGATTAAAACCATTTTCGATTGCCTTGATTGCGGCTTTTTTAATCGGTTCCGGCACATCGAAATCAGGCTGGCCAATGGAAAAATTAACCGGGTCTTTCAACTGAGCGGCCAATGCGAAAACTTTTCGTATTCCACTGGCGTCAATCAGCTTTGTCCGATCAGCAAGATACTCTCTCATTTTTATTTCCTCATCATTTTCAAATAATTTCCGACTGCGCAGAAAAAAACCGTCCGAAATAGTTTATCGCTTCATTCCAGACGGTTAAATTCTTCATCAAGCTGCTTTCGCTCCAATTATTTCTTCGCCGCGGTCTTGGCTGCAGGAGCGGCTTTTGCTGCAGGAGCAGCCTTTGCGGTCGTAGCGGCGGCGGCTGGTGCTGCGGCACCTGCGGCTTCTTCTGCGGGCTTCTCTGCACCTTTTTTACCGGTACCGGCTTTGCGGTGTGCCACTTTGGGCAATCCAAGCACGGAACCATCTTCTTCCCAGCGTTCTTCCTGTTTAA
>CAYTHV010000023.1:3985-30909 GCA_964437685.1 uncultured Pirellulales bacterium
TGTTTAAGCTTTTCAATACGCTCGCCACGACTGAGAACATTACGATGTCTGGCTAATGCGCCTTTAACTCTCAATGAACGATCAATTGACATTGACTGATTCTCCTGTATATCTTAACTTTTATTTACTTATTTTTTTCCCATACACATCTTGAAACGGTTTGGAAGCAAAACGCTCAAAGCCTGCCGGCGCTTTATAATTGGCACCAACCTGCTTAATTTTTTGTTTCAACTGGTAACCCGCTGACCCGGATTTGTTAACAGTATCAAATCGGTCCCTGCTGATAACATAATAATAGGAACCATCCTGTATTATTTCAGTCTCAATTCCATTTTTCTTAAAATACTCCTGTACCGGCAGCAAATCATTCTTTTTTGTATAAGCAGCAATCACTATTGCATTGTCGCCAGTCGAAGTCGGCTTTGCCAACTCCGGCTTTTTTTGCAGCTGGCTTTGGACTACCGCAGGCAATTGCGGCTTTACAACAGGTTCTACGGGCTTCAATGGCGCAGGAGCCTCTACTTTTGCCGTAACCGCAGGTTTCTGAATCTCAACAGGTTTCTCTATCGCTTTTTTAGGCGTTGTATAATTACGTACAACTTCATCCCGGTCGATCGGCTCTTCGAACTTGTGGGACGAGGGCGGTTCAATAACCACATCCGTCTTTTTCAACGCTTTAGCGATCAGAGAACTCACTACAACAATAACGACAACCGCAACAACGGCAATCCCTGCCCATTTTAAAAGCATCTTGTCGTTAAGCAAGTCCCGAAGCACAATCATTACACGGGACGGCGCCTTGGGCTTTCTCAGTGTTTGTCCTTTCAGCGTAGCAAGCGGCTTGCTTGCTATTTTTGAAAAGGGCTTTGCCGGGACAACCGGCCTGGCACCGGCCGGCGACGGCTTCAGAGAAATCCTCGGCTCAGTACTCGGCTTTTGTTGAGGTATCGGTTGAGCCTGCGGCGACATATTAAGGCCTTCGGCCTCTTTTTTACGCCGAATCGCCTCATACAATGAAATTTTATTCATTTCTCGCACCATAGGAACTCTTTTTTAGCCGAATTCTGGACTCCATTCAAGCCGCTTTTCAGGCCATCCGAGTATCCTTATCGCTAAACAGTGGGTACAATACCCTATTTTACACTGGATTTCAACCCTAAAAAACATCAATTGGAAATTTTACATCGAATTTGTCTCTTGACATTCAATGGTATTTCGGATAATTAAAAAGCCCTTTAATAATTCGCGTTATTCATAAATTGTGTTTGGTATCGAATTTATTGCTTGATTTTTTCGGCGAACTGTAATTTTTGTACATTATAGAACGTCATAACTAATTGAAATGTAAAACGTTGCAGGAGTAAAATATGCTTCCAACAAAGAAGAAAAGCCATTCGACGACTCGTTCTCGCCGGGCTCATACCGCGTTAAAGCCGGTGAATTATTCACTGTGCAAAAAGTGTGGCGCCGCCAAATTGCCTCATGCTGCATGTGGCAAATGTGGGTATGTTAACTCTGATATTACCCTGAAACTTGATCAAGGGGCTGAAGAGTAAACCATGCGAATTGCCATCGACGCGATGGGTGGGGATTACGCCCCCGGCGAAATTATTGCCGGCGCGCTGGAAGCAAAGGATTTGCTCGGTCCGGGAGAAGAATTGGTTCTGATTGGGGACGAGGAAGTGATTCGCTCACAACTTGTAGCCCTTAAAGCCAGCCCGGATGTATTTCGCATTTTCCATGCTCCGGAAGTTATCGGAATGGATGAGTCCCCTGTTGACGCCCTTCGCAAAAAACCAAAGAGTTCCATTGCAATTATGGCCCGCCTGGCATCTCACAAACAGGTAGATGCCGTAATTTCTGCGGGTAATACGGGAGCCTGCGTCGCGGCAAGTCAATTGCGCATGCGCAATCTGGAAGGTGTTGTTCGCCCAGGTATTGCAGTCGTGTTGCCCACCTACAACGGCCCGGTAACCATGTGCGATGTAGGAGCCAATATTTCCTGCAAGCCTGTCCATTTATATCAATATGCCATCATGGCTGGCGTTTATTCCAAGTTGATGCTGGGAATAGCCAATCCTCGTATCGGCATCATGAATATCGGCGAAGAGGAAGCCAAGGGCACAGACCTGATCAAAAAGACGCGTACCCTGGTTAAATCCGATTCCAATATCAATTTCGTCGGCAATGTCGAAGGTCGGGACATTTTTGAAGGTAAATGTGATGTAGTTATTTGTGAAGGTTTTGTCGGCAATGTGGTACTAAAGCTGACTGAAGGTGCAGTTGGAATGCTCTTTCAGGTCATTCGCGAAGAATTAATGCATCGCAATAAACTTCTGGCACTGTGGTTTAAAACAGTAATCAAGAAAATTTATAAAAAATATGACTATCATGAATACGGCGGAGCTTTATTATTGGGTATCAACGGAACCTCTGTGATCTGCCACGGTTCCAGTAAAGCCCGAACCATTAAAAACGCAATTTTGGCCTGCAGGAGATTCTCTGAGAATAAGATTAATGAACATATTGTCGAGGCTCTTGCGAAATCCACGGTAACAACCAATGGTGAATAATCCTACAGTACAATCTACGGTACCAACATGTACCATTATCGCCGGTACCGGATCGTTTGTCCCAGAAAAGATTCTGACCAATGACGACTTTGCGAAAATAGTCGACACTAATGACGAATGGATTACCACACGTACCGGAATTAAACAGCGTCGTGTCGCATCGGAAGAGCAAACCACCGCCGTATTAGCCTCAGAGGCGGCTCGTCGAGCGTTAGCCGACGCAGGGATGAAACCGGAAGAATTAGACCTGATCATTGTCGCCACCATCACACCGGAGATGGTGTTCCCTTCAACGGCGTGTTTTGTACAAAATGCCATTGGCGCAGTGAATGCATGGGCCTTTGATTTGTCCGCCGCGTGCAGCGGATTTGTTTACGGACTATCCATTGCTCAGCAATTTATCGGCGCCGGGCGATACCGTTCGGCATTAGTCATCGGTGCCGAAACGCTGACGCGGATTACCGATTATACGGATCGCGGAAGCTGCATCCTCTTCGGCGACGGCTCCGGAGCAGTCATTCTTAAGGCATCAAACAGCAATGATTCAATGGGATTAATGTACAGCACTGCATTTTCCGATGGCGCCGGATGGACATCGCTCAATTGTAAGGCTTACGGCTCACGGCACCCTGTCAGTCGACCTTTACCGGACCCCAAGATGGTTTATATGAACATCAACGGCAAAGAAGTCTATTATGTCGCTGTACGCCGCATTGTCGAACTTGTCAACGAGTGTCTCGAAAAATGCGACCTTGATATCAAAGATATCTCCTTGTTTATTCCGCATCAGATGAATGCAAGAATTATTGAATCCGTTGGAAAGCGCCTCCATTTCAGAGACGATCAGATCTTCATTAACGTCGATAAATATGGCAATACTTCGGCTGCATCGATTCCAATCGCTCTGGACGAAGCGCGTAAAACGGGCAGGCTTAAGAAGAAAGATATTGTATTGCTTGCCGCATTTGGTGGCGGATTGACCTGGGGCGCCAATGTCATCCAGATGTAATTTTTATTATGTGACTTAATTTTTTGGGAATTTTATATACAAATGGGTAAAGTAGCTTTTCTATTTCCGGGACAGGGAGCACAGCTTGTAGGCATGGGCGCAGATATTGTCGGCGTCTATCCAAAAGCGGCAGACTTGTTCGATAAGGCCAATCAGATTATCGGTTTTGATTTAAAAGCGATCTGTTTTACCGGCCCGGAAGACAGGCTAAACAGTACAGATATATCGCAGCCGGCAATCTTTGTGGTTTCCGCCGCCCTGCTGGAAATAGTAAAACAACTTGTTCCCGCAATCAAGCCCGATGTAACCGCAGGGTTGTCAATGGGCGAATATACGGCGTTATATGCCGCCGGGCTGATGTCTTTTGAAGATACCCTGAAACTGGTTACAAAACGCGGCCAGGCGATGCAGGCAGCGGCGACCGCTTCAAAAGGCGGCATGGTCAGCTTCATCGGTCTTGATGAATCCAAAGTTCGGGAATTGTGCAACGAAGCCTCACAGGGGCAATTATTAAAACCGGCGAATTTTAATTGCCCCGGACAGATTGTTATCAGCGGCGATAGCGATGCCTGCCAGCGGGCAGCGGGTCTTGCCGAAAAATATGGCGCAATGAAAGCGGTTCCGCTGGCTGTCGCCGGAGCATTCCATACGGAAAGAATGAAACCTGCGGCGGAAGCTCTCGGACAAGCTCTGACCGGAT
The DNA here is from genome assembly GCA_964437685.1 of uncultured Pirellulales bacterium. Classification (GTDB taxonomy): domain Bacteria; phylum Planctomycetota; class Phycisphaerae; order Sedimentisphaerales; family Anaerohalosphaeraceae; genus Anaeroglomus. The sequence continues at coordinate 8,268 of CAYTHV010000023.1, forward strand.
GCCCTCTGAAAAATCCGACAGAAGTTCAAGTCATTGCAAATATCACCGCAGAGTATTATACTTCCGCAGAACAAATCCGGCAGGGTCTGGTTCGGCAGCTCATTGAGCCTATTCTTTGGCAGAAATGCATAGAACAGCTAATTTCAGATGGCGTAGATCGATTTTATGAAATCGGCCCCAACCGAGTATTAACCGGCTTGATGAAACGCATTCATCGCAAGGCCAACATTGTGAATATCAGTACGCTTGATTCGCTGGAATCTCTAAAATCTTAGCTTGTATACCAATTGAAGAGTCAATTTGGAGAATTTGATATGGCAGAACAACGTTTAGCAGTAGTTACAGGAGCCGCCCGGGGTATCGGACGAGCAATTGTGTTGGAACTTCTTAAACAGGGACGTAAAGTCGCCGGCCTGGATTTAAACGCCGCTCAGCTTGAAGAGCTGGTTAAGGTCTGTAAAGAGGCCGGATATGATGTGATTACACGATGTGTTGATATCACGCAAACCGACAAACTAACTCAAGTTTTAGAAGAACTTGCTGAGCAGAATGGCGGGATTGGTATTCTGGTCAACAATGCAGGTATTACTCGTGACAAACTGATGATTCAGATGGACGATGATGACTTTGACCGCGTCATTAATGTGAATCTCCGGGCTGCATTTGTGGCCACCCGTGTTGCAGCACGGTCGATGATTCGCAATAAGTTTGGTCGTCTGATCCATATCGCTTCGGTTGCCGGCGTAATGGGGCAGGCAGGTTCGACTAATTATGCCGCCAGTAAAGCTGGTTTGGTCGGAATGAGCAAATCTATTGCCCGCGAAGTCGGTAAAAAGAATGTGACATCCAACTGTATCGCCCCCGGCTTTATAATGACAGATATGACAGCAGTTCTGCATGAACAGGTCAAAGAAGCGGCTTTAAATGTCATACCTGTGCGAAAATTCGGTACCCCCGAAGATGTTGCTCGTGCAGTAGCCTTTCTGGCAGGCGAGGAAACCGGGTACATTACCGGCCAGGTGTTATGTGTTGACGGCGGAATGGCAATGTAATTCGGCATTTTTGTCTTGTTCTGTAGGATATTACCTGATAAGAATACGGAATATCGAATTTTTGGTATAAAGATAAGATTTTTGTTAGAAAAACATTGAAAACAGGCTATCAGGTCGGTATATTACCGCCGACTGTTGAATATCAAAAAGATAAAGAAATGGATTGTTAATTTTTGTTAATCGTAGAAATAGGAGAACAGCACGTGAGCGAAAATATGGATATCAAGACCGTAGAAAGCAAAGTGATTGAAATCGTCAGCGAGCAGATGGGTGTCGATAAGGCCGAAATCTCACGCGAGACCTCTTTCATTAACGACCTGAACGCCGACTCATTAGACACTGTGGAACTGGTGATGGAATTTGAGGATGCGTTTGATATGAGCATTCCGGATGAAGAGGCTGAAAAAATCCAGACCGTCGGAGCCGCGATTGATTATATCATGGAAGTGGTCAAGAAAAAAGCTAACGAATAAGCAGGTTCACGAATGACGAATCGTCGAGTTGTTATTACAGGCCTGGGTTGCGTAACAGCGCTGGGTGAAAGTGCAGAGGTATTATTTGGCGCTGTTTGTAAAGGACAGAGCGGAATATCGATAATCGAAAGCTTTGACACTTCACTATACCCCGTCAAATTTGGCGGCGAGGTTAAACAGTTTGTGCCGAGCAATTATATTGATGTCCATGAGGCGAATCGTATGGATCGCTTCACCCAAATGGCTCTCGCCTCGGCGATTCAGGCTGTTAAGGATAGCGGCATTGATTTCGAAACAGAAGATAAGTCCCGAGCGTCCGTTATTGTTGGCACAGGTATTGGCGGCATCAAAGAAATCGAAGAGCAGCACGTTCGCCTTTTGGACAAGGGGCCTCGCCGTGTATCGCCTTTTTGTGTTCCTAAGCTGATGGGTAATGCGGCCAGCGGCTGTATTTCTATTCAGTGGGGATTGCGAGGAACCAACTTCTGCGTTGTTACCGCCTGTGCGTCAGGCGGTAACGCTATTGGCGAAGCTTTTTACAATATTCTGAATGATCGCAGCGATATCTCAATTACTGGAGGTTCAGAGGCGGCCCTGACACCAATAGGAATGGCTTCGTTTTGCGCTTTAAAAGCATTGAGTACCCGTAATGATCAGCCGCAAAAAGCCAGTCGTCCGTTTGACAAGGACCGTGATGGCTTTGTGCTGTCTGAAGGAGCGGCGATTCTGGTTCTTGAAGAGTATGAACACGCCAGGAAACGTGGTGCAAAAATTTATGCAGAGCTGCTGGGTTATGGCAGTACAGGCGACGGGCACCACATTACTGCTCCGCTTCCAGATGGTTCCGGTGGCGCCGAGGCAATACGTATCGCCCTTAAACAAGCCAATTTGAATCCTGAACAAATTAATTACGTGAATGCCCACGGTACAAGTACACAACTTAATGATTCCGCCGAGAGCATTGCGATTAAATCCGTTTTTGGTTCACATGCTTATAAGCTATCTGTCAGCTCAACCAAAAGCTGTTTAGGGCATACGCTTGGCGCCAGCGGAGCAATCGAATTAGTGGTTTGTGCAAAAACCATTGAAACAGGTATTATTCACCCGACGGCAAACCTGGAAACCGTCAGTGATGATTGCGATCCTAAAATGGATTATGTTCCGGGCTCAGCGCGAAAAACGCAGGTACGCTATATATTGAGCAATTCGCTGGGTTTTGGTGGGCATAACTGTGCATTGGTTATTGGGAAAATATAACAAATTCTTGTTGGGAACAATTATAGTATTACTTTATCTTGTTTCCTGTAAAGATAAAAAGAATAGACCAAAATACCCATAAAAGTAATTTTACGGGTATTTTTTTTGCTAAAAACAAACAATTATTTTTCATCCGTAAAAATACTGATATTTTTTCGAAAAAGTTAAATAAGAGCTTGCACACGTCCTGTAATATGTCGTATAATACATAGAGTTTTCTCCCCTCCGGAAGGGTCTGCCTACGGGCGGCCCTTCTTTTTTTATCCTATTCTTTATAAAATCAATAAGAAGGAGTCTGGACAAATACCATAATACAGGGTAGGATAATCACTTTATATAAATTTCACACAAAATGGATTTTGTGGATATACTAAGGAGAATTTAGTCGGAGCAACACTTAATATGGCTCAAACGCCAATTGACATAGATGGTTTTTCGATTGTTAAACGTATCGGTACCGGAGCTCGAAGTGTTATTTATCAAGCAATTGATGAGAACACGAAACAGATGGTTGCTTTAAAACGCGCAACTCTTGAAGGACCAGAGGATCACCGTATTTTTGAGCAAATGGAGGCGGAATATCAGGTTGCACGCCAAATAGATCATCCATATCTTCGAAAATGTTATAAGATGATCAAGAAACGCAGATTAATGCGCGTCTATGAACTTGTCCTGACAATGGAATTATTTGATGGGCAGTCTCTTGAAGAACAGGAACGTCTCAGCCTCGGAGATGTTTTGCTGGTCTTTCGAATGGTCGCATCCGGATTAAACGCAATGCATCAAAAAGGATTTGTCCACTGCGATATCAAACCAAACAACATCCTGTTCAATAAAGCCGGGACTATTAAAATTATCGACTTTGGACAAAGCTGCAGAATCGGGCATATAAAAAAACGCATCCAGGGGACGCCGGAATATATTGCGCCTGAACAAGTTCGCCGGGAACACCTAAGCCATCGAACGGATATTTTTAATCTTGGAGCAACAATGTATTGGGCACTTACCGGACGGCATGTTCCAACATTAATCCAGCGTACGAATGAATTCGGCTTAACGGTCTCGGATCCGCCGGAGTTCAAAGCCCCCCATGAAATTTACAAGAAAATTCCTCTGGGTTTATCCGAAATGGTTGCACAGTGTGTTCAGGATAAACCGTCTGACCGGCCTGAAAATATGACTGAAATCATTGCTCGTCTGGACATCTTAATTCGTGAGATTTTTCAATCAAGGGTTGCAACCAATGCCGCAGCAGGCAATTCAGCTCTTCAATAGCGCAGGAGAGGCAAATCTTCACTGTCCACTCCGTCGAGGCAATGTAATATGTCTCCCGGAAGAGGGGAAAGTTATTATTGCCGGAGACTTGCACGGTCATCAGCGTAATTTTGAACGCCTGGTTCGATACGCTGATCTCGACAATAACCCCAACACATATGTGGTCTTGCAGGAAATCATCCACGGCGGCCCGGAAGATGACTTTGGCGGATGTCTATCCTATCGGTTACTCTTTGATGTATTAAATTATAAACTAAAATATCCCGAGAAAGTTCATATCATTCTCGGAAACCATGATACTGCGGCCATTTGTAATACAAGCGTTCTTAAGGCCGGCAAAGAAATGAATCTTGCTTTTAAAACTGCTATGCGCAGGCACTATAAAGCCAAATTCGAGGATGTGGAAGCCGCCATGAAAACTTATATGATGACACAACCGCTGGCTGTGCGATGTGTTAATCGTATCTGGATATCACATTCTCTGCCGGCGGATGGATTTGCGGAAGATTTTGATACGAGTATATTTGAACGCTCGTATACCATCGATGATATCCAGCGACCTAATCCTGTTTATCTTCTTACCTGGGGACGGCGACATTCTCAGCAAACATTGCGTACAATGGCAAAAAAACTGGATGTCGACATGTTTATTCTTGGACATCAACCTCAGGAAATTGGTTGGACTGTCGCTGGCGAAAATACGCTGATTATTGCTTCAGAACATAACCATGGATGTTTATTGGAATTTGACCTTAGTCGTAAATATACCCTGGAAGAATTAAGCAGCAAAATTTTCCCGATTGCTTCGATTTCTTAGCTTATGCGTCTTATTCAGGGGTTCCAACAATATGGATCCTGTTTTTGCCGCATCGTTTCGCATGCAGCATCGCCTGGTCGGCCATGATAAAAAGCTGCTGTTCATCTTCACCGTCTTTGGGAAACGAAGCAAGCCCCCCGCTGATGGTTAGCCGTCCTTTGCCGCAAGAACCAAGCATTGACAGATTTGCCATACTCAACTGACGTCGAAACCGCTGAGCCATAAATACGGTCTCTCGCGGATGCTCACTGAGTCGCTTACGGCGTTCTTCGACGGTTTCTTCTCCATGTGATGTTGACGTTAAATCCCAGAAAACAACCGCGAACTCATCACCGCCAACCCGTGCGACCACATCATGTTCTCTGCATGAACGTTTAATCATTTCACCAACCTGCCGCAGTACTTCATCGCCAACCGGGTGTCCATATTGGTCATTGTATGGCTTGAAATTATCGATATCAAACAGCAATAATGTTACGTTAAATTTGTCCTTTCGGGCTTGCTCCAAAATCTGTTTAAAAAACTGTTTTAAGTAGCGTCGATTCTTTAAGCCCGTCAAATCATCTTCTACTGCCAGTTTCTCAAGCTGGCTAAGCATTTGGACAGATGAAACAGCAGCATTGTCCGTGAGGATGGTCAGATTGAAACGCGTGTGAACCCAATCCTTTATACCGGAAGGGAAAATCAGGTACTCATCCGCCAGCGGGCCACCCTGGGAATTGTGAATCAGGCGTAAAGCCAAGGGTTCCTCCAGCATGGATGACAATAAAACCAGCCTGGCACTTTGATTTGCCTTACGAATAGCGGCAAGCGTCTGGTCATGTCGCCCGGTAATTGCGGCCATTTGGATTAGAATAAAATCGTAATTCCCCTTTGCCGCTACCACAATCGCATCTAAAATGTTGTCACAAAAAACCGTTTCAAAGCCGCTTTCAGCGGCAAACTGCCTGAAGAGAGCCTGTTCAGGTGAGATAACAAGTACTCTTTTTATGCAGGAGTTTTGGAATTGCTGGGCCATCAGACACTACCCCCCAACTGTATACCCCTTTTCTCATTGCCACAGACCATATATTCACCAGACATAAAAACGTATGAAAATCATCAATGAAGTTTATATCAGGTTGTCTCTGTACCAGCCAATTGCATTTCGGAGACCATCCTGAAATGAAACGACCGGTTCATAACCTATAACTTTTTTAGCCAAATCAATTGATGCCAGTGAGTGTTTTACATCGCCGGCACGATTAGGCAGATAAGACGGGTTAATATTTTTACCAAGAATTTGATTAACTAATCCAATAATTTCATTGATGGTAATTCGCTGGCCACAGGCAATATTAATTACCTCACCATTTGTTTTCGGCGCTTTGGCGGCCAACAGATTCGCATGAACAACATTATCAATATAAGTAAAATCGCGGGACTGTTCCCCATCACCATAGACAACCGGCGACTGATTATCCAAAATTTTAGTAACAAAAGCAGGAATCGCCGCAGCATATTGGCTGGTTGGGTCCTGATATGGACCGAACACGTTAAAATACCGAAGAGCAATGGTTTCGAGACCATACACTTTTGCAAAAACACTGCAATAATATTCGCCAAATAATTTCGCCGCCGCATAAGGCGACAAAGGATGCGTCGGCATCGTTTCCACCTTGGGCAGCGTCGGTGTATCGCCGTATGCCGACGAACTGGCAGCATAGACAAATCGTTTAATACCAACTTCTTTGGCCGCCAGCAGTAATGTAAATGTCGCATCCACACAATGCTTGTGTGTCATCGCAGGATCCGCTACGCTTCGCGGCACGGAAGGGACAGCTCCCTGATGAAGTACTACGTCGACATTTTTCATCACAGAACGCGCAACATCTAAATCGCCCATATCTGCCTCGACAAATTCAATTTTATCGAGAATGTCATTTAAGTTGCTCTTTTTTCCAGTAATAAGATTATCCACCACCCGAACAAATTGCCCCTGGGCAACAAGTTTACGACAGATATTGGAACCGATAAAACCAGCCCCTCCGGTAACTAAAAAACGTGTCTTTGTCAAAGTAGTATCCCTGCTAAATTAAAACGTCTGCTTAAGTTGAACCCGCTGGTAATCCTGATAGGAACGATATGCCTCACGGAAATAGCCGCCCTTGCGGCTCTTGACTCCCATCAGCACAATACCAAGCGTATTGGCTCTGACATTTTGAAGTTCTCGCAAAATACGCTGAGCAGCACCGCGATGCGTATCAGCCGCGTTAATCACTACAAGCGTTGCATCCGCCATTACCGCAAGCACTTTGGCATCGCTGACCAGCATTGCAGGCCCATCAATGACAACATAGTCATACAACTGCTTGCAGCGTTCGAGAAGCTGCTGCATACGCGGGCCATCAAGCAATTCAGCGGGATTTGCCGGCAACGGGCCGCTATCGATCACATTTAAGCCCTCAATACCGCTTGGACGAATCACATCTTTTTCTTCAGCACACTGTCCCATCAGGTAATTGCTCAAACCAAAGTCGGCATGTTCGGCAACAGAACCATTTGTTTCTGTGCGTGGGAATAAATGACCAGACGAAGGACGTCTAAAGTTGGCATCAATCAGCAGAATATGTTTATTTTCATATAACATTGTGCTGGCCAGATTGACTGCGACGGAAGTCTTTCCATCGCCGGCTCCGGGACTGGTAACAAACAAGCTTTTGCGCTCGCCAGCACCTGAACCTGACAATTTCAGATTAGTCCGTAATTGACGATAGCATTCACTGGTAATTGAATACGGAGCCTGACGTACGACATGAGCCATATCGATATTGTCGACATCTTTGTCATCGTCGGAATGACAAATCGTGCCAAGCAGCGGAACACGTAAATGACGCATGACATCGCTGGGAGTCCGCATCAGGTCATTCAGCAATTCCACGGCAAACGCCAATCCAAGACCCGCCAGAAGTCCCAGAATAAAGCCGCCCGGGACAAACAATATCAACTTTGGAAAACTCATCTCCAACGGAACCGGAGCAAGGCCCAGGAGCCTGAGCTTTGAAACCAATGGGTCATTATAAATTGTTTTGAGTTTTTCAATATACCCATTCATCTCTTCACGCTGGGCGATCAATTCCTGACGCTTGACTTCCTGGATACTGTACTCGGAACGAATCCGGTCAACCGCCTTATAATCGATCATCGCTTTTTCAAGCTGCAATTCTGTGGTTTTTAACTGTTCCATCATAGCATTGATTTGATCCTGAGCCAACTGAACCTGTGAATTACGAACAATATCGCCGATTTCTCTCTGGCGTTTAGCCAGGTCGCTATACATCTGTTTCAGTGAATCGCGGATATCCAGCACCAGCCGGTGTTCGGCTCCAAAGCGTGTCAGTCGCTCCGCAAGAACGGGCTCTGTCGCGGCAATGGTCGCACGTATCTGTTGTGCAATAGCATCCTGTTCAACCTGTTCCTGCACAACATCATCAAAAGCCTCGCTTTCAGCCCTTCGTTGCAATGACGCAAGATTGGTTTCCAGGTTAGATTTGGCACTTTCCAGATTACTCAACGTCTTCTGGGTATCAGCAATATGGTCATCCATATAGTCGCGAAAATCAGATTCGGCGGACAAGTTCAGTCTGGCAAAAGCCGACCCTTTGCGAATTGCATCTAAATTGTTTTCGGCGGCTCTCAGGTCGCTTTCAATCACATCTCTTTGTTTATTACGAGAGGCCAGCTCTGCACTAATCGACGATGTGGCAAGGTCTCTTTGATTTCGAAGAAATATTTCTACGACTTTATTTGTAATATCTGCGGACTCTTTGGGGCTTTTACACGTCATCCCAACTTCAATAAAGATAAAATCTCTTGGTGCATTAGAAATCAGATTTTTGTTAAGCTCTTTAATCGCTTCACGCGTCGCTTTCTCGACATCGCCAACAATGTCTCCCTGCTCATTGACCAATGCAAACTGCTTAAACCAGTTTGTCTGGCGAATTTCCGCATCACGGATTAGTTCCTGCAGGAGCGACTGCTGTTTGACCAGGGCGGATTTCGTGAAACGATACTGATAAAAAGTATCTTTCTGCGGCTGCCCGGCATTAAACATCATCGGATCGCCTTCCACCGGAGGCAGTACTTCAATCTGTGCGCGTGTGGTAAAACGGGGAGACAGCTGCTGAAGGATGAAATGAGCCGCCGTTCCAATAACTGTTCCGGCAACTGTAAACAGAATAATCATCCACATGTGTCGGCGGAGAATACCTACAATCTCTCTCGGAGTCATGGTTTCAGACCCTGCCGCCATGGGAACAGCTATCGACCTTGGAGAAGGAGGAGTAGCCAGTGTACTTACCGCTCGTTGTATATTTTGATTCATGGTGTTTGCTCCTCTATAGAGGCTTTTATTATTTATTTCAGACTTTCAATTGTCTTTTTGAGATATTGACTTTCTTTGTCAGGAATATTTTTACCCAACTCTATCGCCTTTTCAAACGCAGCAAGAGCTTCTTTCTTCTTCTTGACCCCAAACAATGCCATCCCCTGGTGTTTATACACATCCCAGGGCGGTGTTACGCCGGAACGCTCATACAATAACAGAACTTGAGTCATATACTTTTCCGCCTGAGCAAAATCGCCTTTTTTGCATAGCGTAAAGGCGTAGGTATCCAAAAGCACCGCATTGCCAGGAGCAGCCTGATACGCTCTGCGGGCATATTCCACCGCCTTTTCCAGTTCAATGTCATTGTCGGCCAGTAAATAAGCCAGATTATTCAGAATTGTCGGATCATTGGGCTGCAATTTCAGACTCGCTTCCAACTGGCTAACCGCCTGTTTTAAATAGCCTGCATCAGCCGTCTTGGCATACGCCTGAAGCAGAATATTGGCTTTGCGGGTAGAAAACTCGAACCACTGTGGACTATTTTGAGGCGACTTCTCGATACACACATCAATATGCGTAATGGCTTTGTTGTATGTGCCGCCTTGTTCGGCCATGCCTGCCAGAATCAAATGTGCGGGAATAAATGAAGAATCTACTGCTAATTTATCCGTACACCATTTTTCCACCGAAGCTTCGCCAAGGGTTCTTCCCATAACCGATAATGCAGGCATCAATAATCCGGGAGTCTCCGCCGTTTTTTCTATCGCTTTAGAAAATGAATCAATCGCTTTCGGCGTCTGATTCTGTTTGGCCTGAATTACCGCAATATTCCAATATGCAACCGGCGCCAGCGGTCCATCAACAGATTTCGAAGCAATCGTAATCGCCGTATCCAATTTATCTGCCGCAATCAAAGCCCCCAAATAATTATCAAGAGCCATCGGATCGCCAACACCATTTTTATTGGTCAGAGTCCAAGCTTTCTCAAGCAGGTTAATTGCATTACTATACTCTTTTTGTCCGAGATAATATAACCCAAACCGGGTTATCCAGAATGGATCTTCCGGATACTTATCAAGCGTTTGCTTATAAAACTGTACCAATTCAGGCCATCGTTTATTTTCCTGATACAGGGATTCCAGCATACGACGAATCTGCGGCGAAGCCTGGGGGTCCTGCAGCGCATTGGTTAATTCACCCGCAGCGGCCTCAACCTGATTTGTTTGATTGTAAAGCGTCGCCAACTCCATCCCAACCGCCGGATCAGAACTAATATTTTTACTTCGCAGCAAAGCATCGATCGCCTGTTGGGGCTGATTCATCAGACGATAAATTCGTCCCTTAAGCCGCCATGCTGAAGCATTATTTGTTTCTTTCGCAAGAAACTGATCCGTCATTTCCATAGCCGAATCTAAATTACCCCGCGTCATTTCCAGCCATGCGCGAAGCAGCTGCACACGATTATCGGAAGGAAACTTATTCTGGAAACCGACCAATTCCTTTTCAGCAAAATCATTGATTGCCGCATCAAGCGATTTTTGAAGCATCCATAAATATTGTTCCGCAGCCAAGTCTTTCCGGGCCATCGCCTCCAGATAGGTTTTCAGTTGTTCCGATTGATTCAACCCGACGCAGCATTCAATCAACCCCTGAATGTTCTCTATTTTATCAGGAGTATCTTTATATAGATTCTCGAGAACCATCTTAGCCTGATCATATTGTCCATCCGCCAAATAAAACCGCCAAAGAACCTCTGGGGCATTTGCAAACAGTTCAATCGCTTTTTGACGTTGTCCGGTTTGTCTTAAATACTCTGCGTAGGATGACTGGATAAGCGGATTACCGGGTTCCATCTGCCAGCCCTTCTGGTAAGCATCTCCTGCAATCTGAACAAGGGCATCTCTTTTTGCAGCATCTGTTTCTGCTCGGGCCATGCGCATCGCCATATTGCCCAGCATTACCGCGTTATTGACATTGGGAGATGTTTTCAGCAGAGACTGACGCATTGCCAGTGCCTGCTGCGGATCATGTTCGCTAACCGTTTCCGCATAAACACTTTGCAATTGCCAATCGCTCGGACTTAGCACCATCGCAATGCCAACAGCCCGCTCAGCCTCGGCCGCCTGTTCAGCCGTCACTCGACTGCCCAATTCCCGATTGCGATCAAACAAAGCCGATGCAAGCTGACGGGCAGCCATCGGATTACGAGGATCCATCTGGAATGCCGTTTTCGCGGCTTCCACCGCCGCATCAAATTTATTTTGGCGCTGGTAAATCTGACTCTTAAACATCGCAGCGACCGATAATGTTGGACGTTGAGCCAGGCACTCATCCAGCCGCTGCATGGCAATCGTATAGTTTTCCTTGCTCATTTCCAATTGAGCGGAATATAGACGTCCATCACAGCCGTCCGGATTTTTATTACGGATTTTTCCAAAAATCTCTTCAGCCGTCTTGATATCTTTCTGCTCCAGAAGGAAATTAAAATAATCTCCGGCTGTTTCGGTATTTTCAGGTGCCGCAGTCATAATATTTTGATACAATTCTCTGGCTTGTTCGTTTTTGCCTAAAGAACGATAATAACGGGCCTGTGCCTGCATTTTCTGAACAGGGTCTTTAATCTGCGATAATACGTCCTCATACAATTCCATCCGACGGGCCGACGTGATTGCCTTGGGGTCAGGTTCCGCCAATTCTCGCTTGATCAGCAGTACTGCAACATTATCGGGGGACTTACTCAGGTATTTTTCGACCCAGCTTTGCGCCTGAACCAAATCGCCCTGCAACACTGCATTCTGACACATTGATGATAAAATACTTGTTTCTATTCTTTCTGGGGCAAATTCAAGCATTTGATCCAGAACTGCATACTGTTTTTTCCGAATGGCTTTCAGCTTTGTCTGCGCACTGCCATCAGCGGGTTTATCTGTGCTGTTTATTTGTCCTGTTAATCGATTCATCTGAACAGATGTCAAAACAAGACGCGTGGCCAAAACATCGGGGTCAGATGAATCCAGTTTATCCAGTTGCTCATTTGCCTCATCATACTGATTCATTTGCACATAAGCCTGTGCCAACAAAAGCCCCGCGGTCTTATCCATTCCATATAAACCAACATAAGACTGAACCAGGTCGGACGCTCTTTGTGATGCCTGAAGAGCCATCAGAACTCCCGCATAATCCAAGATCGCTCTTGGCTTTTCCGGAGCAATGCTGTTTCGGTTAAATAAGGCTTTCTCAAGAAACTCTCGCTGCATCCCCATCGAACCCTGCTGCGCGGCAAGACGCGACAGGATGTAAGACAAATATGAATCCACAGTTGACGCCTCTTCAGGTTTATCCTGAGTCAGCATATCCTGATAAATCTTATATAAAACGATGTATGCCTGATCGGACTTACCTTCGGCCAGAATCTGCATCCCTCGCCATAGCCGGGACAGGTTGTTGTTTTCCCCGACAAACTGAACAATATCGTCAACCGCTTTATTAAATTTCTCAGTATACAGTTTTATTGTTTCATCATTTCCACCCTGCCTGGCCTGAAGCGTCAGGTCCAGATAACTTCGTGCCTCGAAAAGACGAATAATCAATCGGTACTGCCGGGCAATCCCCTCTTTAGGACCGGGAAGAACTGTCGCGTCAGGATAGGAAAATGCTTTTTCCGCGGTATCCATTGCCCGCTGAATTCGCTCTTTGTCCTGATAAAAATCTCCCGTCCTAAACAATAAAGACGCGAGCCGGAGCGTATTGGAAACATTCTGTCCGCCGGGCAACGCTATCGACTTTTCCATATATTGAATCGCCAAATCCATTTCCTGTTTGCGATCCATCTTTCCATGAAGCTCATAACAAAGTGACATAAGAGCCGGCAATTGAGGAGAATCCGGATAAGTTTCGATTAATTGCTGACCTTCTTTGCGAATTGTCGGCAACAAATTAGGCTCACTCTGTGCCTGCCGTATTTTCATCTCAAACAGGTTTGCATTTGCCTTTCCCTTATCGGATACAACAGAAACCGCCTGAGTAAGAATTTGCTGAGCCTCTTTTTGTGCCGCTTCACGGGCACCGCGAAGTCCGGCAACTTCATCCAAATCTCCCTTGATCATAGCCGCTTCAGCCAGATATGCATATACATTGGGATCCTGCGGGGTTGCCTTCTTTAGTTGCTCAAGATTTTTAACCGCCCTATTCAGCATTTCCGGACGGTCGGCAACACTGCCCAGCCGGGCAATAGAGAGCGAAGCCCTTGCTTCCGCAAGCAACACATACGCATCTGGTACCTGTGATGTCTTTTCATAAATATCGCGAAGCTTAGATGCGTTTTCATCAACCATTTTCCAGGCCCCATCGCTTCCGCTGTCCGCCGCCTGATAGTAATAATCCAGCAACTTACGACGGGCTTCAATATGCTGCGGATCAATATTGATCACCGTATTCCAGCATTGCAATGCCTTGGGCCAATCCGGCTCGTGTTTCTCGCCAACACTTAAATGAAACTCCGCCATTTCAAACAGGATATCTATTTTATCACGATCCTGCCTGCTGCGTCCGTACGCATTTCCATACATACGGCTGGCCATCTTAAAATCGCCGGCCTTAACCAACTCACGCGCTTTATTCAGACAGTATTGCGGATTGCGTTCACGGAGATATTTAATCCCAAAGGTTCCAACGCCAATCAGGAACAAAATGCCGATTACCGACAACGTATAAACCACTTTTTTATTCAGTTTCTTTGCCATGTATCAACTAATCCCTGTAAAATAATTTTAATTGTTATGGGTTTGGAATTTCGCCACGCTTGGCTTTTTCCCAATCAGGCCAGTGATCTTTTTCGAGAACAGGAACTAAAATCGAAAGCAATTTGCGGCTGGCTTCGATGGTTTTTTCCTTTTCAGGATTTACAAGCCCGCTATAATCCATACCATAAAACTTCCATTCAATCTTTGCAAAATACGAATATTTACAGAAAAAATTCTTGCCCAAAACCGTCCGTGTCTGAGTTCGACCGCCGCAAAACTCGCCATTGGCTTTAAATAAATACTGCACCGAAAACCGTGTTTCCGGCGTCAACCCATTTCTTTCCTGATGGCTGAATACCACATATTGCATCGGTATTGATTCCGGCAAATATACCGAGGCAATGCCCTCTGCATTTGAGTATGAAAACGAATCAATAGTAATTTCCTCGGCGCCGACTCGCTGATTTCCGCCGCCGACATAACATTCATCCGGCACATGCGGTACCATATCGGGATTGCCGGTATAATATGTAATAAATAAAGAACAGAATCGTGTCGGGCTATCGGCGGGAGCATTCGAATCTTCCAAAGTCCATTGCAGATATTCTTCTGTACCCAGACTTTCCAATACATCGCGATTGGTAATTTTCTGTTTATTACGAACCAGATAAGGTTCCAGCTTCTTTTCAGACATCTTGTCGAACGGAGCTTTCAGCGATATCGGCAGTTTTGTCAATTGCACGCCGAGGGTACGAATAACCACTTCTTTGGATGCCGCGGAGACAGCGAGAATCACCGCACAAACAACAAACGCAGGCTTTAGCAAAAGAGCTTTATTCATTACGGCCATCCTCCTTTGGCGTGGACGGAGAACCTGAACGGCGAATAATCAGCTCCGGCTGCGTCTGATCCGGAACATCCTCATAAATACTGCTCATCAGCCACGCCATCAAACCATACAATCCGAATGCCAATGGCAGCATCAAAAGCCCAAGCGTATCATGATAAATACCCTGAGCGTATTTGGGATCCCAGAGAATATAAATTAAACCGGTAATGGTTACACGGACAACATTGCACAACAAAGCGATCGGCACCGTACTGGCCAGCAAGACCAGCCGCTGCCATACAGGACGATCATGCAGATAGGCCATTGCAACGCCTAATGCGACAAATGCCATTAAAAGACGCATTCCGCTGCACGCCTCTGCAACATCCAGCGCCGGCTCCAGAACTTTGCCTTTATAAAGCACATCGATGACAACTCCGCTTGCAGTTGCCTGTAAATCGGGAATAAAATTTAACACAATCACCGAAGCTTCCGCCGCCATTTTTCGCAGAGGAATCGTTATCTGTGCATACAGCCGCTCCGGCAAAGGAACCGCAAAGAAAAGATATACAACAGGCAGCCACGTGTATTTGATCAGCTTTAAGCCGCCCAGGAAAAAAACCATTGCTCCCAGTGTCATCACCATCAATACCGCACGGCCATAAGCGAACTTAAATTGAACGATGTTGACCGGATAAGCTACTAAACACAGGACAAATAATATCAGCCCTACCGTCCAGTTGGGCGAAAAGGATTGAGACAATATATGGTCTTTCTTGCGATGCAAAAAATACAAACTAAATGCGGGGATCAAAAATCCATGCGACCATGTGGAGTCAGAGGTCCAGCGATGGAGAATACCCCATAAATCATCCGCAAAAAACAAGACAAACAGACCCGTCAATACGGCAATCCGTATCCAGGTCTCTGGCGAAACTTCCGCCCAGCGATATTCCCGTTCCGGAGTCTTTACTGACGCCTGAACCTGGGTTGAAACCGTTTGTGTCATATTCACCACGTATAAAATTAAAAAATACTGTCAAATGAAGTATGTCCAGGGAAAGGATCATTGCCGGCGTCCAAGTCGGCAAAGTTACGATCATAGGTAAAACTAAATCCATAGTTCGGACGGAACGCATTACGCAACTGATACATCCACCTGGCAGTTCCCGAAGTCCCAACATTTATCAGATCATAAGGTTTGATGAAAAAGTCCGGCTGAACACCTTTTGCGATCTTGGCTAAATCCACCATCACAGTCTGTTCCTGCATCATTCCAGACTTGTTCTTTCCAATGCGGCGTACAACTTCGACTTTCTGAGGAACGGCCAGATCATTTAGCCCGCCAGCCGATGCCACTGCCATTTTCAACGTAATCGGACGTCCTGTAATGGGGATTGCACCCTGCGACCGCAGATTGCCCATCACCCAGAACTCACCAATAATGTCAACCGGAACAGTAATTCGATCACTCGGACGGATAATAATGTTATAGCGTGGGTCACCGGCAAGTAATCGATCCACTGGAATACGTAAAACGCGGGTAACTTTGCTCTTTGTCCCCAGCGACTCAAGGCTGGTCTCAATTCCTGTTTCCTGGGCCGGCTGCTGGGAAGGATTGTCAAGTTGTTGTTGCGAAACCGGAAGTGTTGGTTGGGGGACTTCCTGTACCTGCCCTCCCATACGAGTAGGTTTCCATTTTCCGTCTTCAAATATCCATTGTACCTGCTCAGATTGCGGCTGTGTCGCCGGGAGGACTTCCTGCTTTGACACAGGCTCAGTTGGAACAGTCTGTCCCTGATAAACACCCTCTGGAGCAGCCAGCGATTCTAACTCATCCCGAGTCGCCATTTCGGCGGTTGTAACTAACAACCCCCCACGTTTACTTGCAACGCTGGGAGCAATAATATTCAACATTTCATCTTCCGGCGTAATTTTAGGTTCCACCGGAGTCATTTTAATTTCAGGTGTTTTGTTAGGTTCAGTTGAGTACTGGCCTGAATACGGCTCAGGCTGCGTGCCGGAAATATCACGCGAAACATAGACATAAGTGACGTTAAATTCTGCGACACCGCCCGCCAGAGCAATCGCATCCGTCAGACGGAATGCATAACGCGGAATCTCAAATCGTGATGATTGTCCAACACCCTGGCCGACAATCGAGAAATACCGAGACTGTGAAGCCAGCAGAAGGACTGTAACGGAAGGGTTCTTCAAAATAGATGGAGACAAAATATCTCGAACTTCCTGCTCCAACTGCGCTTCAGTCAACCCGGCTGCCTGAACCTGGCCAACATCCGGAATCGAAACGCGACCAGTTTCGGTAACAACATAATCATTTACATAAGTCTGCCCCTGCTGATACAGTTCAAAAATACTGATGCGAACAATATCACCGGAAGCAAATACATAATCCACCTCTGTATCAATCAGATCCTCAGGTTTGGGGTCTTCCGCACCTTCGTATGTCGGAGTAGGTTCATCTGCTACGCCAAGGGAATCAAGAATCACATTGACCGCGGGCGTTGGTTCAAATCGGCCTATCTGCGTCGGATCGAGAATGTCGCTATTACAACCACTTAAGACAACACACACGACGACAATTGTAAAAAAGATTTTTATTCTTCCCATCGCTTTTACAACCCTTACATATAAATTTTAAATTATTCCTATGTTTTTACGGCAGACCTGCCGTTCCATAA
Organism: uncultured Pirellulales bacterium; assembly: GCA_964437685.1. Taxonomy (GTDB): domain Bacteria; phylum Planctomycetota; class Phycisphaerae; order Sedimentisphaerales; family Anaerohalosphaeraceae; genus Anaeroglomus. Next base: position 25,781 of record CAYTHV010000023.1, read on the forward strand.
GTCATTTTCTACAGAGATTTTATCCGTAAATCTGCAATATAGTACTTATACATCGGCTTTTCAACCAGATTCCTTAATTTCAAAAAATGCCCTGATATTATAAAAAACACTTTTCGATAATACAATTTTACCCACATTAACTTTCATTGAAGCACTACTGTTAATCGAGGAAACTTTTCGTCAAATAAAAACAACTGTGAAAATAATCACCGAAATGCTAATTATTAAGCCAAAATTGACTATATGACAAGTCTTTTTTGTCTGAGGAACAATAATTTATCCATTATCAATACTGAAAAGGACACACTATTCATGCATGTTACTTTCTGACTATAGCTTCTATCGACAGATATTCAACTCGCATTATCAACGTTTTTGATGCCATCCCATTACTAATATCAAAAATGTCAATTGTTCGCGGAATTTGTCTTTTCAGATTTTTTTCATACCAATAATTATAATTACGTGCCTGAAGAAAAATTTTATCTTCCCCAATAAAAGCTAAATCATATCTTTTACTTGCATTATCCTGAAATAATTCTACCTGAGTTTTTTTATTGTCCACCTGATAGGGTATATCCCATTGCCCCTCCACTTTAACAGGCTCCCCTGAAGTCAACTGCTCGCCGGACAACAGTTCGGCTGAAGATACCATGCTAAAAAAAATTGCCTGCATCATATTCTTATCATAAAGGTCTGTTTCAACCTCTTTGGCATTAGTAGAAATCTGGAAATCATTTTTATTCAGATTCCATACCCTTCTGCCCTGTGGTTCTTCAGAGATAATTTTCAAATTTGATGTTTCCGGACTAAATATGTGTTTTTGATGAGTCACGTAACTCGCAGCATTGCCCTTATATGAATGTACCAGGCATGTACCAACAATTTGTGTTTCAGAAGTTAATGAGGGTGTTGCCTGAGCACCGCCTTTTGAGCCACATCCACTTATCGCCATTGTGATGATTAAAGAGGTCATCCAGATAGAAACGCGAATCATATCAACTCCTATTTAAAACAATTCCACCCAATTAAAGCTGTTTTTACTATTTTAATCAACTTCGTACAATAAAAAACAACCAGCCCTGCAAAATTACCACAGGGCCGGTTGTTTACACTTTACTATTTACATTTTCGACAACTTTTCAAGTGTCTCGTATTTGCGTTGGACATCCTTTTTGGCCAGATCCATCAATGTCGCAGCAATTTCCGGCTTGGACTGTTTGAGTGTCCGATACCGGTTTTCACCATACGCATATTCGGCGAAATCCATCGTCGGCGCCTTGGAATCCAGTTGTAATGGATTCTTATTTTCGGCGGCCAGACGGGGGTCAAACCGGTACAGCGACCAATGTCCGCAGGCGACAGCTTTCTTCTGTTCGTTATAACCTGTAGACATATCAATACCATGTGCAATGCAATGGCTATAAGCAAGAATCAGCGACGGTCCATCATAGCTTTCGGCTTCGACAAAGGCTTTGACGGCCTGATTCGGGTCGGCGCCAATCGAAATGGACGCTACATAAATCCCGCCATAACTCATCGCAATCATGCCCATATCTTTTTTAGCCATCCGTTTTCCGCCGGCAGCAAACTGAGCAACTGCGCCACGTGGGGTTGATTTGGACATCTGACCGCCAGTATTGGAATAGACTTCCGTATCCAGAACCAGTACATTGACCTTTTCACCACTGGCCAGCACGTGATCCAGACCGCCATAACCAATATCATAAGCCCATCCATCGCCGCCAACGATCCAGACACTCTTTTCAACGAGGTAATCCGCAACCGTCAGAAGCTGTTTGCACTCAGGGCAATCGCTCTTCTGGCAGGCTGCTTTGAGTTTGTCAACTCTGGCACGCTGGGTTTCAATGCCAGCCTGTTCTTTCTGACTATTCATACCGGCTTTGATCTCTTCAGCCAGAGCCTTATCGACACAACCCTTACCGGCGACTTTATCAACGAGTTCAACTGCAAATCCCTTGAACTTATTGACTGCCAGCCGCATTCCCAGGCCAAACTCAGCATTATCTTCGAACAAGCTGTTGGACCATGCCGGGCCGCGACCATCAAAGCGTTTGGCATAAGGCGTTGTCGGCAGGTTACCGCCGTAAATCGATGAACAACCGGTCGCGTTGGCAATCAGTGCTCGATCACCAAACAACTGTGTCATTAATTTAACATAAGCCGTTTCGCCGCAACCGGCGCAGGCTCCTGAAAACTCAAATAACGCCGGAACAAGCTGGCTGCCTTTAACACTGTTAATCTTGAACTTGCTCGGATCGGTATCTGGAATCGACAGGAAATATTTGAAGTTGTCACGTTCCTGGAGACGCAAAGGTTCTTGCAGCGCCATATTGATCGCCTTGCGGCCGGTAGGCTTCTTTTCCGCATCCTTTTCCTCGACGGGACAATTCAATACGCAGGCTTCACAGCCGGTGCAATCTTCCGGAGCAACCTGAACCGTGAATTTCATCCCGGCAAATTCTTTGCCCTTGGCATCGGCACACTTAAAGCCCTTGGGAGCCTTGTCGGCAAACGAAGTCTCATAGGCTTTAATGCGAATTGCGGCATGCGGGCAAACCAGCGAGCAACGTCCGCACTGAATACACAAGTTGGGTTCCCACGCAGGAATATGAACCGCAATATTGCGTTTTTCATATTTCGTGGTTGCAGTCGGGAATTTGCCATCAACCGGCATTTTGCTGACTGGAATTGAATCGCCGCGACCTGCCAGAATTTCGGCAGTCACTTCTTTGACAAATTGCGGAGCGTCGTCTGGTACAGCCGCCGCGACATGTATCTTGCTGGTCGCCTGAGCAGGCACCTTGACTTCACTAATCTTGTCGAGGGCGGCATCCACCGCGGCATTGTTCATCGCCACAACTTTTTCGCCTTTTTTGCCATACGACTTTTTGATTGCATCCTTAATTGAATCAATAGCAATCTGCGGTTCGATGACATGGCTAATCTTGAAAAACGCCGTCTGCATGATCACATTGATACGAGCGCCAAGGCCGAGTTCTTCCGCGATGCGAATCGCATCAATGACATAGAACTTCAATTTTTTGCTGATGATCTGTTTCTGCACTTCAATCGGCAAGGTATCCCATGCTTTGTCCGGTCCCTCAAGACTGGTTAACAAAAATGTGCCGCCGGTTTTGGCTGAAGCGAGCATATCGTACTTTTCCAGAAAACTCGGATTGTGGCAGGCCACAAAATCCGCCTTACTGACCAGGTATGGACTGCGAATCGGGTCTTTACCGAATCTCAGATGGGATACGGTCATTGAGCCGGCTTTTTTGGAATCATATACAAAATATCCCTGAGCAAAGTTTTCCGTCTCTTCGCCGATAATTTTAATGGTATTTTTGTTGGCGCCAACGGTACCGTCCGAACCGAGACCAAAGAACATTGCAGAATAAACTTTCTGGCCGGTCTCAAAATGTTCATCATACACAAGACTGGTATGACATACATCATCATTGATACCGATGGTGAAATGATTTTTTTTTTTTTTTTGATCGAGATTGTCAAATACGGCCTTTACCATTCCCGGAGTAAATTCCTTGCTGCCCAGACCATAGCGTCCGCCAACGACAACCGGATATCGATCCAGCTTAATTTTGCCTTCGCTCATCAATTCGCCGAAAGCTGTGCGAATATCAACATATAAAGGCTCGCCGATTGAACCAGGTTCTTTGGTGCGATCCAGCACTGCCAGTTTATAACACGTTTTGGGCAAAGCCGCCGCAAAATGCTCATTACTGAACGGACGATACAGCCGGACAATAATCACGCCGACTTTCTCGCCTTTACTGACCAGATAATCTACGGTTTCCCGGACGGTATCGGCGCCGGAACACATAATGACGATCACCTTTTCAGCATCCGGGGCGCCGTAATAATCATACAGCTTGTACTGACGACCGGCAATTTTAGCAAATTGGTTCATCGCTTTTTCGACAATACCCGGCACGGCGTCATAGAACTTGTTAACCGTCTCACGACCCTGGAAATAAACATCCGGGTTTTGAGCCGTTCCGCCCATCATGGGATGATCGGGCGATAATGCACGGGCCTTGTGATCGGCAACCAGCTTATCATCAATCATTGCACGCATATCATCATAGGTCAGCTCTTCAACTTTCTGCACTTCGTGACTGGTGCGGAAACCGTCAAAGAAATGTAAAAATGGAATGCGAGACGCCAACGTTGCCTGCTGGGCAATCAGGGCAAAGTCCATCGCTTCCTGCACATTTACCGAAGCCAGCATTGCAAAGCCGGTCTGGCGGCAGGCCATCACATCAGAATGATCGCCGAAAATACTCAATGCCTGGCAGGCCAGCGAGCGGGCTGTAACATGAAATACTGTCGGCAGCAATTCGCCAGCGATTTTATACATATTGGGAATCATCAGCAGCAAACCCTGCGACGCAGTAAATGTCGTTGTCAGAGCACCGCTGGCCAATGCACCGTGAACAGCGCCGGCGGCGCCGCCTTCGGATTGCATTTCAGTTACCGACGGGATCGTACCCCAGATATTGGGCTGACTTGCCGCCGTTTTGGCATCTGAAATTTCACCCATCGGGGAACTGGGTGTAATAGGATAAATCGCAATTACCTCATTGGTAGCATTCGCTACATGCGCAGTCGTCTGATTACCATCAATTGTTACCATTTTTCGTTTCATACAATACTCCAGTGAAAATTAATATAGTCCAAAAATAGATATCAAGTATATAAATTAAGTACAGTGTTGCCGATTCGAGTCAAAAACAAACTCTGTTATACAATGGCATTATTCGCTGTTAATCCTTTCACGCCAGACGGTCTTGGCATGGATGGAATGCAAAAAAGATAGAGCAATATATCACATCTTTGTGGAGCAGGCAACTAAGTTTTATAGCCATTTTTTGCAACCCGACCCCCATTAAATTCCTTATAAAATTGCTTTATATAGATAGATTTTGGGCACAATTATAAGAATTTACTCAAAAAAATGATTTTTGCTTGCAAAAATAGATTAGAAACGCTATGAATAACTGTCTATGGCGACGTACCCAAGCGGCCTAAGGGGACGGTTTGCAAAACCGTTAGTCGTCGGTTCGAATCCGACCGTCGCCTTTGTT
>CAYTHV010000024.1:0-30534 GCA_964437685.1 uncultured Pirellulales bacterium
ATATCGATGATGCCGACCGGGTTTGCGATGATTTGCAAACTTTTTCGGGCTTGTCGGTTCAGACATTTCCAGTCTGGGAAGGTCCGCCTTCGGCGGAGATGGTCGCCGATGAAATCCGCTTTATTTTCCAATAAATCTCATTTTGTACCCTATGGGAGTGTTGCCATTGTTGCTCATCAGTCTTCCTTTCGAATCTATCTTTTCTTTTGGGATGGATTCTTTTTTGTATCGACATGGACAAAACACGTCGTTTTGATGTAAAAAACCTGACTTGTTATTTTAGCCTTGCATAGCCTTGTTGTATGAATTATAATCGTTTTTAGTCTATTGCTGAGAGGGTTAATGTGTTTGATAGTTATTTAGGGATGGATAATACTTGTTTGGTTTGGAATTGTGTGTGACCAAAAGGGGAAGCTAACTGGTGAATACAAATAAGGATTATTGCATGTCGATAAAGGCAGGTCGTGTACAGCCTTAAATTTACGGAGTTAAAAAAAGACTGATCCAGCGTGGATCAGAAGCAAAAAATCATCAACTGGAATATGAGTGAGGAGTATTATGACGCACAGAATATTTGTAAATTTGATTTTAATGGGTGTGTTGGTGGTAATGGGATCAACTCTGCAGGCGGTAACAACGACGCTGAATGCCACTGATGATGCTGAAATTGATGGTCATGTTAATTGGCGAGGGGACACAAAGGGCATTCCGCATCCAGAGTGGAGCCACGCCGCGACAGAATTGAGAGTTCGTATCTATGACCCCATTGATTATCCTGATGCGAATGCCAGCTATGTATTGCTCAAGTGGGATGTTTCCGCGATTACTGCCACAGATGCGATTACCGCAGTGACTTTGGAGATGTCCGGCTGGGATGGCTCTGATGGGCCGATTGATGTGTATGGCATTAAGGTTGGCGACTGGGATGAATCTACTGTGACATGGAATAACTGGGCAGCCACCACTCAGAGTCTGGTCTTGCTGGGGCAGTTAACCTGTGTCGGATCGGCGGATATGTATGGACAGACAACTTTTTCTGATCCTGATTTGACTGCTTTGGTGAGGCAATGGATCGTCGGCAGCCAGAATAATTACGGGTTAATTCTCAAAAAATCCGGCTCAGCTCCTGGCGGGGACAGTTTTAGTTCTCGAGAAGATACCTGGGCTTCAGGTCATGCACCGCAATTGATCATTGCTCACGAGCCTGCCGCCGCCGCGGGTACGATATCACTTGACGCAGTTGGCGATGCTGAAATTGATGGCCATGCCAACTGGCAAGGAGATACAAAAGGTATTCCACATCCAGAATGGGGGTGGGATGCTTCAGAGTTGAGAATTCGAACCTATGATCCGGCTGAGTATCCCGATGCGAATGCCAGCCATGCATTGATCAAGTGGGATGTTTCCGTTATCGCTGCCACAGACGCGATTACCGCAGTGACTTTGGAGATGTCCGGCTGGGATGGCTCTGACGGTCCGATAGAAGTATATGCAATTGATGAAGGCGACTGGGATGAATCCATCGTGACATGGAATAGCTGGGAAGCTACCACGAAAAGTATAGTTTTGTTGGGGTATTTAACCTGTGCCGGTCCAGCGAATACCGCTGGGCAAACGACGTTCTCTGACCCTGACTTGACCACGTGGGTGCAGGACTGGGTAGATGGCAGTCAAGGCAACCATGGTTTGATTTTAAAAATGTCCAATGATGGTACTCCCGGTGGCGATAGCTTTAGTTCTCGAGAAGATACCTGGGCCTCAGGTCATGCACCTCGCTTGATAATTGCTCATGAGCCCGCGACTGTAACAATTAACGGTATTGTGGTGATTAGCGGGTATGTTGGTGATTTGAGTTTGGCTGGCGTGCAGATAGAGTTAAGACAGGGCGGTGTACCTGTTAAAACTGAACGTACATTGCTTGATGCCGGCGGTGGATTTTCAATTCCTGATGTGGCGTCCGGTACTTATGATATTGCTTTTAAGGTTTGTTCGCAGCTCCAAAAGGTGGTTAGCGGTGTCAATGTGACCGTGACTCCAAATGTAGGTACGATTACACTTCAAGGTGGCGATTTGAATGGAGATGGGCTAATTAACATTCAAGATATCGGGATATTAGCAGCAAGCTGGCTGGCCGTTGAAAATCCCTGATATTGTGTCGGAGGATCTTTCAGTTTTGTTCATTTTGATTTTGTTTTAATGTTCGTGGATATAAGGGACGTGCCGGGCGAACTGTGTGGCTTGTAAGAGAATACTGCTGCAGACCACACAGGTGCGCCCGGCATCTTAAAATTTACTATACTCAAGAAAGAATAAGAGATGTCTAATAACGAAAAATACTCAGTGAGCTTAGGTGTGTTTGCACCCTGCGCGGACAGGTTTGTGACCTGTGGGTACCAAAAAGAACTCAGTCTGGAACAGATGATACAAATGGTTGCCAAAGTGGAATGTGCAACCGGACTTGAGCTTGATTATCCTTTTATGCAGCCTGCGGGTGACGATCCATCCGTGATAAAAAGGCTGCTGGATAACAACGGTCTGAATTTGTGCGCTATTGAGATTGACCATTATAGCTGTGCAAAATGGAAATATGGAGCGTTGACGTCTGAAGACAAAAATCTTCGGCAGGAAGCCGTAGCCATATCGAAGCGAGGTATGGATTTGGCGGTCGAGCTTGGGGCCAATCAAATCAACATCTGGCTTGGCCATGATGGATATGATTACCCTATGGAAGCTGACTATACGGCATACTGGAACCGTACATTCGATGGCATCCGGGAAATTGCAGAACATCGAGCTGATTGTCGGGTGTGCCTTGAGTACAAAGTAAAGGAACCCAGAGTCCATTCACTGATGAGTACAGTCGGCAAGACACTGCTGATTGCAAACACGATTGGGCTGGCTAACATCGGCGTCAATATTGATACGGGTCATGCACTGATGGCTTTTGAAAATCTGGCGGACTCCATGGCGCTGTGTAATCGTTTTGGGCGATTGTTCTATCTGCACTGGAATGATAATTGTCGAGACTGGGATCACGATATGATCGCAGGCAGCGTCCACCTGTGGGAGACTCTTGAGGCGCTGTACTGGCTGAATCGATTCGGATATGACGGCTGGCATTCTCTGGATATTTATCCGTATCGTCAAAATGCCGTGGAGGCTGCGACCGAATCCATTCGTACTCTCAAAAAACTTATGAGTATTGCCAAATCGCTGGATGAGAAGAAGATGGCGTTTATGCGTGAGTCTCATGATGTAACCGGCATCATACGATATCTTCGTGAAATGACGCTGAAGTAGTCTATCGTGTGGGTCATATGTCAAAATCTCTTCTCACAAGAAATGCCGATATCAACAGATATGTAGAGGTGAGATGTTTCTACGACCAGAAGCGTTTATGTGAGGTTTTGCAGCTATGAGCTATTTGTTGGGTATTGATGCCGGTACCTCGGCAATGAAGGCGATTCTCTATGACAGGGAAGGTAATCTTATTGCCGGAGGTTCCTGTGAGTATCAACTGATTACTGGGGCGACAGGTAGGGTGGAGTGTGATCCGGAGGTCTACTGGTCCGCTTTGAAAACAGTTCTTGGCCAGATTTTTTCAAATGCTTTACCGGCGGAACGTGCGGTGCAGGCATTGGCTATTTCAAGTCAGGCAGAAACTTTTGTATTAATTGACAGAGACGGAAAAGTGCTGCGAAATGCTATGGTCTGGCTCGACAGCCGTGCGGGATGTGAGGCACGTCAGATTCGTGATGCGTTTGGCCCCGAAACAGTCTACAAGATTACCGGATGTCCCGAAGTTGACAGCACCTGGGCGGCTACAAAGCTTCTGTGGCTGCGTAAGAATGAACCCCATGTTTTTAAAAATATATACAAAATTCTCCTGATAGAAGATTACTTGATATACCGCCTAACCGGCTGCTTTGCTGTCAACGGTGCGCTGTGTTGTTCTACGTTGTTGTATGATATTCATAAGAATAGCTGGTGGCCTGAGATGCTCGACTATATTGGCATCAAACCAGACCAGCTTGGTAAGATTTACCCATCCGGAGTTGAAATCGCCAAAGTAAAAACAGATGTAGCTGAACAGCTCGGTTTTACCGGCAGACCTATTGTGGTGTCCGGCGGTATGGATCAGGCGTGCAGTTGCATCGGCAGCGGCAATATTGAATCCGGTATCATAACTGAGAATACAGGGACTTCGTTGAATGTTTCGGTGACAACGGATTTACCGTTCTTTGATCCCAAACGCAGAGTGCCTTGTCAGACTCATGTTCTTTCGGGAAAGTATATTTTTTTGCCATGGTGTTCGTCTGGAGGAATGCTTCTGCGGTGGTTTCGTGATCACTTTTGCAGTGACTATGTTGCACGTGCGGAAGCGGAGGGAAAAAACGTCTATGATTTGCTCACCGAAGCAGCAGCAATGATTCCGCCCGGCAGTGAGGGACTTATCGTATTGCCGCATCTTTCCGGGGCAATGTCGCCTGAAATGGATCCGAATGCACGTGGAGTGATCTATGGAATGCATATGGCAACGCGGCATGAACATATTATCAAGGCAATTATGGAGTCGGTTGCTTATCTTGCGCGTGCCAATATTGAGCTTGTGGGAGATGCCGGAATCGAAATAAAACGAATTATTCTGGCAGGAGGAACCTCGTATAGCTGTCTTTGGAATCAGATCAAGGCAGATGTGCTGGGAAGACAAGTCAGAACCATTAAAAGCAAAGAAGCTGGCTGTCTTGGCGCGGCCATTTTGGCGGGGCTGGCTGTCGGCGTGTACCCATCTGTACAAGAGGCATGTGCGGTACTGATTGAAGATGATGAGGTATATACGCCTTGTGCGGAATCTCATGTTCTATATGACAAGTACTATAATGCTTACCGCAAGCTGTATGAGTCACTTAAGCCTTTGTTCGAACAAATGGCGTCGATATAGATTTTATTATTTTATACACCACAGATTAATGGTGTACTTTATAATGCTGTTGATAAAATCCTTTGTATTGTGAGAAATAATGATTAAATGACGAAATGCAATAAATATGATTTTAAAGGCATGATGCCCATTTTGCCCACAGCGATCAGGGAAGATGAGACGATTGATGTAGATAGTGAGCGCAGGCTGGTTTCGTATTGCATGCAATGCGGTGCGGTTGCTATAGGGCATCTGGCTTTGGCTTCTGAATTCAGCAAGCTATCGGAAGCTGATCGCACCCTGCTCACAGAGGTTTTGGTTGAAGAGGTGGCGGGGAGAGTTCCTGTTTTTATCGGTGCAACAGGCTCCTCACGGCGTGTTTCTGTTCAATTTGCCATGCAGGCCGAAAGACGGGGGGCGAACATGCTGATGGCCGCATTACCTTATGCCAATGTTCCTACAAAACAGGAGGCTTATGATTACTATAAGGCTCTTTCTGAAGCAGTGTCGATTCCCATCATCATACAGGATGTTCAATTTAATCCTACCGTATTGTCTGCGGAGTTTATTTGGAAATTGTACAGTGATTTTGAAAATATTTGTTATGTTAAGGCGGAAGACAATAACTTTTTATCCAAGACGGCCGAACTCCTCAAGTTTTCAAGTGATGGCTCAGACGTTATTGGCGGGTTTGGCGGTAAGCATATGATTCATATGCTTAGGATGGGTGTTAAAACATTTATGACGGGTACTGAAGCACTCGATATTCATAACAAAGTTGTAAGCTTATATTTACTGGGACAGACGGAAGCGGCGATTGAGATTTATTATACTAAAATGCTGCCTTATCTGGTTTTTTATGAACAGTACTGAGAAGAGTTATTGAAGAAAATGCTGGCATGGCGTGGAATTATTGATAGCAATAAGATTATCCCTCCGCGAAACCGGTCTCCTATTAGTGAGGCGGAGTTGAAAGAATTTCGTTGGATACTGGAGCGGATTGGTTATTATCATATAGAGGGTCTACTTTCCAAGTAAGTGAATGAACCGCTTTCTTCGAGGCAATAAATGGCGCATACTGAAATATGGGCGAAGAGCCTCTCTTAACATAAGGTAATGACAACCCAAACAGGATGAAGTGTTGCCTGAAAATTTAAAACAGTAAACTGTCGGTTTGATCGTCGAATTGAATAGGTTTATAAGTCTCTTCAGTGTGTGTGCCGTGATATTTGGTTTCTGCAGCGTGATAGAGAGCGGATAGGAATCAAATATCATTTATGAATAATTCACTGGAGATGTGTGTTGATGTAGCACCATCTTTACCAAAGCGTTTTCGATAGGTTTGGGGGGAAATACCTGTGATCGTCTTGAAACGTCGGCTGAAGTGAAACATATCTCGATATCCCAACAGCTTGGCAATTTCTTCGATTTTTTGCTCTTTTTCCGTCAGCATAATTGAAGCCCGCCGCATGCGTAAGCGGTCAAGATATTGTTTAGGTAATATACCGGTGTGCTGCAGGAATAATTTTCGCAGAAGATCATCGCCAACCTGACAATATTCTGACATTTCGGATATTGTCCACCAGTGATTTATGTTCTTGTTGATTTCTTTTAGCAGGCCTTCAATCAAATCACTGTGACTGGCACGTATATTGCGATTTTCAAGGTACAAATCCAGTAACAGGCGCTGCAGTTGCAAATTTGCATCGAACTGGGAATCCATCGACGGATTTGAAGCGGCTTCCATGATTGGTATCAACCGACGGACCATACCAAAGTTGAGAATGCCTTGCCGGATGATACTGCATTCAAACATATAATCAGCTATGGGACCGGTAAAACACACATGATCTTCACAATAGATATCTTCTGCTGCTCCATATCTGTGAATCTTGTAGGGCGGCATAATAATGCAATGTCCGGGCTCCACCCGCCGTTCTGGTACATCCGGCATCCACAGTTTTCCCCCGCCTTTGATCAGATGTGACAATGAATAATACTCAAAATATCGCTGGGGGCGTTCGTAATATCCTCTTGGCGGAGAAACCAGGGAACGCGCAAAATTGAAAATACACAATCCGTATTTTTTGCCTGTTTTTGCGATCTCGTCCGGCAATTGATATATTGGAGGCTGGATGGGCAAGTTGTTTTTGCTGCTCATGATCGACCTACTTTACACCCCGGTTTTTGTTGTAGTATTTCATGTCACACTTTTTTATTAGAGATAACGACAGTTTCGACATCGCGTTGATAATTATATCCAAATTCCTGCATATCGGCAAATTGTAATCAAGTCCTCGGCAATTTGCAACACATCTCGCTTGAAATTGTCAGAGAGGGATTTCCGGAAATGTCCGGCAGCCGTTAGGATTCAGGGGGCTTGCTGCTGGATGAGGGTGATTTATTGTCTATGACTAATTTTCAAGCGGTTGATACGGATCGAATTTTATAAATCCGATAGCATTTGTCTTTTATCGGACTTGTTTGTCAATAGTAGATGTGTTTTCTGTTGGAAAAGTGCACCTTCAATGGGGTTTGTCGCCTCTGCCGTTCATTAGAAAAGGGGCTATATAAAGATTTTCTGTTTTTCTGGATATGGACAAAACACGATGTTTTTATGTAAAAAACATGACGTATCATTTTTGTCTTGTATTGTTATTCTTGCGTTAATATAATAATAAAGTAATGTAAAAATGTTGGAATTGGATGACGAGAAATTAATTCTTTATGGATAATACTTGTCAATGTGTGAATCGGTGAGAGGCTATAAGAATAGCCGGTTAGTAACGCAAAAATGGTTTGCTGCGGACATCTGGATAGAGCGATGTGGTATTATGACTTTTATATATAACTGGTCCAATGGGGACCGGTAGTTAACAAAGTATTAGCTATAGAGGAGAAGTGTTATGAGAAACAGAGCGTTGTTAGTTAAAGTTCTAATGGGTGTGTTAATGATTCTGGTTTCAACCACACAGGCGGCAACAACTACGTTGGGTACTACAGATGATGCCTGTATCGATCAACACTCAAACTGGGCCGGGGATACAAAGGGTATTCCTCATCTGAACTGGGGTTGGGACGGTACGGAATTGAATGTGAAAATCTACACCCCCGACTATGGATATCTCCGCCAGGATGTAATGCTCAAGTGGGATGTTTCCAGTTTAATTGCCACTGATGCGGTTACAGATGTGACTCTGAAGATGGCCGGTTGGGATTACTCTGATGGCCCGATTGACGTGTATGGTATAGCGTTAGGCGACTGGGATGAAACTACTGTGACATGGAATAACTGGGTGGCCACCACAAAAAGTCTGGTCTTATTGGGGCAGCTTACCTGCGCCGGTCCGGCTAATGCATTTGGCGATACGATTTTTTCCGATCCTGATCTGACCGCATGGGTGCAGAGCTGGGTGGATGGCAGTCAGTCAAACTACGGGTTGATTCTAAAGAAAGCCGGGACGGAAGCAGGTGGGGACAGTTTTAGTGCTCACGAAGATACCTGGTCATATGGTCACGCCCCGCAATTGGTCATAACTCAGGTGCCGGAACCAGCTACCCTTGTTTTGCTGGCGGGTGGTTTACTATCGTTAATTAGACGTCGGCGTGCATAAGTCTGAGAAACGACGGATACTCTTATTTTTAAGCGGGGGTGGGCAGATATGGCCTGCACAGCCATCGTCCACCCCGCATTATTGACTTGTGGATCGTCCAGAAGGCAGTAGAGTTGTTGTGAATCGAAAAATTTGAGCATGTGCAGTAAGTTGCTGTACGGCAAAATGTGGGTAACGGTATTTTTGGAGGTAAGTCTTATGAATTTTATTCGTTCCTGTTCGGCGATAATTGTTATTGGATTTCTTTGTATGGCTGCTGGGGTCGCATACGCAGCGGTTCCTCCCGGGGTGGTTATCGATTATTATGACCCCGCAAACGGCATGTACGTTTCTTCACCAAGCATCGTTATTTTGCCTAATGGCGACTACATAGCTTCGCACGATCAGTCTCCGGGAGCTATATCGACACATATCTTACGCTCACAAAATAAAGGTGCCGACTGGACCTGGCTGACGCAGTTGCCCGGTCAGTACGAATCGACATTATTTGTTCATAACGGTGAATTGTATTTGATTGGCGGTTTTAATAATGGCGCCGGAAGTGAATATGTGGCTATTCGCAAATCCACAGATGGCGGATCAACCTGGACCACACCTTCGAGTGCGACGACGGGCTTTATAACTTCGTCGGCCACCGGATACAATGGTGCGCCTACGCCTGTACTTGTACACAATGGACGTATATGGCGTGCATTCGAAAAGGTTGATCCGACAGTTACGCCGGGTTACAGCCGTGAATTCCGTGCTATGGTTGTATCTGCGCCGATTAATGCGGATTTACTCAATGCCTCGAATTGGACTGTCAGTAATACGCTTCTGATGGGGGATTACATATCGAATGGCGCCTGGCTTGAAGGTAATGTTGTAGCAGCGCCATACGGGAGCGTTAAGAATATTTTGCGTACCGGCTGGCTGGGTGCAGATAAGGCCGCTGTTGTTCAGGTGTCATCCAATGGTGCGACTCTCTCCTTCAGTCCCCAGACAATTATTGATTTTCCGGGCGGATGTGTAAAATTTACTATCCGTTATGACCAGCAGACGAACTTATACTGGTCACTGGTAAATAAACAGACTAATCCAGCAGCACAGCGCAATCGGCTTGTGCTGATTTCGTCGCCTGACCTTGTTAATTGGACAGTTAAGGCCACAATTCTTGAAAATGCTGACAGTGCTACAATCGGTTTCCAGTATGCCGATTGGCAAATCGATGGACAGGACATGATATTTGTAAGCAGGACTGCGTTTGGCGGTTCGGTACCATATTCATCAACGCCATTCCATGACGCGGAGTTCATGACATTCCATCGTATTCCCAATTTCCGAATGGTTAATCAGGCGACTACCAGTGTTATAGATGCATCGGAAGATGCTCCTGTTGATCAGCACCAGAACTGGGCGGGGGACACCAAGGGTATTCCTCATCTGAACTGGGGTTGGACTGCTACGGAATTGAGACCTATGCTCTATAGTAATGATTACTATGTTCCAGGTCTCCGTCAGGATGTACTGATTAAGTGGGATCTTTCCAGTATACCTGCCACGGATGTAATTACTGCCGTGACTTTAGAGATGAGCGGTTGGGATAATCCTGATGGTATCATCGATGTGTATGGCATTGAAACGGGCGACTGGAGTGAAGCGACCGTGACGTGGAACAACTGGGCGTCGACTCCCCAAAGTCTGGTTTTGTTGGGGCAGTTAGCCAGTGCTGGCCCGGCAATTACGGCGGGGAATGCGATTTTTTCTAATACGAATCTGGCTGCGTGGGTAGAGGACTGGAAGGCTGGAAGCCAGCCGAACTATGGCATAATACTGAAAATGTCTGGTACAAATCCGCCTGTTTCTCCATCAATTGGTGATAGTTTCAGTGCCAGAGAAGAAACAGCCTATGGTCATGCTCCGCAGTTAATCATTCAGCATATTCCTGCATCGGCGTTTGCAACAATTCAGGGCAAGGTCAACTCAAATGGATATGCAGGTAATTTGCAGAACTTTGGGGTACAGGTTGAATTGCGTCAGAATGGCATAGCGGTGCGAACTGAAAACCTGCTGCTTGATGCGACCGGCGGTTTTGCAGTCGACCTGGTCCCATTGGGGACCTATGACGTGGCGGTTAAGGCGTTTACACATCTACAAAAAGTTTTACCCAATATCAACATTTCGGCCAGTCCGACCAACCTGGGTACAATAGTACTTAATGCCGGCGATTTGAACGGCGATTCAGTTGTCAATTTGCTTGATTTTGCAATTATGGCGAGTAACTGGCAATCTGCTGAGGATATGTAAAAAATCTTTGTGTGGTCATATCGGGTTAAGATATGACGAATGTGGTTGTCGATGCAAAAAGATAGTCTTCCTGTTGAGCGTTAGAAAACTGCCGCGATGAGGTAAAAAAGTTGAAACGAAATTGCCGCTTATATGTATTTGTTGTCCTATTGATGGCTGTCTGTGTGAAAGCGGATGTTAAAATGGCCTCCATTTTCGCCGACCACATGGTGTTGCAGCGGTCAGCCAGGCTTCCGGTATGGGGTTGGGCTGATGCAGGCGAAAGTATCAGCCTCCAATTTGCCGGTCAGACTGTGAAAACAACCGCTAATGCCAATGGTAATTGGCAGGTTGTACTTGAGCCTGTGGTTTCGAATGAACCGCTGGTGATGGTGGTTGCGGGCAAAAATACCATTGAGATCAAGGACATCCTCATGGGTGAGGTCTGGGTCTGTTCTGGACAATCCAACATGGGTGTTACAGTGCAGGAGTGCTATGATGCCGCTCACGAAATTGCCTCCGCCAGTTATCCGAAGATTCGCTTGTATGAAGTTGAACATCGGATTTGTCCGGAACCAGATCGAACATTGGGTGGGGCATGGACTATCTGTTCCCCGAAGACGGCGGCAAGTTTTACGGCGGTGGGCTACTTTTTCGCTCGTGAAGTCTATGAACAGTTAGGTGTGCCAATAGGGTTAGTGCTCACTTCATGGGGTGGTACTCCGGCTGAAGCCTGGACGGAGTGGGATGCTTTGAAGGGTAATCTGAGACTCGGCGATTTGGTTGAACGTTTCGAGGCCGCCTGTCGGGATTATGCGCAAAGTGAAGCTTCTTATCAAGCAAGTATACAGGCATGGGAGGCTAAGTCAAAACTTTGCAAGGAAGCAGGCCTCGAACCTCCCCAGCAGCCTTTTATGCCTATGGGGCCAATGCACTTTCAGCGTCCCAGCGGTCTGTACAATGGCATGGTACTTTCCCTTGTGCCTTACGCGATGCGCGGCGTACTCTGGTATCAAGGGGAGTGTAACGCCGGCCGCGGGCTGGAATATGCGGATGTTTTGCCGACCATGATTAACAACTGGCGAAAGGTGTGGCAGCAGGGAGATTTTCCGTTTTACATAGTCCAGATATCCAGTTGGTCACGTTTACAGGATAATCCAAACGAAGTCAGCGGCTGGGCGCGAGTACGCGATGCGCAGGCCCAAACTGCCGAGAAGCTTGCTAATTGCCATTTAGTTGTCACTGCGGACATTGGAGATGCCGATACGAACCATCCCAAAAATAAGCAGGATGTGGGAAAACGTCTCGCATTGGGCGCATTGGCCCGTGAATATGGTCGAAAGGGTATTTCTTATGAAAGCCCTGTCTATAAAAGCATGGCTGTCGAAAATGGCGGACTTCGCCTGAGTTTTGATCATGCTGAAGGACAATTAGTAAGCAAATTAGCAGGTTTTGTTATTGCAGGCGAAGACCTTGTTTACGAATGGGCGAATGCTCGCATAGAAGGCGACGCGGTGGTACTCAGTTCGCCGAAAGTACCCCATCCTGTTGCAGTTCGCTATGCCTGGGCTAATAATCCGCCCTGTAATCTCTATAATAAGGCAGGTTTTCCTGCGGCGCCATTTCAGGCACAGTTGTCGGGTATTAATGTGATTGCGGCATCGGAGGACACTTATCTTGATCGGAACAAGCCCGACGCAAATTTTGGACGGCAGATGGATCTGCGTATTGAGGATGAAGGTGGATCCGGAGCTTGTCGGTGGACGCTCATTCGCTGGGATATGACTAAAGTGGATGTCAATGAGATTAATAAAGTCATCTTTCGTGCAGTCCAGACGGACGGTGATATCGGGGATGGTATTGATGTTTATGCCATTGCCGAAGGTGATTGGCGGGAAAATGATATTACATGGAACACGTGGCAGACCATGAAAACGGAACTCATTTTTTTGGGTGCAATGTCAGTCGAGTCTTACCCTGATGGATTATCGACCTTTTCCAGTCCTTTGCTGACGGATTGGGTTAGACGCTGGTTAATGGATGCCAAACAAAATCGCGGACTGTTATTGAAATATCACTATGGTAATGTTCACACGGGCGATACCTTGTTCGCAACAGGGGACCCCGAAGCTCTTTACGATCCGCCGCAATTGGTTATCCATACTAAGTCCAAGGCGAATATAGAAATTTCAAAAGTAAAATAATTTTTTGTTTCGTATGTATTGTATGTGAGAAAGGAACAGAATTATGAATATTTTTTGCAGGAAATATAAATCAGGTTTTACATTGATTGAGCTGCTGGTGGTCATCTCTATTATTGCTTTATTGCTGTCAATCATAATGCCCGCTTTGACCAAGGCGCGTGAGCAGGCAAAAAAGATCGTGTGTGCATCACATTTAAAAGAAATGGCTTACGGCATGCATTTGTATGCGGTTACGTATAAAAACACGTTCCCTGCCACGTTTATGCCCGGGAATTTAAGTCCTTTTTATCCGGGATTTAGTCACTGGCATCAACTTGTCATGGAGTTTGCTGAAAGTAAAAAGTTGCTAAGGTGTCCTTCGTTGAATACAAAAAAATTAATGAAATGGGAAGACAATGGCCTTTTTATGACAGGCTTTGGGTTGAATTATACGGGCTGGAATTGGAAGCGTGATTCAGAGTATACACCTCAGGACGAACCTGGCTTTGGTTTTGGATACATTGTTACGAAAAATCCGAGTCCTACGGATACTCCACGAGGGGGATGTGTTACCTATGGTCGTGTGAGCCGACAGAGTAGTTTCATTATGATCGGGGATAGTAATGGCAACAAGCAAACGGACATTATGACTCTCAGAAGTAATTATACCTTTGGAATTCTTGGCGCGCCGAGAGTTTATGGCGTTGTAAACAAGTATGGGGATATGCCTGATGTTCACGGTGTCGGAGGCAATATTGCGTTCATGGATGCTCATGTGAAGTGGTACAAGACCTCTCAACTGATGTCGGATGAAATGGTGTATATGTGGAAACGCGGCAAATAGAAGTAATTTTTAATTAACAGGTAAATGATAGACATCATGAAGTGTTCTGATATCCAGCCTCAATGGGTTTGGCAACCTCTGTTGACCCGAGAAGTGAACCAATATGTTGAGTTCCGGAAAACATTCGATCTGGCTGATGTTGACAGTGCGGAACTCCATATCGCCGTGGATTCCAATTTTGCTGCATGGATTAATGGTCGATTTGTTGGGACGGGGCAATTCTCGGATTTTCCCGATCACAAAACGTTTTCGGCGATGGATGTGACAGAATTCGTCCATCGCGGACAAAATGTACTAACAATACAGGCCTATTATTGCGGGCAAGATCATTTTTCATATGTGTCGGATGAACCGGGGTTGTGGTTCGTCTTTCGATGCGGTCAGGCCGCCATATGCAGTGATGAAACGACTCAATGCCGCATGAGCCAGGGCTACACGCAGGGACCGATGGCGCGAATCTCGCAGCAGAGAGGGTTTGTTTTTTTATATGATGCTCGTAATGCAGAAGACTGGATGGCCATAGACTATTCTCCACAGAATGATTGGAAGCCGGCCTGCGTAACCCAACAGAAGGGGGTTCTGTTAAAGCGGCCCTTATCCATGCTGGAAGTGGGTCCAAGACCCTGTCATGAAATAATCGCGCAGGGGTTGTTAAAGCGATCCGTACCCCAAGACGGCACGGTAGCCAAACTGATGCAGCATGATTTTCTTTCGGCCAGATATGCCCATGAATTATTTGATAATATCACCTCAAGTAATGAAAAGATTGTATCTCATTCAGTACAGTTTTCATGCAAGACGGGTGCTGAGGAAGACGGTGTTTATATAATTGTTGATCTTGGCCGTGAGGAGTGCGGCTTTATTGATATAGAGCTTGACGCGTTTGATGGTACCGTGGTTGACATCGCAGTTGGGGAACATCTTGCCGATATGCGGGTTCGCGCAGAAGTTGGAGGTCGAAATTTTGCATCCAGATATATAGCTAAAACCGGCAGACAGCATTTCGTTCACTACATGGAACGTTATGCGGGCCGATATATTCAACTGCATTTTACCCTGATGCGTGCCCCTGTTACGCTCTGGTATGCCGGTCTGCTTCCGGCAAACTACCCGGTACGTATGTCTGGCGCGTTCAATTGTTCCGATTCTTTATCGGAGCAGATTTATGAGGTGTCCCGGCACACGCTTCAACTATGTATGCATGAACGGTACGAAGACTGTCCCTGGAGAGAACAAGCCCTGTATGCCGAAGATGCCAGAACAGAGGCATTGGTAGGTTATTATCTGTTTGGTGAATATGACCTTGCCCGTATTTCCCTTGATCTTCTGGGACGATCTGTGGGAGACGATGGTTTTGTGAAGGCATGTTCTCCGAGCCGATTAAATTTAAAGATACCCTTTGCCACAATGGCATGGATAGTGGCATTGTCTGAGTATATTCGTTTTAGCGGCGACATTCAACGGGTACAAGAACTTATCCTGTGTGCTGATACAGTGTTAAAAACGCACTGTCGCCGACTTGTTGACGATCTTCTGCCGTGTCCGCTGGGAAAGGAATACTGGCAATTTTATGATTGGGCAGATGGATTATCCGGTTCGATTGCTCGTACGGACGAAGAATCGCTCTCAGGGCAGCGATTTGATGCGATATTGAATTTCTTTTTCATTCTGGCGCTGGAGGAGCTATCCATCGTATTTGACCGTTGCGGTCAGGAAAGGTCTGCGAAAGAGTATCGCAATCAAGCTGCTGCTGCGCGAAAGGCGGCCCACAAGAGGTTCTGGGTTGCCGCAAAACAGAGTTATACAACCTATGTCGGGCAGCAGGCGATTGAGGATCACTATGCAGAAATGGCACAATCACTGGCAATACTGGCCAATGTGCCCGACCCGAGGGATGCTCACGTGTTACAAAGTCGATTGACACATCCTGATAATGGATGGGTGCCGATTTCACTTGGTATGGCGATTTACAAATATGAGGCGATTTTTAAAGGTTCTCAGGAATTTGGAGATCGGGCTTTCAGAATGATTACGGACCAGTGGAAAGTCATGCTTTACAATGGCGCTACGACATTCTGGGAAACGATAAAGGGGCAGATGGATTTTAAAGGCGCCGGCAGTCTGTGTCATGGTTTTTCAACGGTTCCTGCATATGTCTATCAGGCATATACACTGGGCATAACGCCTATGGAGCCGGGTTTTTCTTCTTTTTGCGTAAGGCCCGTATTGGGTGATGTTAGCCGGGCATCCGGGACAATACCGACTCCGGCAGGCAACATTGAAGTTTCATGGGAAAAACGCGGTGAATCCTATATTGGACGCATTAGGCATCCGAAGTGTCTCAAGCCGGTATTTATGGATTCGGGGTTAACATGTGATTGGGTTATTACAACGGTATAAAAATTGAATCGGAGATATTACAATGTCTGCTTTTGAAATAGGCGTTCTCGTACAATTGACGGATACAGATAACTTGTTTAGTCAGGTTGCCAAGATGGGCATGAAAGTCTGTCAGTTATGCTGTTGGAATATGGCGCTTTACAATGAAAAGATTGCTCAGAAGGTAAAGATGCAATCTGAACAGAGCCGGGTTAAAATTACTGCTGTTTGGGCGGGCTGGACTGGTAACCGTGTATGGGATTTTATTCAGGGGCCCACTACACTGGGAATTGTTCCGTGTGAATTTCGAGATATGAGAGTTATGCAGCTTAAACAGGGAGCGGATTTTGCTGAAATGATTGGTGTTCGTGCAATCATTACTCATCTTGGTTTTATCCCGGAAAATCCAGCCGACCCGCAATATCCAGAGGTTGTCAAAACTGTAAAAGAAGTAGCAGAATACTGTAATGCCAAAGGGTTGGAATTTTGGTTTGAAAGCGGCCAGGAAACGCCTGTCGCTTTACGCCGACTGATTGAGGATGTGGATATGCCCAATTTAGGAATCAATTTTGATACGGCAAATGTTGTTTTGTATGGCAAGGGCAATCCTCTGGACTCAACAGAAATATTTGGAAAGTATATTAAAAATCTCCATGCAAAAGATGGTCTGTATCCGACAAATCCACGAAAACTTGGCATGGAAGTACCCATAGGACAGGGTAAGGCAGATTTTCCAGCAATTTTGAAAACTCTTAAAGACTTGGGCTTTAGCGGAGAGATCATCATCGAGCGAGAAATCTCGGGGCCTCAGCAAATCAAAGACATTGAGCAGTCTCGTACATTCCTCACGCAGTGTCTCAAAGAGCTTCGGATGCCATCGATAACAAAGCGTGATAGTCATCGGCAAATCATCGAATGTAAAGAACCAGGTTTGATGCCGGTGGTAAAATAGGGGAAATTATATTATCATGAAGATATTAATAGTAGGCGGTGGAGGTTTTATTGGCAGTTTTGTTGAAAGAGAGCTTTGCAATCTGGGTGAAATTTTTATATTAGAACATCTCCAATGTCCTCTTGAGAGGACGAATATCATAAAAGCGGATATCTGTAATCTGGGTGAACTTAGGGAGAAATTTTCAGGTTTTGATATAATTGTGCATTTAGCGGCGGTATTTGATAAAGCTGATTATAAGCCGACGAATGAAGAAATGTTTGAAATCAATATCAGAGGCGTTTTTAATTCCCTTCAGGCGGCCGTTGAAAATAACATAAAAAAATTTATTTTTGCAAGTTCAATATGTGCTTTCAGTACAGAACTTAATAAGATACCAATTACTGAGAAGGATATTCCGAAGCCGGGCGGAAGGTGCAGCGAAATCTATGGGATAACCAAAAGGGTGGATGAAATTCTATGTGAAGGCTATTCGAACTATTATGGAATTTCGACTCTATGTCTGAGATTGGCAGTGGTCAAGTGTCCCTCGGATTATGAAAATAAACCGCTTAGATCATCGAGAAAGACACTTTGGAGCTATGTTGATGTTCGAGATGTTGCTTTGGCATTTCGATTGGCCTGTAAAAATGATACGCTAAAGCATGAGATTTTCTTTATATCTGCGGCAGATACGCTTAGTCCTTTGCCCAATAAAGAATTGATTCAGCAATTGGATGGAATCAGAGCTGAGGACATAGACCCGCAGTTTGATATGAATGGCTATGCAAGCCTTTTTTCGATAACAAAAGCGAAAGACTTGCTGGGGTATGAGCCAGGATATAGCTGGAGAACCGAATAGGCAGTTTTGGGCTGCCGATTCTCCAGGAATCAATGATATCGCCGAAGATGTTGACTACGGCTTTGATTCGCTTTTCCACGAGGCAGGATACACCACATAAATCAATTTGACATATTTACGTACCGCATAGGTTACAGTGCTTTGTGCTTTTACGTATGCAAAGTCTCCAGCCTTGAATACTTCGGTTTCTTTATCGGTGCGAACTTCAATTTCCCCTTCAAGAATATAAAGAAGATCATCCACCACCCGATCCGCTTCGACGGTTTCGGAGGCGAAAATCTCATGAATACCGCAAGCCATGCGGGTTTCGCCGGATGTGTCAAATATCTCGGCGAGGTTCGACCCGACCCACCGTGGTACATCTATAACCGGCTTTAATTTTATGTTTGTGGAGGGGACTTTTTTTATGATTGAATTCATGACTTTGCCGCCTTTCTTAGTTGGCTTCCGAAAATATTTTTGTTTGCAAGATTACTATTAGGATATTACCCAGGT
Source organism: uncultured Pirellulales bacterium (assembly GCA_964437685.1). Lineage (GTDB taxonomy): Bacteria > Planctomycetota > Phycisphaerae > Sedimentisphaerales > Anaerohalosphaeraceae > Anaeroglomus. The sequence goes on from CAYTHV010000024.1 coordinate 18,495, forward strand.
TTTGTTGATAATCAAGTGTTTTTTCAAACAGATATTGGAGTGAATAGAGACCCTCGTGTGCAATCCCCAAAAGTTCAAATATAATAATATGCTCCGGTACCACGAAGCAAAGAAAGACACTGTAGATAAGTGCATACTTCATAGATAATTTGTGTCCGAATTATCCGGTATTATATTAAATAATTGTTCTCTACTGCATTGGATTAAGAGGCGGTGTTAGGAAGAGGTGGTGTTTGTCAATCGATCTGTCGCATCTGAAGAGATATGGATAAAACACGTTGTTTTGATGTAAAAAAAATACTGATTATTTTGGTCTTGCAAGGTCATTAAAAAAGGATTATATTCATTACAGTGGTGATAAATACAGTTCGATAGGTTGTTGGATATGGATAATACTCGTTGCTTATGAGTCTGCGAAAGAGGCTGGAAAAGCAAGGGTAAATATTCTCGAAGTCCGGTTTAATTCGTGGTAGCATGAGCAATAAAGCAATGGCGGAGAAGTTGTTTAAAAGAAAGAGATTTATTATGAACAACCCAGTGAGTTGCTTGCGGGTGATACTGTTTACTTATACGGTATTCCTTTGTCTGGAAACTGCAACATCAGCAGTGACAGTCTCCGTAAACGATGTGAATGTCGCTTCTACTGATAATCCTGCAACGAGTTGCTCTCGCTCGTCCGGCTCAAGTAATATTTTGAAAGGATATACCGGCCATGTTTCTCCAATCATGGATTTGGATCATGATCTGTGCTGTTATTTCCACAATAGTGAATTGCTGGAGCAGAAAATTCGTCTGATTGCCGATTGCGGCTTTAAGCGTTTTTATATCATTGCTCCGCCGCCGGGCGAACCGGACTATTCTGTCCGGATTGTGCCGCAGGATAGTACCAACTTTCTGCGGCAGTCCAGAGCGGCGGTAGGTAAAGATCCACTGCGGCAGGCGATTGCTTTTGCTAAAAAAACGGGTATGGAAGTATTCGTTCAGTTCAAGCCTTACGAAGGTGGGGGAGCCTTTACGGTTCCCCATAATTTTGTGCCGCCGTGCGGTCGCAATTGGATTGAAACGCTGGGCGGTCGGGCTGTGGGAGTTGATCCATTTGCCGTAGAACACCCGGAGATGCTTGAGATGCGTAAAGACACCGACAATGCAATTTCAGCAGCCGTTGATCGTATCGAAATGGTATTTGTATTGGATTGTATTCCGGGCGGAGAAGGTTTAGAGGTTACTCAGGGGGCGATGAAGAAAGTGCGTCGGAATGGTTATCCGGGGTTGGGTATGAATGCGATTGCAGAATACCCTGCAACGAATTTTGTTTTATATACCAGTACAGATAATGGCAAGTATGAGCGGTATTCAAAGGAATTTATCGTATCCGAGCGAATCGAACGACGTCTCATCCGCAACGCCAATGACGAGCTGGTTTTCCCCGGTGCGGTTTTGTGCCGCGTTATTGAATTAAGCGGCCTGAAACTGCAAACACCGTATTTTGCTGTGGATTTTGAAGGAGATGAAAAGGCTTTTCGTACTATTCCCTATTCGAGTTCATGTTTCAGTGCATACGCGGGACAGCAAAAACTGCCGTCAACAATTTCGCCCAAAGTGCGTGACGGCCTGTTGACAGGCAAATCAGGCTTTGAGGAAAATGGATTTGAATTTGAGGAAAACGGCCCTTATTATTGGGACTACGGCTGGCGTACACAGCACCTATTTGGCTTCGCCAGAGGTAAAGCTAAGCATGTACGTGGAAGCTTATGTGAGGCATACCCAGAGGTACGGGCGCACTGGTTACGTCAGATACAACGGTATATGGAACTTGGTTGTGATGGTGTTGATATAAGGTTGCAAAATCATACTTCAGGTATAACTGATTTCGTCAATTATGGGTTCAATCCGCCTTTGGTGGAGGCGTATCGAAAGCAGTACGGCGTTGATATTACCAAGCAGGACCCGGACCCAATTAAGTTAATGAGGCTGCGTGGTGATTTTCTGCTGATGTTTGTTCAGGATACGGCAGACTTATTGCATCGGAAGGGGTTGAAGCTTCAGATGCACTTGGATGATTATCTGGAGCATCCCACGCTGGATCCGACATTTACAGGTGCAGGATTCTGGTGTGCGCCTAAAGTGATACCGGATTGGCGTCGCGTGATTGAAATTGCCGACGAAATCACCATCAAGGATTATAATTGGGGAGTTTACAATCCCTATATGTCCGGCAGGATGAAAGATGCGGCGTTTGCGGCCGGAAAACCCTTATGGGTACATTGTTACATGCAGCAGGGGCATGATCTGAACACCGAGTTTTTGAAAGCTGTGAGTGCGGATCAGCGTGTAACAGGTCTGCTGCTCTATGAGGTTGTTTACAGTGATGGAATTATTTCTGATGGCATGGTCGATATTACGGCGGATAGTACCGTACGTTTGGTTCCGGGCAACCCGATTGATACGTTGCTTGTTCATCGTCCGGAACCTTATCGGTCAGGCCGTCAATAAAGAGCGGTACTGTGTTGCTTTGAGTAGAATGCTTCTTATTGTTTTAGAAAAAGTGGATTATAGGAGTAAATAGATGGAAATGATAGTGTCAGGCTTGTTAGTCGAACTCTCCAATTCTGCTGTAATACCGTTGGGGGCTGCGATACATCCCCTCGATATCGCTGTGGTAGCAATCTATATGCTGGCGATAATGGGAATGGGTTTTCTTTTTGCCCGCCGCAACAAAAACACAGACCATTATTTTGTAGCGTCTCGATCCTGTAAGGGCTGGGTTCTGGGCATCAGTATGCTCAGTACGACAATCAGCTCAATTACATTTTTAGCGTTTCCGGCCGCCGCATTTGCACTGGATTGGCGTATGGTCGTCAATAACCTGATGTGGCCGGTGGGTATGGTTGTAGCATGTATCTTTTTTATACCCTTTTTTCGCCGGGGCAAGGCGACGACTGCCTTTGAGTATCTGGACAATCGTTATGGTCCGCTTGCAAGTCTATACGGAGCAATCACATTTATCATTCTTGAAGTATTAAGGATGAGTGTAATTCTTTACCTTGTCGCACTGGCGCTTAGCTCAATGACGGGATTCCCGGTTGAATCGGTGATTCTTGTTGTGGGCGTAGTGGTTGGCTGTTACACCGTAGCAGGCGGTATTGAGGCTGTTATTTGGACGGAAGTTGTTCAGGCATTCTTGTTATGGGGTGCAGGCATCCTGTGTCTGGTGTTGATTGTATCAAAGCTGTCCGGCGGTCTGGGACAGGTTTTCGAGGTCGGATTGGCCAACGGCAAATTTTATATGGGCGACATGAATTTCGATTTGGCGCAAAGAACTTTCTGGACGATGATCATGTTGGGATTGTGGGATAGCATAGGCAACTTCACTACCAGTCAGCACGTTGTACAGCGTTACATTGCCGCAAAATCTACACGGGAAGCTCGCAAGGGAGCTATTCTTGCAGGATTTCTGTGTGTACCGACATGGTTATTTTTCTTTTTTATCGGCACTGCGATGTGGGTGTACTATCATGTTAATCCAGACCCCAAAGTTGCCAGTATGCAGGCTGACAGGGTGCTTTCGTATTTCATGCTGACTAATTTTCCGGTAGGTTGTACCGGGCTTGCGGTGGCCGGGATTATTTCTGCGGCCATGGGCGCCCTGCAGGCTTCTGTTAACGGTTTATCAACAGTAACAGTCACAAACATTATGCGAAGGTATGTGGTAACCGGGCGAGAAGAACGATATTATTTACGCTGTGCTCGTGTCTTTGCCAGTGCTTTCGGCGTTGTCATGATTCTCGGTGCATTGTTATTCAATATGCTGCCGAACAATGAAAGCGTGGTCAATCTGCAATATATTATGTCCTCGCTTTTTGGTGGATGTGTTACAAGTTTCTTCCTGATCGGCTTCTTGACGACGCGCGTAAATTATACGGCGACGATGGTTTCTCTGTTGCTATCGATTGCATTAAATACATATCTGCTGTTTAATTCGCTGGGATGGCTGCCGGAATCCCTGCGGGTTACGGTGCATGAGTATTGGGTCAATATGCTGGTTAATTTTGTCTTTATTGTTGCGGCCTACCTTTTAAGCTTGATTTTGGGTCGTCAGCGGAAAGATATAAGCGGCTTGACTGTCTGGACTGTAAATGACATCGCTCCATCCGGGAAGACCTGCAATTAGCACCTGTAATATGTGGTAAATAATTCAACGCGGATAAGAGAGACGACTAAATATGCGCACAGTAAAGTTTGGAATTATCGGTTGCGGTTTAATGGGCCGTGAATTTGCCAGCGCTTCGGCAAGGTGGTGTCATCTTCCGGAAATGGATGTTCGGCCGGAAATTATTGCGATTTGCGATACCAATGAAAAAATATTAAAATGGTATACGGATAATTTCAAAAATATAAAGCAGATAACCTCGGATTATAGGCAATTGCTGTCAAATCCGGATATTGATGCTGTTTATATTGCCGTTCCGCATAATCTTCACACAGAACTTTACTGCGCTGCCATCGAGGCTGGGAAACATCTTTTGGGTGAAAAGCCATTTGGAATAGATAAGTCTGCAAATGATATTATCATGGACTGTATCAAAAAACATCCTGATGTATTCGTTCGCTGTTGTTCGGAGTTTCCATTTTTTCCCGCAGCACAGCAAATAGGAAATATGATTGAGGCTGGTGTATTCGGTCATATTATAGAAGTGAATGCGGGCTTATTGCATTCGAGCGATCTTGATCCGAACAAGCTTATCAATTGGAAGCGGCTGATAAAGACCAACGGAAAGTATGGTTGTATGGGAGATTTGGGTCTGCATGTCTGTCATATTCCATTTCGGGCGGGCTGGATTCCTCAAAATGTTCGTGCCATCCTCTCAAAGATTGTGCCGCAAAGGCCTGATAATACGGGTACAATGGTTCCCTGTGAAACCTGGGATAATGCGACATTGCTGTGTGAATCGATAGACCCTCGAACTGAAAAACCATTCCCCCTGACCATGAAAACCCAGCGTATCTCGCCTGGCCAGACAAACACGTGGTATCTTGAAATACTTGGCACAAGAACCTCTGCCAGATTTTCTACCGCCAACCCCAGATGTTTGGAGGTTCTTGAGTATTCCTCAAATAAAAAACAGGCCTGGCAAAGAATCGGTTTGGGTCAGGAATCGGCTTTCAAGACGATTACCGGCGGTATCTTTGAATTCGGCTTTTCTGATGCGATCATGCAGATGTGGGCGGCCTATCTTTATGAATTGGATAAAGGCAAGCCTTTGAGTCGATTTGCGGGATGTGTCACGCCGGAAGAGACCCGCCTGAGTCATCAATTATTTACAGCCGCATTAGAGAGCCAGGGAAAAGGCATATCTGTTAATATCAAAGTATTATAAAATAATTTATTTTGGAAGTTCTTATCATGACAAAACTCAAATTAGGTGTCGATTTATCTTTTGCAAAAAAACGCTGGCCTCAACCCGAGGAATGGATTGACATCGTCAAAAATACACTGGGTCTCAAATATGTTGAGTTTGACACGGATTTTCTCGATCCGCTTTTTATCTCGGAATCGACATGGATGGATATTGCTTCTGAGACCCAAAAACTGGCGGTCGAAAAGGGAATAGAAATCCACAATTACTTTACCGGAGCAATGACGCATTGTGTTAATTTACTCTCGCATCCCGACCAGAGAATCCGTAAGGATGGAATCAGATGGTGCGAACAGGCCATAAAGCTGACCAGCAAACTTGGCGCCCGCGGTATCGGCGGACATTTTGATACGATTGCTTCGAATGATCTGAATGATCCTGAACGATATAAGATGCGTGTTGATGATTTGGTGGATTCATTCCATTATTTATCAAAGCTGGCCAAGGAAGAAGGGCAGGAATTTATTCTCTGGGAACAGATATATGCTCCCAGAGAGATACCGTATACCATTCAGCAGAGTAAAGAACTTATGACCAGACTGAACGATGGGGCGCATGTGCCCATTCCGCTGGTGATAGATTTAGGTCACATGTGTTGTCAGAATTTTGCCCACAAGCCTGAAGACGTGGATCCTTACGAATGGTTAAGACAGTTAGGGCATATGACATCGGCGATCCACTTGCAGCAGTGCAATGGTACGAGTAGTTCTCACTGGCCGTTTACCAAAGAGTACAACAAAAAAGGGATTATTGATCCCCGGAAAGTGATAGATGTAATTAATGAATCAGGCGCAGATGAAATGTATCTGTTTTTTGAGATATTTTTTTCATTGACGCAGACAGATCAGCAAGTATTGGACCAGATGAAAGAATCTGTTGAGTATTGGCTGAAGTATATATAAGTAATCATAAAAAACCGGAGTCAGGAATGTTGAATCTTAAAGAATCGATGAAATTGTTAACAGAGGATGAACTGAAACGTATCCACCAGGGAAGCCTTAAATTATTGGAACAGACCGGCATGATGATCATGGTGCCGGGTTTCTTGAAAGCGTTGGAAGCAAAGGGTGCAAATGTTGACTACAATACCCAGATCGTAAAGTTTCCGCCGAAATTGATCGAAGAAACGCTGGAAAAAGCCCGCAGTGAATTTGGCAAAGTGAGTAAGCTGGGCTTTAGCTGGCACAATAATTTTACACTCGCCAACCGGCCTAAAAAAGTGACGGCCAGCTTTGGCGGCGCCTGTCTCTATTTTTATGACTTTGAAAAGGATATAATCAGAGAATCAACCGCGGCTGATATGATGAAAATGATACAGCTTGGCGAAGCGATTCCCGAGGTTGATAGTGTTGGTAACCCCTTGATGTATCTGAATGAACCGGATGGCAGTATTGTACCGGGACCGCTGATGCCTCTTAAAGGTGCTGCATTAATCGTCAAAAACAGCAAAAAACCCGCAACCGCCCAGGTCATCACGACTCAGGATCTTGAGTTGATTATAGAAATAGGTATCGTTCTTAAAGGCAGTTGGAATGAATTCAAAAAAGCGCCTTTCCTGATGAGTGTCAAGGAGCCGACATCCCCGCTGAAGCTGACAGGTACGCCCGGCGAGGTACTTTATGCGATGGCGCAAAAAGGCCTGCCTTGTCATATTACGCCGATGCCGCTGCTGGGCTTGAATGTTCCCATGTCGATACCTGCCGGGATATGTATTGTAAATGCGGAAATACTCGCAATCTGGACCGCAGCCAAAGCCGTCAACCCTGATACGCCTGTTGAAGCCAGCGTTGTCTCAGGTTCGATGAACATGAGATATGGTCAACCCAATTTTGCCGCTCCGGAAGTTATCTTGAGTGACATGGTTATTTCGCATCTTTATGAAAAATACTATAAGCTTCAGTGTGATCAGGGTATCAGTTGGATTGACGCAAACTATCCGGGAACACAGGCTGCATTGGAAAGAATGTACAAACTGATGTCGGCGGTTGCTCTGGGCAAGATCAATTATCCAACCGGCGCTCTTGCATCCAATACGGTTTTCTCGCCGGAACAGGCCATGATTGATCTGGAAATGGGCGTAGCGGTCAATAAATTGCTTGACGGCGTACAAGTTACAGATGATACTCTTTGTCTTGATCTGATTCAGAAAAAAGGCATTGGCGGCAACTTCTTTGACGAAGAACAAGTTGCAATGAACTTTAAAAATGTCTTATGGCTGCCTGAATTACTCGATAGGTCGCCTGCGGTCTGCGGGCCGGCCGGCAGAGACCGGGATATTGTTGCTTCAGCAAACAAAAAATGGAAGCAAATTCTAAAAGAAACGGAACCTTATCAGCTTGACAGGGAAAAGGCTAAAGAGATTGATAAGATTGTAGAAAAAGGCAGCAGAATGATTATGGAAAATCTGAATAGAAACTAGCATAGTGGTTAAATTTTTACAGCATAGAAAAAATTAAAGGTTGAGAAATGAAGCGAATAGGAATCATTGGTTTTGGATTTATGGGCAATGTGCACTTTAAGAATTACAGCAAAATTGAGAATGCTGAAGTTGTTGCAATTTGTGATATTGTCGAAGAAAAACTGTTCGGGAAATATGGTGTGACCGGAAATATTGCTGGCGCAGAGCAATCTCTGGATTTGAGCGGGATAAATACTTATACAGATGCCGATAAAATGTTTGAAGAGGCAAATCTTGATGCTGTTTCAATTACCCTGCCAACATATCTTCATAAAGAATATACGATAAAAGCGTTAAGTGCGGGACTACATGTTCTTTGTGAAAAGCCGATGGCATTGTATTCCCCGGATTGTCAGAAAATGATCGAAGTTGCGGAAAAATGCGGTAAAGTTTTACAGGTTGGACATTGTATCCGATTCTGGCCTGAATATATGAAGACAAAAGAAATGATCATTTCCGGTGAATATGGTAGCCTGAAAGCTGCAATATTTCATCGATTAAGCTTGAGCCCGACTTGGGTTTGGGATAATTGGCTTCTGGATGAAAAGAGAAGCGGCGGGGCATTACTGGACCTTCATATTCATGATGCGGATTTTATTCAGTATCTATTGGGTATGCCCGATTCTGTTTTAACCCGTGCGGTAAAAGGGCCGAGCGGTGGCTATGATCATGCTGTAACTCAATATAATTATGACAATGAAAGGGTTATTACTGCCGAAGGCGGTTGGATGATGACGAATTCGTTTGGTTTCCAAATGAGTTTTGAAATAATACTTGAAAAAGCGGTTATCTGTTATGATTGCAAAAAAACGCCGACATTCAAAATTTATCCTGATTCCGGCGAAGCCTTTACTCCTGAAATTGAAAGTGGTAATGGCTATCTGCTGCAATTGAAGCATTTTATAAAGACTATCTCAGGTCAGTCTGTTCCTGAGATACTGACGCCCACACAGTCATTATTGTCCGTGAAATTGATCGAGGCGGAGAAAAAATCAGCAGATTCTGCCGAGAAGATTCAGGTACAATGAGATGTTCTTTGGAGTGGGATATAAGAGTCATGGTTGAACGGACTCTCATGCCTGGTGAAAAAAACTGGCTTATCCCGCAAATCAGCAACAGAGGTATTTTGAGATAGGTGGTTTTCTCCCTCAGAGGTGAATCGGTGCAGGGATATGCTTGAAATGCGGCATCAGTTGACAGCGATATAACGGATATGGCTATGAAACATTGTGAAAGATTTTTGTCGGCTCTTAAGGGCTTGCCGACGGACAGGATACCTGTTGTTCCCAAAATATGGGTTGATTCTTCGGCTAACATTACCGGCACATCTATTCTGGATGTTATAAAAGACCCCTTGACCGCATTGAGAGTAATTGCGATGGCAGGCAAAAAACTGGGTCTTGATGCTGTAAGACAATTTCCATTTCCTAAAAAGAGTATTGTCGAAGAAAACGAGGAATGCTTCGAAATCGACAAAAATGGGAAGAAAATCGGGAAAATCGACTTGAATGGCGGCCTTTCAACACACCTGTTTCATTTTGAAGATTATAACATAGCCGACCCTTACACCATGGCTTATTGTTATTCATGGTCTTCTCCGGAGCCTGTCGTCAATTCCATCCACGATGCCAAAGCGATGGCAGTGCCCGACAGAAAATTATTTGATCATCTGGGCTGGGCGGAAAATCAAAAGAAAGTGATTGATGAATTCGGTGACGATTTGTATTTCATTGGGGATTGCGGCTCAGCAACTATTTCATTTTATATCGCATTTAGGGGTATAAGCAATGCAATGCTCGACTTGATTACTCAGCCGCAGCTTGTTCATTCAGTAATTGAAAAAGGCGTCGAAATAGCTGTTGAAAAAGGTAAATACTGGCTTGATAACGGCCTGCAAGTCCTGCGGCTGAATGATTCCGCCGGAAATATGTCGCTGATTTCGCCGCAGCATTGGAAGGAATTTGTATTTCCGCATATCAAAACAGTATGTGATGAACTGCATCGCTATAATAAAAATACGATAATTTACTGTCATATTTGCGGCAATATCCTTCCTGTCGTTGAATTGCTCGTTGAAGTAGGTATCGACTGTATTGCTCCCCTTGACCCGCTTGGCGGTTTTACCGTTGAGCAGGTTCGGCAAAAGGCAGGCCAATCCGTCTCATTGATGGGCGGCGTTGATACTTTGACCCTTTTGAACGGTTCCGTTGAACAAGTGCAGCAGGAAGCATATCGGTGTATGCGGCAGGCTGGCGAGAAGGGCGGATTTATTCTTGGCAGCGGCTGTGCTGTTCCACGGAACTGTCCTCCGGAAAATTTAAAGGCTTTGGTGGAAGCCTCCATAGCTTTCTCAAAAAATAATAACCAGTAATCTGTTATAAAAAGAAATAAAAAGGAAATAAAAATGAAACACACAAAAAATCTAAAAGGAATCATTGTACCTCTCGTTACACCTCTTGTTGATGGGGATACGCTTGATAATGAAGGTCTTGATAAACTCATTGAGCATGTGATTCAGGGCGGCGTCAGTGGGATATTTATTCTGGGTACCACCGGCGAGGCGCCATGTTTGAGTTATCGGCTGCGAAAAGAACTGATTGAGCGAACCTGCAAACAGGTCGGCAAAAGGCTTCCTATTCTCGTCGGAATAACGGATACCTCATTTGTAGAATCCGTAAACCTCGCCAAATATGCCTTCGATAAAGGCGTAGAGTATTCGGTGATTGCTCCGCCTTATTATTATAAATCGGACGCCCCGGAAATGACGGAGTATTTCAATCACCTGCTGCCTCAACTGCCGATGCCGACGTATTTATATAATATGCCGAGTTGTACCAAGGTTATTATTGACATTTCAACCATTCAGGCGGTTGCGGACAACGAAAAAGTCGCGGGTCTCAAAGACAGTTCCGCGGATATGATTTACTTCAACAGGCTGATAAGGCTTTTCAAAGACCGTAATGATTTTAATCTTTTCGTTGGGCCGGAAGAAATGCTTGCTCAGAGTGTTTATATGGGCGGCGACGGCGGTGTCAATGGCGGGGCAAATCTTTTCCCCAAACTTTATAACAGGCTCTATAGCGCGGCGGTTGCGGGCGATACTGAAAAGGTCCGTCAATTGCATAAAGTGGTGATGCAGATCAGTATGACGATTTACAGTCAGGGTAAACATCCATCAAGTTATCTTAAGGGATTGAAATGTTCGCTTAATGTGATGGGAATATGCAATGATTTTATTGCCGAGCCATTCCATCGTTTCCGTGAAAAAGAAAAGCAGCAGATAGAGGCGGCCTTAAGAAATTTGGGAAATGAAGAGTATCTACGTTAATGGAGAATTGAGATCGATGGAAAAAAGCCACAGCGTGTTTCTGTGTGCGTTTGATTGTAATTTCTTCTGTATTTTCAACGCATACGAGATATTCTTGGTCATAAACACACAAAATCTTGCTTTTAACTCCAGACGTTAAAATTCTGAGTTTTTTTTGTAAATCCCATTCGTCCGGTCTAAAAAATGGAAAATTGAAACTGGAAAATAAAAAAATCTTTTTCTCCCTATTTGCAATAAGGTATTTTCAAACCCTGTAAAAAATAGTACAATAACAGCAGGTGTTTGCTCGTTTGGGTCAGTCGAGTTTTGAATTTTTGATTTGTTCCGAATGTCGTGCTTCGGATTTTATAATTGGTTTCCAAAGGGCGAGTTTCAAGCCTGCCCATTGCGGCAAGGAGGGTTGGGATTTGACAGCAAATCCTCCTACCCGCAAAATGGAATGTTCAATGCTCTGTGAAATAAGAATGAGGATATATAGCCCCAAATGTTGCCTTTTTCGATAATCTGGCATTTGAAATCTGAATTCAAGACAAGCACCAGCCAGATATATTTTATAGCAGTGACCTTGATTTCACAAAAAAATGCAAAAAACTTTGGAACATTGGAACAAACACGACTCCTTATCTTACATCTTATGTCTAAATCGAAAAAAACAAACAAAGCCATTTGGGTAAATAGAAAAGATAAGGATTGTACGACATTGTAATCCGATGTCCGTTGTCTTGAATTCGGCATCTGAAATCTGTTGATGGATTTAAGCAAAGATAATGCAGTAGTAGAGATTATATCCCGGCTGGCGGCGGCTAAACCTGCTCAGGGGGCGGTCAAAGCCGATGG
>CAYTHV010000025.1:0-16968 GCA_964437685.1 uncultured Pirellulales bacterium
TTCAACATTTTATTGGAAAGTCAGGGTGTGGAATGCACAGGGATTGGTCAGCCGATACTCGAAGCCTCAAAAGTTTAAAACCGGTCAATTTTTCAAACAAAGTATTGTTGAACGGTACAAACTTGAAAAAGAGACTATTCTGCCTACCCGTTTGATTCATAAGGCAAATAACAGTTATTTTGTGGATTTTGGAAAGGCGGCGTTTGGAACGGTCAAATTAACTATAAACTGTCCAATGGATGGCCATGAAATGTGGGTGCATTTGGGAGAAGTCGCCGGACAGATGAAAAATTCAATTTCCTCTAAGCCTGGCGGAAGCAGGCGTTTTCGTAAAATCAAACTTAGTCTGAAAAAAGGTATTCATACCTATCTTGTGCGGATATCACCGGATTTAAAAAATACTGGACCATTTGCCATAAAGATGCCGCAGGGATTTAGCGAAGTGATGCCTTTCCGATATTGTGAAATCATTGGTTGTCCGCATCAAATAGACAAAACAATGATCAAGCAAATAGTTGTGCACTATCCGTTTGATGAGAGGGCATCAGAATTTGAATCATCCAGTAAAATATTGAACGAGGTCTGGCAATTATGTAAATACACGATAAAAGCGACAAGTTTCTGCGGGGTCTATGTTGATGGTGATAGAGAGAGGGTTCCCTATGAAGCAGATGCTTACATCAATCAACTAAGCCATTACAGTGTTGATAAAGAATTTACGATGGCACGATATTCCTGTGAATTTCTTATTAATCATTCGACATGGCCGATGGAGTTTCCACTATATACAATAATGATGGCATGGCTTGATTATTTGTATACTGCAGATAAAAAACTGCTTGAAGCGTATTATTCTGATTTATGCAATAAAACGCTGATTTATATACAACAGAAAAATGGTCTGGTTTTAATGGATCCAGAACAGTTTAGCCCTGATTATAAAAGGCAAATTCATTACGCAGGAAAAAGAGAAATTGCCCCTCTTGTCGATTGGCCTCATCCCGGTTTTGCCGGAAGCAAAGGTGAAACAGATGGCTTTGAGTTTAAGTCGTTAAATACCGTTATAAATGCGTTTCATTATCGAGTCGTTGTCTTGATGGCCCGAATCGCGGGGGTGCTTGGTAAAGGACGTGACCAAAAGAAATTCAGTGATGTGGCGCAAAAGATAAAAGTGTCGTTCAATGCTAAGTTTTTAGACAAAAATAGAAGGATTTATATTGATGGTTTTGGTAGCGGACACAGCTCATTGCATGCCAATATGTATCCATTAGCTTTTGGTTTGGTTCCGAAAAGAGATATCCCCAGTGTATTAAGTTTGATTAAAACTCGTGGGATGGCTTGCAGTGTCTATGGTGCGCAGCACTTACTGGAAGCGCTGTACCAGGCAGGTGAAAGCGATTATGCCCTTAAACTGCTTACTTCAAAGAGTAAGCGAGGCTGGGCTAATATGATTTATGAAATGCGTTCTACGATGACAACGGAGGCGTGGGATAACAAATATAAGCCTAATCAGGATTGGAATCATGCTTGGGCGACAGCTCCCGCCAATATTATACCTTGCTGGCTAATGGGAATTCAGCCGGTCGAGGCGGGTTATGGCAGAATACGCATAATACCTCAACCTGGCAATTTAAAATGGGCAAGAATAAAAATCCCTACTATTAAAGGTGAAATTTACGCAGATTTTGAACAAGATATAAAAAACTTTAAAATGAATGTGGTTGTTCCAGTGAATACCGCTGCAAATATTTATGTTCCGACCCAGAACAAACGGAATGTAGAAGTATTTCTAAATGGGTTAAGACAAAAACCAACAATCAAAACCCAAATTGGGTTTATTGATGTGATTTCTTTCGAAAATTTGACGAATTAATAAATCTTTGGAGATTTATTAATTATTACGGATTTAATAAAAATAGAATTTGTACGAAAAGGTTATCCATGTCTAAAAATAGTGTAAAAATTTCAATTGATGAACTAAAGTCTTTTTGTGTTCAGGCAATGTTGAAGTCGGGAATGTCTCTGGAAGATGCGGAAATAACATCTGATGTTTTGATTACTACGGATACATGGGGAACATTTACCCATGGTACCAAGCAGTTGAGGAAATTGTTAAAAAATTTCCGTGACGGCAGAATGAATCCCAAAGCTGTTCCTGAACTTGTAAAAGAAGGAGCAGGGTGGGCGCTATATGACGGCCATCGGGCGATGCCGATGATTTCTTCTGTGAAAGCCATGCAAACAGCAATCTGTAAAGCCAAAAAAGCAGGCATTGCCTATGCACTTGTGAAAAACAGCGGCCATTATGGAGCCGCAGGCTATTATGCCAATATGGCGGCAGAAGAAGACTTGATTGGTATCAGTGTGACCAATGTTGATCCCTGCATGGCAGTGCCAGGTTCGAGGGCTGCAGTGCTGGGAACCAATCCAATCGCCTATGCAGTGCCTGCCGGAAAAGAAAAACCGATTTTATTGGATATTGCAACGAGTATTGTAGCGGCGAGTAAGATTTTTAAGGCGCAGGATTTGGGCCAGTCGATTCCCAATAACTGGCTTATAGATGAAAATGGTGTGCCTACGACGAACCCCGCAGGGTATCCTGCCAAAGGTGCGATTATGCCGATGGCAGGTCATAAAGGGTATGGAATTGCGCTGTTGATTGAAATTCTTACGGGTGTTCTTTCAGGAGGAGCTTTTGCCAAAGATGTTCCCTGCTGGGTTCTCGAATCTCCGGAGCCGGTAGATCAATCGCATACATTTATTGCCATTGATATCAATACGATGATGCCAATCGATCAGTTCAAGCAACGAATCGACAGATTAATAAATATGATCCATCTGTTGCCGAAAGCTGTAGGGGCAGACAGGATTTATCTGCCCGGACAGATGGAGTGGGAACACCGTGAAAAAGTTCTTGCAGATAATGCAATTAATTTGCCGGAAGATGTTATTCTTAGCCTAAAAGGATTGGCTGCGGACTATGAAGTTGAATCAAATTTGCAATTTATTTAATTGATAGACATGGTTGGTATGATTCATAAAGAAAGGCAATTAATAGCGATAAATCCTGGAATGTCAGATTATAGCCTAAATGAGTGATCTCTTGTATACCTCCGATTTGATAAATATCTTACCACTTTCCCGTGCCCTACAAAAATTAATCTGTGTCTAAATGGTTGCTAATTAATAAGTTAATATTGAAAGTTTCGTCTGCAAAATTCGGGCTGTTTGCCGAATTTTATGCTTTTGCCCTATTGTGGACGTCTGGGTTTGAGGCAAAAAGCCTGAAATGCGCAGAGTGTCTCCATAAGAGCTATCCGAAGAATTCTTATGCCGCTAATCTGTGATAGGATTTGAGCAGCCCGCCGAGTCGTTTGATGCATTGAATTTCGGCATTGTCATCAATGCGATGCTTTGGTTCAATGATTCTGCCCAACGATTGGTGAATTCGCTCGTGATGATAATATTGGCGGAACTGCCCAAGTATATATTCAAGCTGTTCGATGGAAGACAGAATCAGATGATCGAGACATTCGAATTTGACAGATTTCACGAAGCATTCCGCGTAAGCATTTAAATCGGGGCTTTGCGGCGGCAGTTTAACGGGTTTTACGTCGGCGATTTTTAAGATGTTGTGGAATTCTGCGGTATAAAGCGGGTCACGGTCGTGGATGAGGTATTTCTTGTCTTTTAAGAACCCATCTTCATAATCGGTTACTATTCGTGCCGTCTGTTTCATGGAGTTACCATCGGGTTGGGGCTGGATTGGGGCAAAGAAGACCTTTCGTGTGGCAAGCTCAATGACAAAGAATACGGTACAACGGATTAGCTTATGCCTGGTGAACAGTTCCACGGTGAAAAAGTCGCAGGCCGCCAGAACATTGAGATGGCTGCTGACAAATTCATGCCAAGTTGATTTTATCATTAAATCCGGTTCCGGATCATAGCCGTTTTCAAGGAGGATATTTTTAACGGATGAGGGACCAATTGTTAATCCAAGATAAACAATCTGGTCGGTGATTTTCTGGTAGCCCCAGCGAGGGTTTTCTTTCTTGAAGCGGATGACAAGAGCGATGATTTCTTTGGAGATTTGCGGTCTTCCGACTTTCTTGCGATTTGTAACGCCATTATATTTTTGAGCGATGAGTTTGTTGTACCAGCTGATAATGGTATCAGGGGTAAACAAAACGGTACAGTCCTCCAGCATCTTTCGGCTGAGTTTCTTTGCCTTGGCCGCCAGTCGGATTCGCTGGTTGCGGGTTAGCCGTATTCGCTTATTTTGCTTTTGCTGTTGTTCCAGCAGTACCTGAACCTGTTCTTTTAGATATTCAATTGCATCGTAGAGTTCTTTGTCGATACAATACGCCAGGCAGGTGATAAGTGTAATCCATAATTTCTGTTTCATAGGCCGCAAATGCTATACAAAGTCCTGCGAACCTGCAACAGCTTTTATTGTAAATCATGATCAATATTCTTCTACGATCAACTCTGGAATGTTCGTAAAATGTTTTGCATTTCTGGTTATCAGGATATGATTGGAAGCCATGGCCGTGGTTGCGATTAAAACATCCATGTCGCCGGCGGGCTTTCCGATGATTTGTAAATATGCGGTGATCTGGCCGAACAATCGAGCAGCGACATCATCAAATTCAAGGATGCTGATAAATTTTAGCAAATGACGAATGACTTGTTCTTCGGATTTTGGGTTCGCAGACCGTGCAATGCCAACATATAGTTCTGCGACATTAAATCGGGTGGTTACCAGCATTTCATTTCTCTGGACGAGCTGGTCGATTTTGAAGAGAGCTTTCTCTCGCTGCTTATTTTTACTGCCTACCAGATCAATCAAAAGCGTTGTGTCGATACAAGCCACTATCGTATTCTTTCAGATACTTTGTGTCGGGCTTCGATTTGTTTTTCAATAGCGTCTGTCGCATCCTTGCTAAAACATAAAGATGATATCATGCTATGGAATTTTTTTAAATCAATAGGCGAAGTTACAACTCTTTTAATCGTTTGACTGAAAGACTCGCTTTCTTGCTTTATGGCTTTCAGCCGTCGGTAAGCCTCAAGATCAATTGTAATTGTTTTTGTTGCCATGCTGTTTGGGTCTCCAAGGATATTGTGTACACACACTTACACGTTGATGATACATCAGAGGTTGTGTAGTGTCAAATAAAATCCTGTAGTCTGGAAATCCTCGTTTTTGGGCTTGTTTTGCAGTATAATCCTACATGACAGTTTTTTTGGACAAAACAACTCTTTTATTGGAATTTCATGAAAAAGCGTTTCAATGCGGTACTGTTACTGATGCTGGCCGGGTGGATAAACCGCCAGCAGCAGGGAGATGATTGAGTATTTATCTGCAGTCAGACCGGATTTTGTCGTGCGGAATTAGTGGCTCTGTCGGAAAATGATTGATAATCGCGACTAATAACCCCAATATAACATTGACATTCGGGAATGAAATGTGTAAAATATGGTTGATATTGAGGATTTAATGTTAAGGATTGTAACGTCTTTAGTTTTTGGAAAAGGTCAATCATGAAACGCTTAGCAGAAGACAAGATTCTCTCATGGGCGAATTCCCCCCGACGAAAGCCGTTGGTTATCCGGGGCGCGCGGCAGGTGGGCAAAACTTGGCTGGTAGAAAACTGTCTGGCCAAACGGTTTGACAATGTTGTCAAAATCAACCTTGAAAGCCAGCCGCATTTTCACGAAGCCTTTTCGGGTGAACTCACCCCCGATATAATGCTCAACGCAATAGAGCTTCGTACCAGCCGAATTATTCCCGGCAAAACACTGCTGTTTATTGATGAAATTCAAGGTTATCCGCGAGCGATTACCGCCCTTCGGTACTTTTACGAACAATTGCCCGAACTGCATGTTGTTGCGGCAGGTTCAATGCTGGAATTTGCTTTCGGGGAAATCTCGGTTCCCGTCGGAAGAGTTCAATATCTTCACCTTCAGCCAATGACCTTTTATGAATTCCTGATGGCAACAGGAAAAGAAATTCTCGCAGAAAAACTTCTGGAGCATCCTCAAAAGCACTCTGAGGCTGTAGTCACTGCGATTCATGAACAACTTAGAAATTATTTCTTTATCGGTGGCATGCCGGAAGCGGTTGCGGCCTATCGGGATACACGTTCAATGCTGGAATCTCACGAAGTGCATTCTGAAATCATTACCTCCTATCGTGAAGATTTTAGTAAATATCGCCCAGCGGTGGACTACACCTGTCTGGATACGATTTTTCAAACTATCAGCCAGTCTGTGGGGCAGCAGATTGTCTATGCACGCCTTTATGAACATGCCACAGGAAAAACAAACCACAAAGCGTTTGATTTGCTTTGTAAAGCCAAATTGGCAAACATAATTTCTGCGACCGATCCATCTGGGTTGCCGTTAGGTGCCGGCGGCGCAAAAAGATTTAAGGCATCGATACTGGACATTGGTCTAATGCAGCATCTTAGTGGCATTGATCCTTCGCTGGCTGTCGGTAAAGATAACCTACTTTCCATTTACAATGGTCGTCTTGCCGAGCAGTTTGTTGCCCAAGAATTATTGGCTTGGCATAGCGAGAGACTTTATTATTGGTCACGCGCCGCCCGAAGTGCCAATGCCGAAGTGGATTTTCTTGCTGTGCGTGACAATAAAATTTACCCCGTTGAGGTTAAGTCTGGTTCGGCCGGTCGGCTCAAAAGTCTGCATCTATGCTTGGAAAATTATCCGAATTGTGAGCAAGGATGGGTATTGCAAGATGGCCCGTACAGGGAGTTGCCAGGGCAAAAACTGGTCTTTTGGCCCCTCTATGCCACTCCGCAATTGGGTAATCGGCAACGTCTGCCTCTGGAAGCCTAACTCTAAAATATCGAAAAAAAGGACACTGTAGCATCATTACAGAGCAATATTCTATCCAGCCTTCCTGTTTTCACCGTTTTGCTATCGCAATCGGGCTGGCCACCGCTAAGCCAACAGGAACAAGCCCTGTGATGTCGCCCGTTGGAGACAATGTCAAAAGGTGTTTAATATCCGCACCGCTAGGTTGCAAAACCGGTGCGCATTCACGCAATGAATGCTATGACACGCAATCGGGTGCAATAATTGCAATGAATTTCATAAAGAAGTTATTTTTGTCGCGATTTATATCTCTATATAGGACAATGAGTTACGGAAAAAACGACATTTTGCGACAGGCCGAACGGGCATCGCATCACACCCGTGAGGTCGCAGGTTCGCGGGTGGCCTGTGTTCAAATGTGTCGGGTCCCTCACCGGGGCCGGGCCCAGGGCCGTGATCCGCATCCGGACCTCGTCGGCCATGCCGAGCATTGAAGTCTTGCTGCCATTGTTCGAATTTTTCAGGGGGCATGACCGCTTTTATTTCGGCCATCACTTCCTGTTTATCGGCTTCCATTTTTGTTTCAAAGTCTTGCCGTAAAGCTTCTAAAGATTGTCCCGCTTTTTCGAAAATTTGTTCGATTTGTTTAATTTGATCCTCTGACAGGCGGTATTCAGAACCTATTTCTTTTGCGATCTCGGAAGCCATCATTTTTGGCGGGTGTGGACGTCGGAGAGGCTGAAGAATTCCCTGACTTTTCAGCAGGGCGATAGTTCCGCCGGAACCGGCGATAATGCCGGAAAGGAAAATCACAATAGCGACAAAAATTTGAATAAGGATCCGTCTGCGATATCGCCATTTACTTAGTCCATTTACCATAATCGTATCTCCTGTAAGGGGGCAAAAAACTGCGTCATGGGGTTCATTAGATGTGTCCAGGCGTTAAGCCCGATATACAGGGCAACTGATGCTGCTACCGCAGAAATGCCTGCAAAGACATCGAACACGGCAAAGCTTGCGGTTTCCGGCCTGCTAAGCCGCAGTCGGTCGGCAATCTGGTCGGAAATGCCAAACGCAGGAATTTTTTGCATCTGCGCCTTTTTCGCCAATTTTTCAATTCCTTTTAATGTATCCATCCTAATTTCTCCAAAAGGTTTTCTTTCTCAGCAATTTCTTTTATCTTTCTCCTTGCTCGCATGGCTCGTGATTTTACTGCTGAACACGTCCAGCCTGTTCTTTCTGCAACTTCTTCTATACTGCAATTTTCAAAGTACATCAGCGTCAGTACGAGCCGATCATCCCGGATCAGCCGTTCAAGCAGTGCGTATAAAATTTCAGCCGCTTTTTCCGGGTCAATTTCGTCTTCTTCACTTTTCTTAATAACATCAAAATCCTGCAGGGATAAAATCTTTTTTGCTTTATCCTGTTCTTTCCAAAATTTATATCCGACTCGAGTTCCAATCTTTTTGAGCCAGAAAAGCAAGGGCGCCTGACCTTTATAATTTTTCAAACTAAAATAGGCTTCAACAAATACATCTTGCACCAATTTTTCACAGTTGTTTCTGTTCGGAGCAAACCGCCACATCAGCCTTGTGACTTGTTCTTCATACTTCTGCACAAGTCTTTTGTAGGCTTCAGGGTCGCCGTTAAGGCAGGCCTTAATATCATTCCAGTCAGCGTTTTCCACGTCGTTATTTAACAGAGATTGTATTGAAAGTCAATGTTTAACATGCTACGGCCAATTTGGCGTACAATTTGTGTTTTCCGGGTCGTTGCATGTCAGCCACAGCGAAGCCAGCTCTGCAAAATCACTAAGTGAGACTGAACTACTCTGGTCAATGTCGGCTTTATTGCACCACTCATTAAGGCTGCTGCAATTACTATTTAACCATTCGGTCGCAAATAGATATAAATCATTTGAGCCAAGGTAACAATCCATATCGATGTCGGACAAATGACCGTATCCAAGGGTCCATGCCGCATTGCATGTTCTTGGAGCCATGGTTTCAAATGCCGAACTGACATCAACCAGGCCATAACCAAAGATGTTATCACGGCCCTGAGTGCCGAGGTCTTCTGCAGAGTTGATTAGTATGTTCCATACCTCTGTGGCAGAAACAGCTCCGTCCTGGGCGGCAAAGATTAGCGCCGCAGCGCCGGCAACATGTGGAGTTGCCATGGATGTTCCGCTGTAATATTCATAGATGTCTGTGGTTGTAGAAAGAGTTACAGAAACACTTCCGGATATTCCGTTTTCAGCAAGCAACTCGAGATTGCTGCCATCGGCCTGGGATATTGATACAATGACTAAGGTACTGCCAACTCCATTCAGTGTGCCAAGGAAATTACCAGAAGCATTATTTGAAATAATGACTCCAATGGCGCCTTTGGACTTGGCATGAGCCACTTTTTCGGCAAAAGTGATACTGCCTCTTCGGATATGGGCGATGTTGCCGGCTACGCTATCCGGACAGGTATTGTCGGCATCTAAGCCGGTTGCCAACCCGCAATTACAAATCTGACCGGAAATCGTTCCGGAAGCCGTACCTGCAACGACATTAGAACTATGACTTGTGCTGGACCATCTTGCATCGCCTGTCACGTCATTTCCGGCTGATACCGTAGAAAGAACCTCTACACCCGGTGCGGCAAGGTCAATTGTTGATCCATAATTTGAAAAACTGGCCTTGAGTTTGTTTTGATCCACTGCGGCGACGGATAATACGGAGGCATAGGCCGCCGGATAATTCAGTACATCCGTGTTATCATTCCCTGCGGCTGCGACAACCAATGTCCCGGCGCTAAAAGCATTGTTACACGCAGTCTCAAGCGAGGCTGAATAATCTGTCCCGCTAAGACTCATACTGATGACATTGGCTCCATTTTCCACGGCCCATTCAATACCCGATATGACCCAGCTTGTATATCCGGAACCGTTATTGTCGAGTACTTTGCCGATCAATAAATCGGCTTCCGGAGCAACTCCGATAACTCCGAGATTGTTATCTGCTGCGGCGATGGTTCCGGAGGTATGTGTGCCATGCCCATCTAAATCTTCAACCGTCTCGTTCGTTACAAAGCTTGATGATGCAATTACATTTCCTCTGTCCGGATGATACATACTTATTCCTGTATCCAGAATTGCCACAATTGCGCCCGCCCCTTTGGTTTTTGACCAAACTTGCGTTGCGCCTATCAGCTCGACACCATAGGGAATGTCTTGTGAAGATGTCTCTGCTGCGATACTAACAGACTCTTCGCCGGCAGTTGTGATATCTGTGGCGTAAACCGGATAGTCTTGTTCAATATAAGCAACGTCCTGATCTTTTTGGAGTTCTTTCAGATTTTCTGAATCAAGTTCGGTTGCCATCGCCGGGATAATATTAAAAGATTTAGCTGATGTGAATTTGGGCTTTTTGAGCATCTCGCGTTTTTTCGGATGATCTTTAAATACGACAATATATTTTTTTTGTGTTTCTGCGGAGGCGTAGGAAATTATAAAAACCCCAAAAACGCAGAATATGCCATAGATTCTCAGTAATTTTCTATATGACATTTATCGTTATCTTTCAAAATAAGTTTTTGTGATACGAGTTGAATTATTCCACTTCATTAATTGAGTGTATCAAAAGGGTGGAAGGTTGCAAAAAAATAAATTTTTGACAGAAAAAAACGTTGTTGAAGCTTGAAGCTGTATTGTAACCCCATGCCTTGAAATTGGTTACGTGGATTTTGCGTAACGCTTTGCGTCTCATAAAATCTGTCACTGTGATAGATGCGGTCGTTTGTCAGTAACGGCATAGAATTTTTTCAGGATTTTCTGCTACCTGATGGCAGATGCAGACACCTCTGTAATAGAAAGGGCGAGTTTAAATGTTTAGCCTTTTATCTGCGTCTGTGTTGCACAATAGGAATTTTGAAATGAAAGGATGACAAAGTGATGACGCGAAAAGTGGTTTTGACAGTATTGGTAGGAATAGGATTATTTGTATTCAGCAATAATGTATCCGGCCGTCCCGGTCCAGGAGGGCCTCACCATCCCGGGCCGCTGATCATGCCGCCGCCAGTAATTCCTGTGATAATTTGTCCGCCGCGTGGAATCATCATAGAGCCAACCATTATTATAGGTTCTTGCCCGCCTAAGCCAGAAACAGTCCCCAAAGTGGTGAGAGAAACGGTGACGGTCTGGATTACCAATGACAATGGCTCCAGAATATCTGTGGTGCTCATTAAAGACCCTGACGGTCCCGGATATACCGGCCCTAAAGGTGAATATTATTCAAGTATGCCGACGGATGAGCAGTTAAGGGTGCTGTATGCCATCGGTTCAACACCGACGAAAAAAGCAAGTCTTGCCGTTTGGATCACCAATGATAATGGATCCAGAACACCGGTGACTTTGATGCCGTCAGGGGCCGGATTTTTTGGTCCTTCGGGCGAGTATTATACAACGATGCCGACCGAGGAACAGCTTCAAGCGTTGTATGGGCTGCATTCCAAAGTATCCGTCGAGGAGAGCGCTACGATTACAATTTGGCTTGACAGTAATGGCACAAAAATCCCCGTGGTATTGACAAAAGATGGTTCTGAGTATGTCGGGCCCAATGGCGAACATTACACGGATATTCCGACGAAAGAGCAATTGAAGATGATTTATGGTGGAAAGCCGAAAAAGGTTGCGTCTTCCAGTATCACGCTATGGATTGATAACAGCGACGGTTCCAGAACGCCAATTACGCTGCAAAAGGAAGGTTCTGCATATATTGGACCGGCGGGCGAAAAGTATGCCAGTCTGCCGACTACGGAACAGTTAACGCTGCTGTATGGCGTGGAGACAAAGCAGGATGAACAGGCCGAGTTAAGTTTTGTTATTACAAATGCGGAAGGCAAGGAAACTATTGTTACTTTGAAAAAAGAGGGCACGGAGTTTGTTGGCCCCAAGGGTGAACGATATTCAAGCATCCCAACCGAAGAACAGTTAAAGATGATCTATGGCAAATAACGTCGTGTTGTATAACGATTAACCTATTAGAAATGAAAGGGAAAAAAATGAGTATGCAAAGGCGATTTTGGATTTGTGCAAGTGTGTTGGCGGCAACCGTGTTTGCAGTGTCAATGGTCTGGGCTGCATCGGATGACAGTAACTCCAGTACAACTTCCGGACAGACGGAAACAAGAAAGGGCGGAATGTTCGGAAGGGGAGATATGCAGGAACGAATGAAGGCGATGCTCAAGCAGGATCTTGGCGTTTCAGATGAAGAGTGGACGGTAATCGAACCCCGGCTTACCAAGGTCATGACGCTTTCACGAGAAGCAAGTGCAAGACCCTTGGGCGGGATGATGGGTATGGGCGGCCCCGGCGGCGGAATGCCTCCATCGCCGGATATGGAAGGCGGCAGGAGTGGGCGCGGGGCGAGACCTGCTCAGGAAGAAGGCAGTCGTCCGGAGATTCAGCAGACAGAAGTTCAAAAAGCCACGGATGCTTTACGAAAGGCTTTAGAGGCTGAAAAACCGGATACTGCGGATATTAAGACCAAATTGACGGCTCTACGAGAAGTACGCGAAAAAGCAAAACAAGAGCTGTCCAAGGCACAGCAGGAATTGCGTGAAATATTAACTGTGGATCAGGAAGCTAAATTGGTGTTGGCCGGATTGCTTGATTGATTGGTCTATGCATTACATGATAAACAAGCTGATTAAACGTGGTCTGCTGAGCGAATCAGATGCTGAAGAGGTTTTGCAGTGTGTGGCAAAAGGAGGCAGCCCAGTTATATCTCTTAAAAATAAGTTATCCGAAGAGACATTTTTAAGATGTATAGCGGAAGAGCTGGGTTGTCCCTTTTTTGAAAATCTTGAAGAATTTCGGCCGCAGAATGGTTTTCTATCCAGGTTTCCCGCAAAAATTCTTCTTGAACGCCAAGTGGTACCCATGGAATACGCGGAAAACGGCAAAACAAATCTTCTTCTGCTGGTTTCCAATCCATTTGATACAACAGCGATAGATGAACTGCGTCTGTTAATGAATTTGGATCTCGAACTCGGGCTTGCACCCTCTGCTGAAATTTCCAGGTTTATCAAGAAGTATCTGGGTGTGGGGGCAGATACGATCCAGTCTATGGTGGATGAAGCTCATGAAAACGGCTTGCAATTTCTGAGCCGGATTGAAGAGCAGGACCTTGACCTGACCGAAGCGGCAGAGGGTGCCTCTATCATACGGTTTGTTAACCAGATATTGACAGAGGCGATTGAACGCAGAGCTACGGATGTTCATATCGAACCGTATGAGAATGAATTGCGGGTACGCTATCGAATTGATGGTGTGCTGCAGGTAGCTGAAATACCGGCTGAAGTCAAGCGATTTCAATCGGCAATTGTTTCTCGCATCAAAATTCTAAGTAATCTGGATATTGCGGAAAAACGTGTTCCTCAGGATGGACGAATCAAAGTGATGCTTTCCATTCGGGAGGTGGATATTCGTGTGTCCATAATTCCAATGCTGCACGGGGAAGCTGTCGTGCTAAGGCTTCTGGATTGTTCTTCGGTATCGCTGGGGCTGGAAAAAATAGGGATGGGTAAACACGACCTTGTGACGTTTGAAGAAATTATTAAAAGGCCGCATGGCATCATTCTTGTTACCGGCCCAACAGGAAGCGGCAAAACGACCACGCTGTATGCGGCTTTATCAAAAATCAATAATACCGAAACGAAAATTATTACCATTGAAGACCCTATTGAATATCAGCTTTATGGGATTAATCAAATCCAGGTATCTAACAAGACCGGATTGACATTTGCCCGCGGCCTAAGATCGATTCTCAGGCATGATCCGGATGTGGTTCTTGTCGGCGAAATTCGCGACAAAGAGACTGCGGAAATCGCAGTTCAAGCGTCTTTGACAGGGCATTTGGTGTTTTCAACGCTGCATACCAATGATGCTCCGGGAGCCCTGACAAGGCTTGTGGACATGGGAATTGAAACATATTTGGTGGCATCTTCGCTTGAGGCGGTGCTGGCTCAGCGATTAATACGCTTGATTTGCCCGAAGTGCAAAAGTCAGTTGCCGGAAAGCGAAATGAGCTTTTTGCGTGAACGATATGGGGATATGGTTCCTCCAAAGCTTTATAAAGGACGCGGCTGCAAGTCGTGTCAGGGTACCGGGTATGTTGGGAGAGCAGGTATTTTTGAACAGATGGTGGTTACCAATGAAATCAGGGCATTATTACTTAAAAATGCCAGCCCGCATGAGATCCGGATGGTCGCCGAACGTCAGGGTATGGAAAGTCTTCGCCAGGATGGAATCCGATATTTGAAGAATGGCTGGACAACAATTGAAGAGGTTTTGCGAGTTACCAAGACTGAAATACATGACGCTGCGATTAAGGATTCTTGAAAATGCCGGTATTTATTTATACAGCAATCAACAAAAAAGGCGATATTGCGTCGGATACGATTACGGCGCCCAGCAGAGAAGAGGTCATTAATAATCTATTCGCACAGGGGCTTTATCCATCAGAGATCAGGGAAAAAACGGATTCTGTAAATCACGGAAAGGAATTATACGGGAAAGTATCAAGTTCCGATGTTGAAGCGTTTACGCGGGAATTAGGCAGTCTTCTTTCGGCAGGCATCTCTCTTAGCAAAGCTTTAAAAATATTAAGCAGGGAATCGTCCAAGCCTGCTGTTAAAAAACAGTTGTCGGCGATTCATGATGATCTTGCCAATGGCGTAAGTTTTTCCGATGCGTTAAAACAGTGGCCGAGATCCTTTTCTTCGATCTATATTGCCATGATACAGGCCGGCGAAACAGGCGGTTTTCTCGAAATCGTTCTTGCGCAAATCGCGGAATTTCGATCCAAAGAAAAAGACTTAAAAAACAAGGTACAATCGGCGTTGATCTATCCGCTGATACTAACACTGTTGGCCGGATTGATACTTGTCTTTTTATTGCTTTATTTTATCCCAAGATTTTCTTCTATTTTTGCGGAATTCGGCGGGACGCTTCCGCCTTTGACCAAGGGAATTGTGGCGACAAGCCAGGTTCTGGTGCGGTACTGGATACTGGTTCTTGTGTTGATCGGCGTTTTTGTCGCGGGTTTCAGGAATTTTTTAGAGAGAGAAGAAGGAAAAGCCGCACTTGAAAAATGGATGCTTAAATGTCCGTTGATTGGAAAGCTTTCGGCCCGGTTTGCATTCGTTCGTTTTGCATCCATGCTGGGGACATTAATCAATGCGGGAGTGCCATTGATATCCGCTTTACGTGTGTCCAAAGAAGCGATTGGAAACAAGACTCTGGCGACGGCTATGAATGATGCCATTGATAAAGTGCAAAAAGGCGTTTCGCTTTCACAGAGTCTTCGCAACTGTCCGCAATTATTTACCGGATCGAGTATTGAAATGATTTCGGTTGCGGAAGAAAGCTCGAAATTGGGACAGGAATTGTCACGCCTTGCGGATGTGAACGAAAAAGAACTGGACAGGCATCTTAAGATGGCAGTGTCCTTTGCCGAGCCGGCGATGTTGTTTTTGATGGCGGCTTTAGTCGGGACCATTGTTATCGGGATGCTCTTGCCGATATTTAACCTTCAGGAACTAATCCATTAATTTTCAGGAGATTGTTAAGAATGAATAAGGTGTTGAATAAAAACGAAAAACGAAGCGGTTTTACGCTGATTGAGCTTTTGCTGGTGCTGGTGATTCTTGCTGCGCTTGCGGCGATTGTTATTCCTAAATTCACCAAACGCAGTGAACAGGCAAAGATTACCGCGGCGACTACAGACATTGCCAATCTGGAAGTTGCATTGGATGCGTTTGAGATTGATACAGGCAGGTATCCTGCCAGCAATGAAGGGATCAAGGCGCTGACGGAACAGCCCTCCAATATGGAAAATGATTGGAAAGGACCTTATTTGAAAAAGGGTGTGCCGAAGGATCCATGGGCCAATGAATATGTCTATAAACAGCCCGGACAATATAATGA
This sequence comes from uncultured Pirellulales bacterium, assembly GCA_964437685.1. Classification (GTDB taxonomy): domain Bacteria; phylum Planctomycetota; class Phycisphaerae; order Sedimentisphaerales; family Anaerohalosphaeraceae; genus Anaeroglomus. The sequence continues at coordinate 15,818 of CAYTHV010000025.1, forward strand.
GTTTGGCTATGATCTGTCTTCCAATGGGCCGGATGGTCAGCAAAATACGGACGATGACATTATCAACTGGACGAAGGATTAAAATGACAGATCGGAATAAACCATTCCGGATGAAAGGATTTACCCTTTTGGAGCTCATCCTGGTGATGATTATTCTGTGTACAGTGTTGGCGATGGTGTCGCCTTCCTTGAGAGGTTTTTTCTCTTCAAGGCAAATTAATATGGTTGCGGAACAAATGCTGAATTTAACGCGGTATGCAAAAATAAATTCCATTTCAACCTGTTCCAGCTTTCGCATACTTTTCGACACGGGGGAAAAAGAATACTGGCTGTCGTCGCTTCAAGAGGGCGAATATGTCCGACTTAAAAATGATTTCGGCCGTTCATTTATTATTCCGTCGGATATCGAAATTAAATTTGAAGATATTTCCAGGCAGGATGGTTTTTATTATATCGAGTATGACCCTGAAGGGTATTGTAAAGAATGCAAACTCAGGCTGGAAGATGACAAAGACAATATCATTGAATTAAACTGTTATAGTCCATCTGAGGAGTTCGTGCTGGTAAAAGTTGAAAACAAAGATACGGTGAAATGACATGATAAGTCATAAAGGATTTACATTAATGGAGATTCTGGTAACGATCATGATGATTGCGATGATCATCCCGATTGCGATGAAAGGGATATCTGTGGCGACATCCGTTTCCTCGGACAGCAAATGGAAATTAGAGGCGATGACACTGGCGGAAAGCCGCCTGGTGGAAATCCTGATTAATAAAGAATGGCAAAACAGCTCCGAATCCGGAAATTTTGCGGATGCGTATTCTCAGTACAAATGGCAAATGGATACGTCCGACTGGAGCGAAGACAATCTGAAGCAGATTGCTTTGAAAGTGTCATGGCAGCAGCGCGGACGGGAACGAAATGTAACATTGCATACGCTGGTTTACAATGCGGATGAATAAATACAATCTCATATCATCTATCAGGGGATTCACCCTGCTTGAGCTGCTTGTTGCGGTGGCTCTTATGGGGCTGATTGCCCTTGCCTTGTATTCGAGTATGTATATCGGAATGAAAGCCAAAAAAAGCAGCTTGCGGGCGCTAAAACCTTACCATCTTATTTTACCTGTTTTTGAGTCGCTGGATA
>CAYTHV010000025.1:16978-28707 GCA_964437685.1 uncultured Pirellulales bacterium
AGATCCAGTGCAACCGTTTTGGGTTGGCGAGGCGAAAATGCGGCGGAAAACAATTCGGATTCGATGAGTTTCTATTGCTGTAATTATCATCCGAAAGAGGATGAAAAGGCTTCCGGTCTTGTTAAGATTGATTATGCGGTCGAAAAAGATGATCTGCATGAAAGTGGTTTTGTTTTAGAGCGTAAAATCACAACCAATTTGCTGTCGTCAAAAACGGCGGAAACAAAAGACGAAGTGGTCTGCCGGGGGATATCTTCTTTTAATGTTCAGTATTATGATGGTTATAACTGGGTGGACTCATGGGATTCGACAACTCAGGATAATCAATTGCCGCAGGCGGTTCAAGTACTGGTGGCGATAGCAGAAGATAATTCCGGTACAAACGCAGACAGCGATACCAGGACATTTACAAAGACGGTCTATCTTTCCAGTGCAGTTCAGAGTCAATCTGAGGATACAAGTGTTGATCAATAGCCAAAAATACAGAATTGTTTTGCGCAGCGCGAAAGGTTCGGTCCTTATCGTTACGATGTGGATTGTACTGATTCTGGCCAGTCTTACAATTGTTTTTGCCCGGACGACGCGCGTTGAGGCAATGGCAGCGGCGAATCATATTGCTGCGGTTAAGGCGGAGGCTATTGCGGAGGGTGCAATAAATTATATTTTTGCCAAACTGACTTCGGAGGTAGACACCGCGGTAAATTATACTTCCAATCCTTATGAGGCGATACAGGTAGGGGAGGGTTATTTCTGGGTTATTAAGCCTAATCTTTCAGATGATAAGAATTATGAATATGGATTAACGGACCTGTCTGCGAGAATTAATCTGAATTCTGCATCGCTGGAAATATTGTTGAAATTGCCCGGGATGACTTCGGAACTGGCGCCTTCGATTATTGACTGGCGGGATTCCGATAGTGAAATTATTCAGGGAGGAGCCGAAAACGAGTATTACTTGCTGTTGAGCGAACCTTATTACTGCAAAAATGCTTCGCTGGAAGCCGTAGAAGAAATCCTGATGATCAAGGGCGGGGACTGGAAAAGCCTGTATGGCGAGGATTTGAACAGGAATGGTGTTTTAGATAAAAATGAAAATGATAGTGAAAAAAGCCTGCCGTCCGACAACAGTAATGGTAAGCTTGATTATGGTTTTTTAAATTATGCCACGGTGCATAGCTATCAGGTGAATCAAAATGAGGGCGAGGAAAAACAAATTAATGTCAACGAGGTTAAAAACCAAAGCAGCATTGCGGAAATAATTCGTAATGCCATAGGCCAGGAAAACTATTATCAGGTTATGGATAACATTCGTTCCCGAAGTAATTATGGGAGTCTAATCGAGTTTTATTATGTAACAACGATGACGTATGAGCAATTTAATGCGGTTATTGATAAATTTACAACGACAGAGGATGAAAAACAAGCTGGTCTTGTCAATGTCAATACCGCGCCTTCTCAGGTTCTGCTCTGCCTGCCGGGATTGGAACAAAGCGATGTGGATTTGCTTATCGCCGAACGGGAAAAGGATGATGCCGACTTGACCAGTATATTATGGGTTACACGGGTTCTGTCTAAAGAAAAGGCCATTCAAATCGGTTCGTATATTACCACGAATTCTTTTCAGTATGCCGCTGACATTGTCGCGGTGTCCGGCGATGGGCGTGCGTTTCGGAGATATTATGTGATTATCGACATGGCGGAAGGCAATCCTCGGGTTGTTTATAAGCAGCCCCTGCATTATCTGGGCTGGCCTTTGGATTCGACAATATTGGAAAATCTAAGAGATAAAAATGATCTTGACGCACTTAAATAGGTTGAAAAAACTTGGCATGCGGTCTGCCAACAGCGTACTCGGTTTGCTAATTACCGACAGTATGATTGCGGTTGCCGAGATTGAATGTACAAATGGTACATATCATCTGATGCGATTTGCGGATTATTTCTCGCCGGCCGGCAATGGATTGGAGAGTTTTGCCCCCTGTGTCGCCGATTTCAAGATATTTTTGAAAACGAATGGTTTTAAGAGTAAAAGAGCGGTTGTCGGTATTCAGGCCAGGTATCTGCTGACGGCGATTGTTGACTTGCCTGCGGTTAAAAATGAATCCATGATCAATGATATGGTCAAGATCGGTCTTGAGAAAAAGCTGAAAATCGATTTATCCGAGATCGCATTTGATTACTATCTTTCAAATAATGACAATGCGGTTGTCTTGGCGACCCTGCATAAACATATCGACAGCATAAAAACGTTTCTTGACAGTCTTGCCATAGAGCCATTGTATATTACCGGAATGGCGCCTTGTTTGGCATTAAGCAACGGCAGGGATAATACGCATTATATTATGGTCTTTCCTGATCATGTAGAGATCGTGATCATCGATAAAAATATAATAAAAGCAATCAAGCAGATTCCATCGGTCGAGAATACGGACAAAATAATATCCGTGATAAAACGCGATATTCTGTTGACGTCGGATACATCCCAAAGACCTGAGCTTTGTATATTCGACTGCAGCCATCATAAAAATAATATTGCAGACTTGCTCCAGGCTGAACTGACGGACAAGGCAGGGATTGCTGTTGCGAAATATGCACATCAAGACGCATTGCCTGAGCTGGCTGGTTCTATTGCCCAAAAAGCAGTCTGTGACAGGAATTTTCGTTTAAATCTTCTGCGAAATTGCATGTCGGAAAATAGCCATCGGCCGTTATATCGCAAAGCGGCTTCAAAAATCGCCATAGGGCTTGCTGTGCTTTTAATTGCTGCGGGAATTTTTGCCATAACATGGCATCTGGATCGCGCGGAAACAGCTAAGCTGCGGCAGCAATTAACTTCAATCAGCGGAGAAGCGGCCCAGGCCAGGAGTATAATTGATAAGATAAACTATACAAAACAGTGGTTTGATACGACGCCCAGGTACCTCGAGATATTGCGGCAATTGACGACATCATTTCCGCAAAGCGATCATGTATGGTTAAGTACTATGGCCGTTGACGAATCCTTTAATCAGGTGATTACCGGCAAAGCCACGGAGGAAAAAGCCATCCTTGATTTGTTGGACAATCTGAAAAAGAACACTGCTTTTGATGCGGTCAAGATACTTTATATGAGAAAAGCCGGGAAAAATACGGAAATGATAACATTTGCAATGAGTTTTAAGATAAAGAAAGACTAATCGATGGCATTTACGAAACGTGAACATCTGATCATCCTGATTACAGCCATAGCCGTTATTTTACTCGTGGCGGATAAATACTGTTTGTCGCCGATGCTGGATCACTATTCGCAGAGAAAACAGAACATGGAAAAACTCCGGACGGAATTACAGCAGTCGATGGCGGCGATAGACCGAAAAAACATTCTTCAAAAACAATGGGATCGGATGAAAGAATCGGGATTGACGGAGGATTCTGAGCAAATGGAAAGCAGTGTTTTGCGATATGTTAAGGATTCCTCGCTTAAAAACAATATTATCCTGTCATCCGTGCAGCCTGACCGTGTTTCGGTTTCTCACGATGTTGAGGAAATGGAATTTATCGTATCAGGAAGCGGGAGTATGGATTCTATCACAAAGTTTTTGTGGGACATGGAGACAATGAATTTTCCGATAAAAATAAAAACCTTCCAATTGGGTTCAAATGATGAATCTGCAAGACAGATGTCTTTACAGGTTAAATTATCTTCGATTTGCATTAGTCTGCAGAATAAAAATAAAATGGGGAAATAGTATGTTGATATTCTATCCAAAGAAATTTTGTAAGATTGTTCTGGCGGTGGTGATATTTTGTTCTTATCCATTATACTCCGGGCAGGACACGCCTAATTCAGGGTTCAAAAAATATTCGGTTATCTCGGAACGCAATATATTTTCAAGATACAAATTAACGGCGGCTGAAATAGAAGGCGGCGTCAAATCCGCGCCGCAGAAAAGGATTTTAAGCCTCTATGTTTTAAGAGGCGTCAGTCTTCAGGGAGATGTGGGGCTTGCATTCATTGAAGATGAAATTGGCGGCGAGCATTTGCGTTTGAAGGTCGGCGACAATATCGCGGGCTGCTGCATTAAAGAGATTACGCCGAATTATATTGTATGCGAAAAAGAAGGTCTTGAACATACCGTCAAGATAGGTTCAGAACTGATCCGAACAGAGTCGCAGGCAGCGCCATCACAAAAGGCTGCCGGTTTATCGGAAAAGAATGTTAATATCAATTCCGATTCGAAAGCAGGCGGCGGGGAGGATGACGTAGCGAAAAAAATGATGGAACGACGGAAAACCCAGGTTAGTAAATAGCACTTGAAAAAGGCGGTAGTATGAAAATTATCAAGAAAATGATTATGGTTTTGGCAGTAGCTGCATATTTAACTGGAGGTCTTTGTGCACAGGGTGGTCCCAACCAGTTGCCCGCAGGAAAGATCGTGTTAAATTTTCAAAATGCATCGATAAACGAAGTTTTGGACTATCTTTCTGAAACAGCGGGATTGATTATTCTGTCGGATACTTCCATCGAAGGACGTGTCAACATCGTCAGTAAACAGCCGATTAGTATCGATGAAGCCATATCGCTGATCAATACGATCCTCAAGGAGAATAATTATTCGACGGTGCGTATGGGAAAGACATTAAAGCTGGTCAAAATTGAAGATGCCAAGCATCTGAATATTCCCGTAACTTCCGGCAGCGAGGCTGAAGAAATTACTGCAAGCGATGAGCTGATAACGCATATCATTCCAATTCATAATGCCAATGCGAAAAAACTGAAGGACGATATCAGTTCATTGGTGCCTTCGTATGCGGTATTGTCTTCCAATGAGGCCAGTAATAGCCTTATTATTACAGATACCAAGGCGAATGTCAGAAAATTGGTTCAAATTGTACAGGCATTGGATACGCAGATGGCTGCCAATGCGGATGTGAAAGTATTTCATCTTGTATATGCCGATGCTGAAAATACAGCGACATTAATCAATGATGTCTTTGATCAGGAAAAGAGTCAATCGAGTAATACCTCAAGCAACCCATTTTCTTCCATGCGGAGATTTGGCGCCGGCGGCCCTCCGATGCCGGGGATGGAAAGTTCAACTCAGGATAGCGCAAGTACTTCAAGTATCAAAGTTGTTGCCGCGGCAGATGACAGGACAAATACGATCGTTGTCAGCGGTCCTGCAGATACGCTTGGTGTTGTTTCCAAGGTTATCAAAGAGCTGGATTCCAATCCGGATGAGGAAAGGACCATTTTCGTCTATACATTAAAAAATGCCCAGTCGGACAATCTTAAAGAGGTGCTGAATAACCTGTTTCAGGAAATGCAGCAGTTAAATGAACAAAGCTCTTCTGGAAGCAGTTCGGGACAGATTAATAGAGGTTTTACGCCTCCCGGTGCACAGCAAGCGACAAGCAGTTCATCCAGTTCCAGTTCGAGCGACATTTCGGATGAGGTGTACATTGAAGAAGATAACAGCACCAATTCATTGCTGGTTATGACCTCGCCTAAAAACTATGAAAAAATTAAAAAAGTGATCGATGAACTGGATAAACCTGTGCCGCAGGTTCTGATTAAGGTGCTTCTTGCTGAAGTCACAACCAGCAACACATTGGACCTTGGAGCCGAGTTTTCCGTGCTGAACATGCGTGACAGCGGCGGACAAACGCTGTTTAAAACGGATTTTCTGCCGGATAATCCGACAGGCGGAATGGTCACCAAAGTTACCGAAGGAGATTTAGATCTTACTTTAAGAGCGTTAGAGAAAGTAGGGAAACTTAATGTTCTTTCGCGGCCTTACATCCTAACAAGTAACAATCAGACGGCAAAGATTACCGTAGGTAAAGAAGTGCCCTTTATTACGGATACGCGTACGACTGAAACAGGACAGACGATAAATACGATTCAATATGAAGATATCGGGATCATTCTTGAAGTAACGCCGAGCATAAATCCCGATGGGCTTGTTATTATGACCGTTAAGCCCGAGATTTCAACAACAACCGCAGAGACGGTGCCGATCTCGGAAACGGTTGATGCGGCGGTCTTTGCTAAGAGGTCGTCGGAAAGTATGGTTGCCGTTAAGAATAATCAAACCATTGTCATCGGCGGCTTGATGCAGGATCAGGAAACAGACACGATTGAGAAAGTGCCGTTGATAGGTGATATCCCACTGATTGGCGAGCTATTTAAACGAACAATTAAAGAGAAAGAAAAGACAGAATTGTTGATATTCCTGACACCTCAGGTTGCAAGTGAAAATAGCAACTTGATTAATATTTCTGAACATGAAAGATCAAGGAGCAAGATACTGAATAATCTTGCGGAAAATCCAGCTCTTAAAGAGCATGTCGAAGACATGGAATCGACAGCACAAACTGAATAAAAGCGATAGAACCTATTCGGCTGTGATTCCGAAACCGGAATTAGGGAGGTTTTGATCGGCGAGGCGATGTTGGTGATGGTGTAATTCTGGGTCATCCGGTTAGATTCCATAAGGTTGTAAATTGCATAAAAACATCAAAAACTGATGCAGCATTTTTTTAGAGACATCGATAAGTTTTTATCCTAAATGTAGTTACGAGCTCGTAATGTTTTTGATTTGAGAAAGAGATATTCATGGCCATTTTTATGGTAAAATTGAAAAGTTCCGATAAAAAAACTTGCTAAATTATAATTTTGGTGTTATGATATCTTAAACTTGGGCATATCAATAATCTGAGAACAACTGGAAGAAGTGAATTCCATAAGCTCGTGTTTCTGTTATGACACTTTGTATTATGAGTAGAGAGGAGAGAGAACCATGAATAGATATCGACGTATCGTGGTTGTATTTTTAGCGGTGGTTATGTTTTTTGGGCCTGATTGGCCGATCTTTATTCAGACGCTTTATGCACAGCCGGCCTCCATCAATCCCCCGCGAACCAGTGTTCTTTTTAAGCCGCTGGTTGAAAATCTTTTGGCCGCCACTACGGATGCCAATGACTCTGATCAGGATGGTTTGCCGGATTCTGTTGAAGCCGTAATTGGCACCGATCCAAATAACACAGATTCTGATTTTGATAAACTCGAAGATTTGTGGGAAATCAACAACGACCTTGACCCGATGGAGCCCGATTCCAATTTTGATGGCTTGCCTGATTATCTGGAAGTCACTGATGTCTCATCTTTGGATATTGACAGCGACGGAATCTTGAATGCCTGGGATTATGACAATGACGGTGACGGTGTCAATGATGCTGTCGATTTATCACCTTCGGCCAAATCTGATCCCAATGAGAGCTTTCATTTTGATATCATCACCAATGGTGATCCTGCCTTTATCACAATTCAGCTTAAACCCGGCCATCCGGAATACCTGAAATTATACGGTCAATTCTGGAACTGGCCGGATAGTGACAGGGAAGGCTCTGTTCAGGACTGGGATAATTCCAGAGAAGATGTGGCGGTATTTCCCATATTGCAGCTTTCCGTGAATCAGGCTCCGGCTGCGGCCGAAGTCCTTTTTAACGGCATCATTGTTGACGGCAATACCATTTCTGTGCCTCTGATGCCCATTGCCGACCACGGTAATTCGGTTGCGTTTGCAGGCCGGATACCTTATCCATCTGTCACGCCGCAGAATCTGACAATAAACGCCCGGCTGATCTGGAAAGTCATTGGTTATAACGATCCCAATTCGTCTGTCCTCGGAGAACAGACTCTGCTGGCGACGTACAATGACAGTTTTGCATTGACCGGCATGACTATCGAACAGAGCGAAGGAACCGATGTGGGACTGTTCTATAGTTCGGACATCAAACAGACCATGGCGGCCAATCTTCTGTCGGCGTACCAATTTCTAAGAAATTCAGATCATCATCTTGCGGATATGCCGACGGTTCTGGATGCCAATAGTATTGATATTCAGACGAATCTGGCGGTTTTCGCACATCGGGATGCAGCGATGGTATCGCTTGCCAATCAAAGGATACCGGAGGTGCTTGATTCGCTGCCCGCCGATGTTAATCTGCCCGTGATGACCCTGGTTGAAGATCGTACCGCAATCGCTGACTTGTCGGAATTTAATTCCGCCGGCGCCGGTCAGTTTGCTGTCGATATGACCTCGCAGCCGACGATGACAACCAAATCCTTAAGGACGGACTGGTATAACACTGCTTCGCGAAAGTCATTAGAGACAGAACAGGTCATGGCCGAGATTCAAAGCTTGGGACTCAATGAGCAGGCGTCTTATTCGCTCAGTGCAATGATGCTTTATTGGAATACTGGCGAACAGACATTGCAGGGTCCCGGTATCCCACAGGCAGACTTTGGCGATGATTTCCAGCAGGTTCAGGGTCTCACACAGAACATCCTCGGATATGGCCTGACGTCTTTTGAATTACTGAGCATGTCGCGAGTTACACTGCAGGCCTATAAATCATTCAAGCTGCTTCAATCCAAGGGATGGTCGGCGGCGGCAGGATCAGCAGACCTGACCAAGCTGGGAAAACTCCAAAAATTCAAAATCTGGGTCAAGCAATGCAATAACGTAACCGACAATTCGAAATGGTTTAGCCGGATGAGCGATGTGTTTGAAGGTCTCGATGCCGCTTCGATGTTTCTCGATGTTGGTTTTGCCGCCTACAGCATTATTGCCATATCCCAGATGAGCGACCTGAGCGCTATCGCATTGAATAATGCGGTACTGCAGGTTACGTTGCAATACTACTATTCCTGTATGATGTTTATGATTGGCGCAATTCCCTATGTCGGATGGCTTATCGCTCTGGCAACTGAATTGTCGGATATATTCGGCGACTGGTCGGATGATTTCATTTCCTGGCTGGTCAGCTGCATCAGCGATGTAGACTATGTCCCGACGCTGGATGTGAATATCGTCGGCGATCCGAATGTAACCTTTACGGACAAGGATAACAACGGCACCGATGTCGGCGACCGTATCGACTATCGAAGCCGCCTGAAGGGAACCGCTTCCGGTGACCCGGGTTATTACAGCGTAATCTCAGACAGCGAAATTTATCCTTACTATAAGATTTACGCACCCGGCGGTTCTTCTTCGGTTACCGGTTATCCCTACACCCGGGCCGTTTCAACACCTTATAATACCATGATGCTTCCCATCACCGCCCCGCAATTTAGCTATGACAGAACCGCGGGCTGGCATGCCTACGAGTATGAGTCAGGCGTATGGATCGAACCGGGCATCGGGATGCCGAATTTCCCGGTGTATGTGGAATTAAACTCGGTCTGGGAGCTGTGGTATGCCTGGTCGTGGTATAGTTTTGTCTTTTGGGACTGGGGATGGCATCATGAAGAGAGCCGTGAAAAAGGACAAACCGTACTGGGCGGCTTTACACTCTATGTGGATGTGATGCCCGCAACGCTGGCCGACTTTGTGAATTGGAAAGGAATCAGCCGACTCGATAACGACGGCGACGGTCTTTTGAACAGCGAAGAACCCGCAAACTACTGGGGCGAAGCGTCAAAAACTCATCCGTGGCTGTACGATACGGACAGCGATGGGCTCAATGACAAATTTGAAACCGATTATGGCCTAAATCCCAAAGACTTCGATACCGACGGCGATGTCCTGATCGACTGGTTTGAAATCCAAATCGGAACCGACCCCAACAATGCCGACACTGATAATGATGGGCTTCCCGATCATCTCGAAATCGCCGGATGGATTATTCAATTTGAATACGCCGGCAAGACATTTACGACCCGTGTTTATTCTGATCCGACAATTCCCGATACCGACGGCGACGGCGTCGGCGATTATCAGGAGTACTTCAGTGGCCTTAATCCAAGGTCGCAGGATACCAACGGCGACGGAGCGATGGATGTCGAGATATCGCAGATGCCGCAAACGACGGTCGAATTTGTCAAACGCGTATACTTTGACGGCGAGCGTTCCAATACATCCACCGATATCGCGGTCGATGACGCCGGCTTTGTCTATGAATCCCTGGCGAATTATGACGCTTCTACCGGCAATATCAGGAAATTTGACAATGATCTTAATTTGTTATCGACATGGACAATCAATAATAAAATAGCCAGAAATATGCTGATTGATAATGAGCATCAGCTTCTCTATCTAAGCCATCCGTATGATACGACTCCGAATATCAGTGGCGATTCTCGTTCTAATATACAGACGCTATCGCTTCTCAACGGTTCTCAGATCGGCAGCTTCTGGGCGACCCGAAACGAAATTGAAGGTCCGATTGCCCTTGCACTTGAGCGTGACAGCCTCGGCAATTTTTACGTCGGCCGCAGCGCATATTGGTACCATTACGACTTCAATCATCCGGAGATATGGAAAAATGGCGTTGTCTCACTGGTTGACGTTTATGATTCCAATAAAAGCTATATCAGCACATGGGGTCAATTTGCCGCAAATGGAGAAATGGATAAGCTTGCCTGTGTGACGGATATCGCCTACAATCCGGTGAATGGACTGTTGTATCTTTGTGATATTTCGATAGGCGGGATGGAGGTATCCAGAGATGACCGCATCGCAATGTTTACGCCAAACGGTCAATATCAGGGCTTTTTGCCGGATTACTATAAAGACGGAGTGCATTTTGAATATAAAGACCTGTCCAGTGTTGCCATCGATTCGGATGGTTTTATTTATATCTGCGATTCGGGCAACGGTCGTATTCATAAGGTCGATCCTCAGGGAATCGCGGTTACTTCATGGGGTGGATACGGCGAGGAAGAAGGTCTTTTTGGTGCAGGGCCCAATAAGGTCGTCGTCGATAAGAACAAGAATGTCTTCGTCTTAGAGACAGGCGGAGGCGATTATGCCTGGATGCGCATCAACAAATTCAGACAGGTACAAAATGACCCCAACGCGTCTGTCATCGTGGTTGACAATAACCCAGACCGTGATGGCGACGGTTTGCTCAATGATGCTGAAACCGCCGGCTGGAACGTCACCTTTACCGACCCCAACGGCGCACAGACTGTCGCTGTAACAAGCGATCCAATGCTGACGGATACCGATCTTGACGGCCTGACCGATTCGCTGGAAAATCAGCTCGGTTCCAATCCGCAGAACCCGGACACCGACAACGACGGTGCAGGCGACCTCGCCGAAGTTCAAGCCAAAACTGATCCTAAGAATTACGATACAGACAACGATGGTCTGCCGGATGGTACTGAACTCACATATGGAAGCAATCCGAACGTTGAAGATACGGACGGCGAAGGACTTTCCGATGCTCAGGAATTTGCTCTTGGGGCCGACCCGAACTGTGCCGATACTGATGGCGACGGGCTCAATGACGCGGATGAAAAAACGCTCAATTCGAACTTGACCTCACCGGATACTGACGGCGACTTCATGTTTGACGGCCAGGAAGCCAGTCTGGGTACCGATCCTAATAATGGCGATACCGACAATGATGGTTTAGGCGATGGGATGGAAAGTACCGTCCATAATACCGATCCTGCAAACGGCGACAGCGATGGAGACGGTGTTAAAGATGGCACAGAGATAGAGCTGAAACTGGACCCTCTGTCAGAAGATACGGATGGAGATGGTATATTGGATGGAACAGAACTTGACGAAGGAACCAATCCTTTCAATGGCGATTCCGACCATGATGGCATACCCGACGGCCAGGATAACAACGCCAATCTGTCACCGAACGTTTCCAAGGCTCACCCAAGCCAGGAATACCTCTGGCCTGCAGATAATAAATACAAGAAGATTAGCATCCAAGGCATCATAGAC
>CAYTHV010000026.1:0-3700 GCA_964437685.1 uncultured Pirellulales bacterium
GACGCTTAAACCTGCTGAGATTTTACGAACGATTGCTTTGTACCGGTTTATTCTGCCGCGGACGAATTTGAAAGTTGCCGGCGGGCGCGTCCTGAACCTGCGCGATATGCAAAGCTGGATTTTTTACGCAGGCTGTACCAGTATCATCAGCGGTAATTATTTAACCACTGCCGGCCGTGCGGTTGAAGATGACATGCGAATGCTGACGGATTTAGGTTTGGAAGTGGTTTAACCGTTACCTGTTCCGATTGCAACCAGGGGAGTTAAATCCCTTCCAGCCAGTGTTCGACAAAAAGCATTAAATCATTCATATCAACGGTTCCATTGCCGTTGATGTCTGCATCTTCACACCCGGTTGGGCAGCCGGTCTGCTGCCAATGGGCTGATAGTTCGGCAAAGTCAACATAATTGACGCCATACGAACCGGCGATATCGCCCGGTATAACGGACTGCCAGGCTAATTGAGGAGAACTGTTGGCCGGCATCCGCCAATCGGCCGGGTCGCCGTCGGTCGTTACAAAATCCCAATACGCATCGGTAAACGTGGAAAGCGTCTTCATCTGGGCTGTCGTCTTTCCTATCGCGTCGCTGGCGCTGGTGGGCTGTCCGCTGGTATCCTTATCCCAGAAACAGCGATCCGATGTGCCGCCACCACCTCCCACCAGCCCTCCAACAGAGATGTTCCCATTCACAGAACCTGCTGAGTAACAGTAAAAAATGGAAGAATCATTATATCCTATCAATCCGCCGACGCTACCATCTCCGTTGACAGGTCCCGTCGCATAGCAATTTTCAATACCAGCCCAGTTAAATCCTGCCAATCCGCCGACTCCCCAACCTGTTGCGGTTACGGCACCTGTTGCACAACTGGATGTGATCATACTGCCGTTATATCCTATCAATCCCCCAATATTAGCATTTCCGTTCACGGAACCCGTCGCATAACAGTGGGTAATAGTACCGCCGGACCCCTGCCCGATCAATCCGCCGACACTATCAGAACCGCTGACGGAAGTTGTCGTATAGCAGGAGGTATTTGCGCTATTTGCACTATATCCTGCAAGCCCGCCGACACGTTCGATTCCGTTTACCGATCCTGTTACCCAGCAGGAATTGATCGCGGCGCCGTTGGTACGCCCTGTGATACCGCCGACATAACGGTATCCCTGGATGTTGGCATTAATGACACCCAGATTCCCGATTTGTCCGCCGGGAGCGACATAAGCAAACGGGCCCACATATTCGCTGCCGGGCTGATTGATCACGATGTTACTGAGGGTATGACCATTTCCATCAAACTCGCCGTTAAATACGCCAAGGTCGCCTATCGGGTAAACTGCGATTCCGTTTAAATTTAAATCGACTGTCAGCGTGATATATTTATCGAGGATACCCGGGTACCAGCTTAACGATGCAAATTCCTGGGCTGTAGTAACGCGATAAGGATCTATGGCTGTGCCGCTTCCGGGCAGGCCAATTGCTGGCGCCGAAGGAATAGGAGTTGAACCGGTGCTTTCCCACCACAGGCGGGGATAATCGACGCCGTTATTCATGTACCATGACACTTCCCCCCAGCCGGCATTTTGATAAATCGACATGGTTTTCATCTGGGCGGTAGAGAGACCTTTGCCTCCTCCGGAATTGCCGGTTTGTCCGGAAGTCTGTATATCCCAAAAGCAGCAGGAAAACATGCCCGCCCAGGCAAATCCCGCCAATCCGCCAACATATGAACCGGTTCCCGTTACCTGTCCCGTCGCATAGCAGCAGGCAATCATGTTTGGAATTCCAGAATCACTCTCGCCTGCCAGTCCGCCGATAATGTCACCCGTTCCGCTCACATTGGCCTTTGAATAACAGCGCAAGATGTAGCCCAAATAGTTTTGTCCCACCAGTCCGCCGATATAGTTTGCTCCGGCTACAGACCCTGTCACACCGCAATAGATGATTAAGCCACTATCGCTTTCCCCGGCCAGTATGCCGACATAGTCGTCTGCCGAGATATTGGCATTGACCACTCCCAAATTAGCAATCTGGCCGGGATAAGCCAAATAACCAAATAACCCAACATCACTACTTCCGGTGCCTTCAATAGTCAGATTGCTTATTGTATGACCATTGCCGTTAAAGACGCCCGTAAACGGCATGTCTGCTGTACTATTGATAACAGCTGTGGTAAATGTTTCGCCCGCTAGGTCGATATCCGCGGTAAGAATAAAACAGCTACCGTAATTGTCCATATCGGCTCCCAATTCCAGCAGGTCGGCCTTGTTGGCTATCTGATAAGGACTTTCCAGCGATCCGTCTCCGCCGCTGTAAGCCCAGGAGTTGACGCTGATACAAAGAACCGCTGTAAGAATTGCCGCCAAAAATGCACTTTTAAGTTTCATAACACCCTCCGATTTTGAAATCGATTTACTTTAACACAGTCTCGTTTTCAAGGTGTTGATCTATTATAGTGTTACGACCGATAATGTCAAGAAAAAAGGTATGAATTACTGAGGTATGTGCGGACTGAAAGGGGGGCTATTGCTGCAGAAAAACCAGTATTGAAAGAAAGTTTATGCCGACTGGGCAACAGTACCGGCGGGTTGTTCGAGGTTGTATTGCCGGACTTTGGCGTAGAGGGTGGCGCGGGTGATGCCAAGTAGCGAAGCGGCGCGGGTTTTTTGCCAGCCTGCTTCGTCCAATGCCCGGCGGACGAGTTCTTTTTCAGCTTTTTCAAGCGAGAAATCCCGCATTGAGGCAGCACGGCCGCCCTGTGGGGACGGCTGTTCGTCGACGTCAATGGACTCCGGCTCAAAGAACAGATTATCGGTTCCGATGCGTTCGCCGGCTTCCAGCAGAATGGCCCGTTCAATTACATTACGTAATTCGCGGACATTGCCGGGCCAGGGGTGTTTCAGCAGCATTTCAGCGGCCAGTTTGGTCAGTCCCTTGATTCTGCCTTTCTTTTCCGGGCAGATCGCGGATTGCTGAATGAAATACTGAGCGAGCAACAAGATGTCTTCTTTGCGGTTTTCCGCCCGCAGAGGAGATAGCGTAATCGGGCAAACAGCGAGGCGATAATATAAATCCTGTCGAAATTTGGCTTGCCGGACTTCATTGGATAGATTGCGATTACTGCTTGCCATAATCGTCGCTTTGCATTCCACATCGTGAATACCGCCGACCTTGCGGAAAGTTTTTTCCTGAATGACTCGCAGGAGCTTGGCCTGTAAGTCCAGCGGCATTTCGCTGATTTCATCGAGGAAGATTGTACCATTGGAAGCCAGTTCAAGCAGTCCTGTTTTTTCGCGGTCAGCTCCGGTAAATGCGCCTTTGACGTGGCCGAACAATTCGCTTTCCAGCAGGTTGGCTGTCAGAGCCGCACAGTTGACGGCGACAAATTTTGTATTGGCTCCGTGCCGCAGCGTATGAACCGCCTGGGCGGCCAATTCTTTGCCTGTGCCGGTTTCACCGATAATCAAAACCGGGTTGCAGCAGCTTTGCGATACTAAGCGAATCATTTTTAATGTTTTGTTCATCGCCTGACTGCGTCCGACGATAGAAACCGATGGCGGGCAGTCTTCGGTGAAGAAGTGATGATTTTCGGATATGGGAGTATGGATATCGTCTGACTGCTTCAGGATTTGACCGAGCTTTTCAATATTCCCGGCGTCAGGAATGTAATGTGTTACTCCCAGGACAAGATAATCGACCG
>CAYTHV010000026.1:3710-28619 GCA_964437685.1 uncultured Pirellulales bacterium
ATCTGAACAGGCGCTGCCGATGACGATCACGGGGGTCTTCCAATTCCGACTGGCCAGCGTTTCCATAATGGTACGAATTTGCGCAAAAGACATATCCGAACCCAGTAGAAGTATCTCAGGTTCGGAACGATCAAGTAAATCAGGCAGGTCGTTTAATTCATCGACAGCAAAAAGCCGCTGTGTGAAATGTCTGGCCATCTGCTGAATCTCTTGTTGTCTGGACACAACCAGAATCGACTCTATTTTCATTGTTTACGTTCTCAAGGGGATTTCATTATTCCATACATCACAACTCGTTATGAAATAATCGGCAGGAGTGCGTTAACGGCTTTAATTTTTTTATCGGACAGTCCAATAAAAACTTAAATTCTTTTTTAAATATTTTTTTATTATCAGTCCCACAAGGTTAATCATCATATTATGGGACGTTCAAGGCATCAAATAAACGTCGTTTGCATTTTATACGGAAAAATTTTCCATGAAGGGATGTTGGGTTGGGTTAAAATATTTTTTTAAAAACCGTATCTTGCTTAATGATAATGGAATACGACTGATTTAGCATTATTTGCATTGGTGATGGCATTGAAATTGCAATTTGAAATAATACGTGGAATTATAAAAATAATCTGGGTATTGATTTTAAATACGAAAAAAATTGACGGAGATAACTAATGCCGGTGTCATTCAATATTGCTGTTTTAGATACACCGATTTCAGCCAAGACCTCGGGCGAGTCTCAGGGTGATTTATTCCAGGTACAGACATATAGAAAACAAAGTTCGGCCGAAACGTCTCAGGCTGAGACAGAGGATCAGTTGCTTGATAGTGGATGCAACGTATCTGATACTGGCAAGGGAAACCCTTTCTCTTCAGTACTGAAAAAGCGGTTATTGTCTCAAACTCAACAGGATACTGATGAAACCTTGTCGTCCGGGCAGGAACAAAAACCAAAAATCAAAAACCTGCCGACACAAGAGACAAAAACAAAAGATGTCGAGACGAACGAGACTGCTGAGCTTATGTATGCGTCATCGGTTTTATTGCCCCAATCTGAACCGCAGATGGATATCGCGATAAAACTTCAAGCCGCTTCTCTGAAATCGGCAGCAACTACTACGCCCTTAAACAGTCCGTTGCAACAAAAAACTACGGTAACGCAATCACTAAATTCATCTCAACAGGCAGAAAAACAGATTGATCAGGCGGTGAAAGCCGTTTCTAAAGAAGACACTGCTTCTCCGCAGACGATAGCGAAAAAAACGATTGCGGAAATAACGTCAGAGGTTAAATCGGAGCAGGTTTCTCAGATTTCTGCGGAACAAAAAGCTGCGGTTTCGCCGATTGAAATAAAAGAAGTTTATACAGGTTTTCAGTCGCGTGTTGCACAGTATCAGGCGAATCAGGCCGATATCAATACTGCCAAGCCTGCTGTGACATCTTCGTCAAAAATTTCGGCGCCCCAGATACAAGCTCAAGGTCAGACTCAGGCTCAGACCTACAGTAAGACCGACAGTCCGGCTCAAACTCAGACTGCAACGGAACCCCAATCTCAGCCCCAGGTAAAGCAGGTCAAATCTTCATTGGCTGCATCTTCGCTTTCTTCTGAGCAATCAACACAATTTGCGGTGAAAAAAAGTGAGACAGATAAAAAAACAACCTTGCCGGATAAAATTGCCTCTGGCGAATCATTTCAAACCGTGATTACATCCCAGCAATCGCAGCAGAAAGTCGCTGAAAATACCGTGCAATTGTCCGAAAGCAGTCGTACTGTAAATGCGGATTCGGTTGGACGGCAGGAAGCAATGAAGCCGGTTGACCAGATATTGCAGCAGATTCCGACGACCATCACCGGTTCATCCCAGCAAATACGTATGACCCTCACGCCGGCGGAGCTGGGTACAATCCGAATTACATTCCGACAGGAGGATGAACAGGTTTCCGGCGTACTTGAGGTCGAGAATGCGGCTGTTCAGAGAGACATCGAAAAAGCGATCCCGCAAATTGCCTCGGCGATGGCAGACAGCGGCATTCAGTTACGTCGAATCGAGGTGATTCCGATGCAAAATAACCCAAATTCACCAAATAACCAATTTTCCCAAGACTTTAATTTTGCTGATCAGCGCCATCCAACAGGGCAGGCCTCAAATCAGTCTTCCGGCGGCAACGTTGCGAAAAACAGTTTGAATCCAAATGCAGAAACCGGCCAAGGTGAAGTTCAAGCTAAACCCCAGCAGGTGTACGGTGATTCGGGACTGAATATGTACGCCTAATTGCATTCATAGGGTATCGAAAGATAAAATTATATTTTTTCAAAAAAAACTTAAGTTGCATTCCCTTTTCACGACAATAAGAGTGGTAAACCGTATGTTGCGCTGAAAATGGAAGCAAGTATGAATATTGAATCTATAAATCCTAAAATTCTCGGACTAACTGAGCTTGCAAAGCAGAATGAGTCAAAGGCTCAGAATAAAGTTTCCGTGACCACGACAGACTCTCTCGACCAAGTTCTTAACTTAAGCATTCAAAGAGTGTTATCGAGTAATCCACCTGCTGATACCGTCGATATTTCACAAATACGCCGGGAACTCGAATCGGGTTTATATGATAGCCCGGAGACGATTCGAGCCGCAGCAAAGCAAATTGCGCAATTGGGTATTTAGCCCCAGTTGTATGTGCCGTATTTGACTTTCTTTCTTCATTTGTTATCATTTACATATCCAATATGTTGGGGGATAAAAGTGTCAAACATACAGCATCGTAGAAAAACAACACTGTATTATGTAATATGACAGTTGCTGTCTTATTGTCAGGCGGTAACTAAAAGAATTTCCATACCTCGTTTGGCTCTGTCCGAGCCGGTGCGCCCATCGCTGGCTCGGACATGCCTCTTAATTTTTTTGGAAAATACCAAATAAATGTTGAGGATTTCAACTTGATGTTGCGAAATGGCAACATTTCCCATATTTCGTGCATTACCCAAATTAAAATCCATAAAAACGCCAATTTTTCTAAGCCCCATTATTTTCGATGTTGATATATTTCAACATTCCTGCATTTATTTCCCAGTAATAGGTATTTATAGAAGTGGGTTAGAAATGGCCTTAAGTAATTATAAAATAAGAGAATAACGGCGGGCAAAAGAATTAAGAAGTGTATTTCTTTTATTTTGGCATACTGATTGCTATTTAAATCAGACATTATATCGATCCTGGCTTTATCCAGAGACGAGAGGGTTATGTCTCTCCTAAGAATCGCTTCGGGAGAGGGTGAGCGGAGCCGGTCCTAAAACTGGGCTCCTTTTTTTTGCGCAAAAAAGCCTGTTCAATTGCATGCTGATAGCTATAATCACATTCCATGGAAAAATCAGTTTATCGCATACTGGATGCTAATTTTAACCGTGCCCGGGAAGGTCTTCGGGTCATGGAAGAATATTGCCGTTTTGTTTTGAACCATGATGGACTTTCAAAACGTCTCAAGGCCGTGCGCCATTCCTTATGTCAAACTATTGCCATTCTTGATCAGGATAATCTGCTTTGCTGTCGGGATTCGCAGGGCGATATTGGCAAAGCAATTCGAGTTGAAGGTCAAATGAAACGTGCCAGTCTGGAAGATTGTGTTCAGGCGGCCGCCAAACGGCTGACCGAAGCTCTGCGGGTTTTGGCCGAAGTTGGGCAAAGTCTTGATCCCCGTCTTTATGACCCATTCGAACGGCTTCGTTTTGATGTTTATACGCTTGAAAAGGACATTTCCATCGTTGCATACGGGGCAACACGATTTGAAAAAGTGCGTCTTTATGTGCTGATTACGATCAAAACAGATCAGGATATAAAATCATTGCCCAATCTGGTGAAGGCTTGCGTCAACGGCGGGGCAGAGTGCCTCCAATTGCGATGCAAGGGATTAACGGATAAAGAAATGTATGCAGCCGCAGAAGAGTTTGTAAAACTGTGCAAAGATGGAAATGCAGTTAGCATAATTAATGATCGGCCGGATATCGGCATTCTATCCGGAGCCGAAGGTGTTCATCTCGGCCAAAACGATTTGACTGTGGAACAGACTCGGCAGCTTCAGGTTCGTCCGTTTCTGATAGGTCTTAGTACTCATAATGCAAATCAATTAAGTGATGCGATGAATCAACCCATCGATTACATTGCCTTGGGGTCTGTTTACGAGACCGCAACTAAATCTGCTGAGCCGGTCGTCGGGCTGGATTATCTAAGGCAAGCGGTCGGTATGTTGCAAGACAATCCGATTCCCAGAGTGGCAATCGGAGGAATAACTCTCGACAATATTTGTCCGATTCTCGAACTCGGTATCCGCACAATCGCAGTCTGTTCGGCGGTTTGTCTGTCGCCAAATCCTGAAAAAACCTGTGCCTCATTTCGACGGTTAATAGAAGCTTACTGAATCGTCTCGCAATTCACATAAATCCTTAAATAGAGATTATTAAGATTCTTATATTAAAATGGTATTATCAGGTTATCCACTAAACATAAACACCTTTTTTGGCGGTTAAATTTTTTTTTACAGCAAATGGATATTTTTCATTAAATATACGGACTGGTTCGTATGTTAATTTATGTAAATTCTTTTGATGCTATTTAAGTTGTTTGAATAGAATGAGATATGGTTTTCTGTGCGAATCTCAAATATGTGTTAGTGAATTTAATCCGACTATTATTGTTGAGAATGTTAATATGGGTAAAATTATTTTTGTCTCTCAATATGCGGTTACGGGCTACTTATACACGAGTTTTCCACAAAGAATTCAACAGATTGTTCGGGCTTTTGGCATAATTGAATTATGTATGGTCAAATACAGGATTTGCTTTGGTAAGCCAGAAAAGGTTCGAATTGGATTGGAGCTGGAGAGAATCGAACTCTCATCTCCGCGATGCGACCGCGGCGTACTCCCATTATACGACAGCCCCGACCTGCCGAATGCAAATCCGACAGAACAGAGCGGTTATTATAGCGAGGTAAAGGGGTATTTCAAATAAATTTTGTCGCAAGAGAAATAAAAACAAAAAAGTATTGCCGTGTCCACAATATGGAATGCGGTGTAATATCTTCTGTGTTTTCTGTCCATGAGTTTGTGTGTCTATTTTCTGTATATCGGGTTCAGTTTCTCTTGAATCTGACCGAAAGAAAATTTAGTTGCGTTTATCAATAAATAGGCGATACTAATTATCGTTTGTCGAATAATATTTGAGAGGAATTATAATGATGCAGGAGCAAAGCCTCTTGCAAATGTGGGATGAGCTTGCGTTGCCGAAGCTGGCCGTTGTTTTTAAGCTGGCCATCGGTCCATCCAAGGTTTTACTGGCGTTTTTGGCGGTTTTGCTGATCTGCGCCGGGGGAATCCTGCTGGACAGTTGTACACATTCGGTTGTGGTTAGTCCTTCCCGCAAGGTACCCAAAGGCCTCTTTGGAGGTAATTCCGCCGCCTATATTCAGGGAACGGAACTGGCGTCTTATCTGCAATATCCTGAGCATACAAAATGGTATATCGAAGCCAATCAAGGCAAATGCAGCGGTCAGGGCGTATTTTCGACAATGTGGCATTTCTGGACCGATAGGATTACGGATTCAACGGTTATTTTCTATAAAGCATTGTTCAAATTTGACGCTCCCAAGCCTGCCGCACCGGAGCAGACTGCTGGTTCCGGAGGAGTGATTTACCTGATCTGGCTGAATGCTGTGCTTTGTTTTCGTTCGCTGTTGTGGGCGCTGGAATATCATACACTCTATAGCGTGATTTTCCTGATTTATGGATTTGTTGTTGCATGTGCCGTCGGCGGGGCGATCTGTCGCTGTGCGGCGCTGGAATTCGCCAACAATGAAAAGCCGGGCATTTTTGAGGCGATGGAGTTTGTGTGTGATAAACTATGGAGCTTGATTTCCGCTCCTTTGATCCCGGCATTGCTGATGGGGGCATTTGCCGCATTTTTGGTGCTGTGCGGATTGGCGGTGAATTTTATTCCATGGGTGGGCGAATTATCGCTGGCATTGCTGCTGCCGGCGTTAATATTTGCCGGATTTTTGATTACGCTGCTTCTGGCGGCGTCCTTGTCGGGAACCGGCTTGATGTTTCCGGCGATTGCATATGAAGGTACGACCGGTCTGGATGCCATCGGCAGATCCATCAGCTATGTTCTGAGCAAGCCCATCTGGATGCTGTTTTACCTGGTTGTCGAGACGTTTCTGGGTACTTTCTTTTACTTAGTGATGCGCGGTTTTCTCTTTTCGGTTTTGTGGGTTACTTACCATTCGGTTCGGCTTGGGATTTATCAGCCCCAGGATGGGCCGAGCAAATTGGAACGCATCTGGGCCGAGCCAAGTATTTTTTACCTGCTCAATGCTCCGGCGGATCCAAATACCTGGTCGGAACGTATCGCCTCTGTTTTAATCGGAGTGTTGATGCTGGGTATTACCGCGCTGATTGCCGCAATGGTAATCAGCTATACATTTTCCAGCCTGACAATCATTTATGCGTTAATGCGAAAAAAAGTGGACAAGACGCCAATCCCCCAAGTCTGGATTCATTTGGCGCCTATTGCGGGATACGGTAATCATAGTGTGCAATTGACAAGAACTGATATGTAACATCGCCCTCGTTTTTTAATACCTGTTATGTAGAACGATTTTATTATTCTATTTGATTGTTGATGAGTGATGATGAAAGAACAGACCTCTACCATGCAAAACGGCGAAAATCACGGGATCGCAAAAGGTATGCTGCGTTATCGCAAGCTGATGATTATTCTGGCTCATGTGCTGACTTTTTTTGTTGCGCTGTCGCTGGCTTTTTTGTTTGCCAATAATATGCAGCTCCTTCGTCGATGGATTATATATCCATTGCCGATCATGCTGCTTTTTATCCTGCCGATTAAATCTCTTGTTTTTGCCTATTTCAAGCAATACCGGGGCTGGTGGCGATATGTTGGGGTGTCCGATCTTCTTAATATCGCAAAAGCCTCATTGGTTAGTTCGATTATCATTATTGTCCTGTGGTACGGGTACGGTATTTTCGGATACCTGATTGTTCCGGAATCGGCAATTAAAAATGTGCGCCAACAGATTCGTACCTTAGAGCAGGACATGACTGTTGCGCTGACCGAGCAGGACACTGTGGAGATCAAGCGATACCTGGCTAACTTGTCGGGATTGAAAGATATTATTGAAGTCAGCCGAATCAGTCAGGATGTTGTGCAGCTGCAAAAGATGTCAAGAAATGATGAGAACTTTTTGCCGCTCCAGACCCAAATCAATCAGCTTCGACAGACCCAGCGAATGATCGAAGGCGTTATTATGCTGGATTTGTTTACGACGATAATGCTGCTTTCGGCGGTGCGCATGGTGGTGCGTCTTTATCACGAGGAGTTTTTTGCCGAGAAACGCGGGACGGCTCGTCGATTCCTGATTGTCGGCGCCGGTAATGCCGGCGAAGCTTTGCTGCGCGAAATGCTGCGCCGCAAGGACGCTCAGTATGAAGTGGTCGGCTTTGTGGATGATGATCCGGCCAAGCAGGAGTCGGAAATTCATGGCATTCCCGTCTTGGGGCCGGTTGACATACTCCCTCAGATATGCAAAAAAAATGATGTGGACGAAATCGCCATCGCGATTCCCAGCGCCAATCGCCAGCAGTTAAGACACGTCGTTCAGGTCTGTCAGGGTACGAAAATTCGTTTCAGCACCGTGCCGTCGCTGACGGATATCGCATCCGGCAAACTCCGCGTTTCACAGATGCGCGATGTGGATATCAATGACTTGCTGGGTCGTGAAGTCGTGAATCTGGATATGCAGCAGATTCAGAATTTCCTGACCAACAAGGTGATATTGGTTACCGGCGCCGGCGGTTCGATTGGTTCGGAAATGTGCCGACAGGTTTGTACATTTGCCCCCAAACAATTGCTGTTGCTGGAGCAGGCGGAAAATCCGCTGTTTTTCATTGAAAGAGAACTAAGGCAGGCCTTTCCTGCGGTATCGCTTGTTTCTGTTATTGCGGACATTACCGACAAGGTCCGTGTCGAGCAGCTTTTTGGCCAATACCATCCGCAGGTCGTTATTCACGCCGCGGCCCATAAACATGTTCCGCTGATGGAGCAAAACCCGGGCGAGGCGATTAAAAATAATATCAATGGGACGCGCACGATAGCAAATGCCTCGGATGCCTTTGGGGCCGAGTGCTTCGTGATGATCTCGACAGATAAGGCCGTCAACCCAACCAGTATTATGGGTTCATCCAAACGTGTGGCCGAGATGTATATTCAGGACCTCAATAAAACCAGCAAGACGCATTTTGTGACGGTGCGATTCGGCAATGTCCTCGGTTCCAATGGTTCGGTTGTGCCGATTTTCAAGCAGCAGATTTCCGCTGGCGGGCCGGTCACGGTAACGCATCCTGAAATGCGGCGGTACTTTATGACGATCCCGGAGGCCAGCCAGCTTGTTTTGCAGGCCGCGGCAATGGGCGAAGGCGGCGAGATATTCGTCCTTGATATGGGTGAGCCGGTCAAGATTGTCGATCTGGCGAGGGAACTGATTACCCTGAGCGGTTTTCGGCCGGGGGAAGATATCGAGATTCAATTCAGCGGCTTGCGCCCGGGCGAAAAGTTGTTTGAGGAACTATCCATTGTCGGCGAAAATATGCTGCCGACCAAGCATCCCAAGATTGCCGTCTGGAAAAATATTCCCAAAGATCGCCAGGTACTCCGCGAAGCGATTGAAAAACTGCTGACGGTGGCTCACACTCAGGACCGCAAACAGATTATTGAAACCCTCAGAGAAATCGTGCCGGAGTTTATCGGCCAGCAATAATGACAATTTGAACATTGCCTTAATCGACCTGAAAGGCCAAAAAAATATCAGGAATCATGGGCTTTTCAAAAGTTCCACAGTTGCCTGAGCAATAGATGTTTGTATGAATTGAGGATCGGCGTATGCAAATAGTCAAACAACAGCAAAAAATTGAACAGATTGCAGGACTGGCTCTGATCGGTGCGATTGTTATCGGGTGCTGGTTTGTATTGCAGCCTTTTGTGCTGGCCATTCTTTGGGCGGCCATTTTATGCTTTGCCACATGGCCTCTTTATGAACTGTTGCTCAAATGGCTGCGAGGGAGGCGTAATCTTGCCGCAGGGCTGATGACCGTGATGCTGCTGCTGGTGATTTTTGTGCCGTTTTTTGTCGTCGGTTTGACATTTACCGATAGCATTCAATCCGCGATGGAATGGATCAAAACCCATCGCGAAATGAGTTTTCCGCCGCCTCCGGCGTGGGTCGAAAAGATACCCTTGGTCGGTACAAGGATCAATGAGTCCTGGTCTAAGCTGGAAGCCAGTGCCGTTCCTGTGATGAACTGGGTAAAACCCTGGCTCGAGCAGGTCGGATTATGGTCGTTGCAGCATAGTCTCGCTCTTGCGCAGGGTATTTTACAACTTGCACTGAGCGTGATGATCGCGTTTTTTCTATACCGTGACGGCGAGGGAATCGTGGCAGACCTGAAGGCCGGGGTCAAGCAAATTAGCGGTGACTTTGCCCTGCATCTGATGGACGCAGTCAAAACAACGGTACAAAGTGTCGTATACGGCCTGATCGGCACTGCATTGGTTCAGGGCGTTGCCGCAGGAATAGGATTTGGTATCGCAGGGGTGCCCAATCCGGTACTGTTGGCCATGTTTACTTTTTTCATGAGTTTTGTTCCCGTTGGGCCGATGATTGTCTGGGGCGGCGCTTCGGTCTGGCTTTTTTCATCCGGACAGACAGGCTGGGGTATTTTCATGGTGATCTATGGTATGCTGATGATCAGCAGTATCGATAACGTGGTAAAGCCGTATATCATCAGCCAGGGTTCCAAACTGCCGTTCATTGTGATGTTAATCGGCATACTCGGGGGAATTGCGACCTTTGGTTTAATCGGCGTTTTTCTCGGCCCGACACTTCTGGCCGTAGGTTACAGTCTGATACATGAGATTCTGATCCATCGCCGGTCTGTTCCTTTGCCCAAGCAGGCGGAGAACCCGAATAAGACGGTGTCTTAAAAATTATTCCGCGTGGGTAGAATCCGCCTTGTCGGAGGGTTCTTTATCGACCACGGAGGAATCGACTTTTTTTCTTTTGTTTTCTTCGACAGGCCTTTTTGGGTTTGATGTGCTTTTTTTGCCCAGCATATAAAAAAACCGGCAGACCGACCAGATGATCAATACGCCCAACAAGAGTCGAAATAAAGAAATCATTGCAAGAAAATCCTAAATCCGAAGCATGAAATTCGAAACAAATTCAAAAATTAAAAAGCAAAGAGAAAAATGACAAAGCAAAAATAAAAAACCTACGAGAGCATGGTCTGCTCTACAAAACTATAAATTTATTTACGTTTTTCAGCTATGAGTCGTATGACAAATTCAGCACAGGGTGCGCCGCGAAATTGCGTGGACCATTTATTATAGCCATCTTTTTCGATTGTCAGAGTAGCCCATGCCTCTTGAGGCTCATTCATAAACATTTTGATTCGACCATCCAAGTGCGATTCCTTAATATTGTCCGGTTCTTCTACTCCCTTGTCAAGCACAAGAGTTGCTTTTGCTCCAATTATGGGTTGGTTTGTACTATTATCAACAACCAAAGCATCTATCGTAAAGAATTTATCACAGCCACATAAAAATAATAATATAGCCAAAATGATAGGAAATAATTTCATGTAGGTAGTCTCCAGTTTTGTACGATAGACTCTGTTTATAAGGTTATTCAATCTCTCCCCACATTGCCCCAAACACATCCGCCGTGAATAGATACACCTCGACCTTTGGGTCTTCCCACGCATACTCTGGCAGGCCTGCTTTGTGTGTGCAGCAATAGTTGAGAAATTGTTTCTTATCCCAGCCGGTTTCCGTCGCCACCTGCGGCAGAAAGCATCCGCTATGGTAGCCGTCCGTGATGTAGATGCCGTGCTTGCCGAGTTCCAGGCTCATCGGGTCATCCGTCTTTTCCATCGGCGACAGCACGGAAATCTCAATATCCATCGCGGGCAGTTCCGCCGGTCGAATCGGGTGATTCGTAAATCGCGGGTCGTTCCGCGCCGAGGCGACCGCCATCTCGCGCACCATCTCAATCAGCGGCTTATCGCCCACAAAATTCCCAATACAGCCGCGCAGGTCTTCGTGTTTTTTCAGCGTTACAAAGCACCCCTGATGTGCCAGCAATGCCGGGTCATCCGTTTTCGGCGCCATAGGAACTGGCTTTCGGCTGACCGCAGCCTCAACCGTCTGCCTGGCTGTCCGCAGCAGGATTTGTTTTTGTTTGTCATCCATAAAACACCTTTTTTGTTAAATGAATTTCAGCAGATAAAAGCCGCCGAGCAAAAGCAGCGTAAAGAGCAATGTCAGCCAGTTAAAGTATTTCTCAATAAACGGCCTGACCGTCTCGCCTTTCCATCCGAACAGCCCGGCGACCATATAAAATCGTGCCGACCGGCTTAGAACTGAAGCAATCACAAAAACAAGAAAGTTGATCTTGAAAATCCCGGAGGTAATCGTAACGACCTTGTAAGGGAACGGCGTAAATCCCGCAAACGCGACGATCTGCCAGCCGTATTCCTGATACTGACTGCCCACGATTGAAAACGTGTGAATCTGTACATCGTTTACGTCGGCCTGATTGAAAACCAATTCTTCCTTGGTATCCGTAACCACTGTAATCGGATAATTCAATTTTGCTTTAACATTGACCAAAAATCCCTCGGTGGCTACGCTGTCAACTGCGACGACGCATTTTATTTCTTTGCCGTCCTTGAGAATAACTTTATCCCACGAAAAACCCGGCACATAATTATGAAAGAAATTGCCCACCAGGAACCACAGGAATATTCCGATGACATACCCCAGCGTCCCGCCCAGAACCGACGCGATAGAACAGATCGTTGCGAATCGAACCCACTTTTTTGGAGCTCCCAGCGACAGCGGCCCCAGCAATACATCCGGCGGCACGGGAAAACAGCTCGACTCAGCGAAACTCAGCAGAAATAAAGCCCTTTCGCCATGCGGCGTATTGGCAAAATGAATGACCCAGTTATATAGCCGCCGATGAATATGCCACCATGTTACCTTCTCTGTTGTCGTTTGCATCAAATCTCCTGAAAGTGGATTTTATGGTTCACTATTTTCGTCAATCATATATAGTATAGCGGACAAAGTCAATGACAGGAAAGAACCAAAATGACGAATGAAATGACCGAACAATTTCAGGCAACCGCGGCTGGATTGCGTGTTTTAGCCCCGGCCAAGATCAATTTAACCCTGTTGATCGTCGGCAAACGGCCGGATGGCTACCACGACCTGGAGTCGATTATGGCCAAAATCGACTACTGCGATCAGCTTGATTTTGCATGGGGAACAAAGCCGGGCATCGAATTAGTCTGTGAAGGTCCGTTTTGGGTTCCCGATGGAGCGGATAATCTGGTTTGGAAAGCGGCCAAACGGCTGCTGGATACTGCGGATAAAGAGCTATCAGTCAAGATCACCCTGACCAAAAATATTCCCGCCGGCACGGGGTTGGGCAGCGGCAGTTCCGATGCCGCCGCGACTCTGATGGGGCTAAATCGCTTTGCAAAACTGGACTTTTCTATGCGGGATTTGCATAATATTGCCGCCTCCATCGGCAGCGATGTGAATTTCTTCCTCGATGGACCTTTGGCGTTTTGCACCGGTAGGGGAGAAAAAATCCATCCCATCCCCGCTTTATACCCATTTTCGGCGTTGTTGATAGTGCCAAGTGTAAACACCTCAACTAAAAAGGTTTATGAGAATTACAGCCATCAGCCCAAGCGGTACCGGGCTTTGGCGGATGAAATAAATGCACATTGTGAAAAAAATAGAGTTGATTTCGCAGCGAGAATATGCGCAAATATGCTTGAGGAAAGCTGTTTCCGATTACATCCTGAGCTTGCGGCCATCAAAAACGCGGCTGCAAAGTTGATTGGCAAGGATGTTTGTCTCAGCGGCAGTGGAAGTGCAATGTTCTGCCTGCTTGAAAACAATGATGATGCTGCTATTGATGCTATAGAACACTGTCGCGATGTACTGAGAATAGACTTCAACTGCGTTAGCAGAGTTGTTCACAACAATAGATGGTAAGTTTTTGTGAGGCAGATCAATGGAAATCAGCGAAGTCAGAGTCAAACTGGTAGCCAATCAGGACGACCGATTGAAGGCCTTTTGCTCAATGACGCTGGACAATGAGTTCGTTGTCCGCGACATCAAGGTTATCGAAGGCACAGGTGGTTTGTTTGTGGCTATGCCATCCCGCAAAATGAGTGATCATTGCAGCAAGTGTGGCGGAAAAAATCATCTCAGGGCGAAATTTTGCAATCATTGTGGAGGCAAATTACCTGAAAATCGCGCCAAGCAGGATATGGATGGGCGGATGAAACTTCACGCCGACATTGCCCACCCCATCAATGCCAGTTGCCGAAAGCGAATTCAGGATGCCATCGTCAATGGATTCCATGAGGAAGTCGAGCGTTCCAAGCAGCCGGGCTATAAGCCTGTGGACATGGATACCCCGGACGACTAAATTTTCGTTTGGCGGATTCGGTGTACTGCTATCTTTTTAGCGGTCCTTTAGTGTCAGCACTTCGTCGTGTTGGGTTATCTTGATACCTATACAGGATCGCCTGTTTTATTGAGGGTCTTCCCATGCAGGGTGGGGTTTTTCGCGTATGGTCTGCTTCCATCGAATTCCATCTTTCTCAAATTCGACGGAGAATTTCTCTATTTGAATCACTTTTGCCCCATGGATTGTATCCCCGTTGTAAACGATTTGACCATCTACGACCGCCGAAGAGTCCTCGAGTACATAGAGGATTCCTGTTACTTCGCCCTGCTGGTTCAGCTTTTGAATGACAAATACAGTAGTCATTCCCACCGCACTAATACCGGCAATTACTTCTATTACAAATATTAGCATTTTGGATGTCAAAGCCAGTTTTCCTTAAACGGTTCATATTTTTTATCGGTACTTAGCTTGAATTGCTTGACTATATATTGCAGTATTTTGTAAATGAAAACGGCATGAGGAATGCCTGACTTCTTATAAGACCTGGCTGTTCAGAGAAGATGATTGCAGGGCATCAATGATAGATTAGTTTGCATAATTGAGCGACAATCAGGCCGAGAAATGTACCTGTAATATTGCCGAGAACCGCCAGAAGCAATCCGACCGGCGCCAATTCCGGATGATACACACCCGCGACCACCGGAGCCGAGGCGGGGCCTCCGATACTGGCCTGACTGGCGGCGGCGAGCAGGGCCATCGGTGCCCGGAGCAGACGTGCCGCAAGAATAAGGCATATTCCATGAATGGAAATCCATATCGCGCCGGCGGCCAGCAAAACAGGTACCGAGTCAATCTGCCGCAGGCTGGTTTTTGCCCCAATTGAAGCCAATACCAGATACAATAACGCGTAACCAATGGTGTTGGAGCCGCAGGATTCAAGCCGCCGGGCATGTGTAAATGACAATACAATGCCGATGAGTGTTGCGGCAATCACCGCCCATGCCGAGATGCTGATAATATTTTTTGCCGTCGGCAGATAGCCGCTTGCGGCAACGGCTGCAAATGCTCCGCCGATGGCGATAACCGCAATCGCAAGGATGCCGCTGATGGAAAGCGAACTTTTGCCCGCGGATGAATTTGTTTTCGCGCGGCCGGCCAGCTCGTCGATCAGCCGTGTATTGGAATGATTCCAGCGGTCGAACTTTTGCTGATGGACGGACAGTGCAATCAGCAGCCCCATCCAGCAATACGGGATAATCGTATCGACGACAATTATGGAAGACAGCAATCGTTCAGGAATTTCCACCGCTTTGCCAACGGCCAGCATATTGGCCGAGCCTCCGATCCACGAGGCAGATAGCGAACCGATACCTTTCCATGCCTCGTCGGGCAGGGACGAATGAAATAGTATGAATACGGTTACTGCGCCGATCATCACGCCGAAAACACTGGCGGCCATCACAGCCAGCGCTGTTGGCCCCAGACGCAGGATGCTGCGAATATCCGCCGACATCAGCAGTAATACGAGCGACGCGGGCAAAACCCATTTGCCGATGAGTTCATAGACTAAGCTTTTTTCTGGCAATACGCCCAGGGTTGTAGCCAGCATCGGCAGAAAATAAATCCAGAACATCGACGGCAGAAACTTAAAGATTTTTTTGCCGACAGGTTTATTGGCTAATATCAGTATCGCTGCTTCGATGATCAGCAGGACAAGCAGAATATAAATTGGCATTGTGGTCATCGTTGTTTTCCAAAGCGATAGAAGCGTCCGTCAATAGTGATATTATCGTAAATTTTGTGGTGATGCAGAAAATGGATGGAGTCCAGGTCAATATAGTCAAAGGCTCCCGTCCCCGCGGCGAGATGAATCGCTGCCGAAAGTCCCACCATCGTTTCGGTCATACACCCGATCATCAGTTTCAGCTTTGCTTGTTTTGCCAGATTTAGGATTCTGCGGGATTCCGTGATGCCGCTTTTGGCGATTTTGATATTTACGCCATGGGCGAGGCGGTCGTCGATAACCCGTTTACAGTCGTCAGCGCAGAAAACTGTTTCGTCGGCGATAATCGGCACCGGTGCGGTTTTGGTTAATATTTTAAGACCTTCATAGTCATTTCGTTTGAGCGGCTGTTCAAAAAGTTCAACGACGATGCCGCGGCGATGGAGTCGATCCAGGAGCCGCATGGCGCTGTCTGCTGTAAAACCCTGATTGCCGTCAAGCCGCATCACAAAAGAATTACCTGACTCGATTAGATAGCTGTGTATGGCGAGGATAAAATTGAAATCGGTGTTTACCTTGCCGCCGACTTTGATTTTGTAAGTGATGAATCCTGTGCGGATTGCTTGTTGAATCCACGGCTCGAGTGTTTGCACCTCCGGCACAAAGGGGATCGTGATATCCGTTTCGACGGTTTTTGTTTTGCCGCCCCAGAATGCCGACTCGGATTTTCCCTGTGAATTCAGCCACGCCCGAAATAACGCCGTCTCAAGACCGGAAACGGTCATGTGGAAAGTTGAGTACTGCACTCGCAGCGTATTGATCAGGTTCGACCAGTGATGAATATCCTTACCGCAGAGAAATGGTTTTGTTTCGCTCAGAACGCCGCCGATTGCCGCGACGGTTTCATGCGGGACGACAAAGCTGGTAGGGACTTCGCCAATTCCGACCGAACCATCGGAACAGGTAACGGTAACAATAACGCTGGTCGCGCAGGTCTTGGAGCCAAGCGATGTGGCGAATGTCGTCCGCATCGTGCGAACCACGGTTTTCCAGGTGATGTGGGTAAGGGTTGGCATATAGCGGAGATGTTTACTCGAACCGAATATCGGTCAGGACAAGCTGTAAAGTTGTATTGCCGTTATACGTATTATATTGCGGTTCATAGACGATATCGAAACTGTCGGCTTCGATGATTTTCTTTTCAAGGTGTCCCATATCGAACCCGATACAGCGAACGGAATCTTTGCCGTCGGTAACGGCAATCTGAAGATGTTCGTTCTTGGCTCCGACTCGTCTGGGCTGGGCGATTCGCCGTACGCCGCAGGTGGCAAAAACCGGCCGCGGATTGCCTTGGCCAAACGGCTCCAGCAATTTCAATTCCCGCATGACTCGCTCGGTAAGCTGGCCGAGACTGACTTCCACGTCAATCTCAATTGCGCCCTGAGCTAATCCCGTCGGTTCCTGATTGCGTGCATACTCTTCAAATGCATTGGCAAAGCCTTGAATTTTTTCGGTTTCAATCCGCAGTCCCGCCGCCATTTCATGTCCGCCGAAACTGAGGAGGTGCTCCGCGCAGGCGGCCAATCCATTGTAAAGGTTAAACCCTTCAATGGAACGGCCCGACCCCTGAGCCTTGCCGTTATTGATGGTGATCATAATCGTTGGACGTGAAAACTCGTCGATAATCCGCGAAGCGACGATACCGATCACGCCGGAATGCCATGCCGCATCCGCCAGAACGATGGTCTTTCGGTCGGGATGATGCAGGTTGTCTTGAATGATGCGTTGTTTAGCCTGCTGAAAAATATCACGCTGGCATTTTTGCCGCTGGCGATTTTGGTCTTTCAGATATTGTGCGATCTGGTACGCCCGCAGGGCATTGTCGGTAGTCAGCAATTCGACGGCCAGACGCGCATGCCCCATTCGCCCGGCGGCATTCAGCATCGGCGCCAGCTTGAATGCCACATCATAGCTGTTTGGAGCCGCGTTTTCCAGTTGAGCCGATTCCAGCAGCGCTTTAAGCCCCGGAATCTTCGGCTCACTGACAGCGCGGAGTCCATAGCCTGCGATAATTCGGTTTTCACCTCGCAGATCGACAACATCGGCAATCGTTCCCATCGCCGCCAGTGTTGTTGCGTTGAGCAAATAATCCCGCAGCGGCTGATTGATCGGCCCGGAACCTCGTACCTGATTGCAAATTGCCCACGCCAATTTGAATGCGACCAGTGCCCCCGATGCGTTGGGGTTGCCATAAGCGGGGTCGAGCATCGGATGGGCAACAACCGATGCAGGCGGCAGGCAATCGGCAATCCTGTGGTGGTCGGTAACAATGACCTCCATCCCCAGCTCCGTAGCCAGTCTTATTTCATCAAATGCGGTAATACCGCAATCGACGGTAATCAGCAGTTTGACGCCCGATTCAGCAAGTTGCGTAATCGCCTCAGTATTCAGACCATATCCTTCGTCAATCCGGTGTGGGATATAATACTCAACCTCGACATTGAGCATTTTCAGCAGATGCCACAGGATTGCGACACTGGTAATGCCGTCCACATCATAATCGCCGTAAATCGCGATTTTTTCACCATCGGCGATAGCCTTGCGGATGCGATGGGCGGCCTGTTCTATTCCGGGCATGATTTCAGGAGCGATTAGGTCGGTTAATTTGGGCGAGAGAAACGACCGCATAGCCGACTCGGTCTCAACTTGGCGATTGATTAAAAGCTGCGCCAAAATGGGGGTAATGTTCAGCTTCTCGGCCAGCGGCTTCAACTGTATAGCGGGCGGCCGAAAAGACCATGCCTTTTTTTGCGTCCTTGCGAGTAATTTCATTTTTATCGTTTCTACTTATCCCAAATTAGCTATTCGACGCTTTTTAGGATTTAGAATTTTAAATTTAGAGCGTTCGATTATCGGTCTATAAAGTATAGCCTCTGTTGAAGCGAAGGTCAAATAATCTGTGAAAATCCCATAAATGCTATTTTGGTACAGAATGTCAAAACGGTACGTCGAATATAAGTTATTATTTAAATGGTGGATATCGTTCTTTGGAAAATTGGGAAGGGCCATTTTGGATATTTTAGCCAAAATGGTGAAAATCTGCATGCCAATGCTGTAAACCTATACTTTATCGGTACTTAAAAAATAAATGGAAATAAAAAAAGTCTGGCACACCAGTTGCCATATAAGAAAGGTGTAACAGTAAGCAAGATTTGGTTTCGGTTTGAGGGTGTTGTGTATATCGTTGCAAAAGCGAAAGTATTAGCAGTAGGTTTGCAGAATAAGGCTGAAGCCTTACGAGAATTACCGATTCGCCTGATTAACCTGCAAGCCGGCAAAGAAGCGGCAAGCTCTTTTAAAATTGAACAGTATGATAGCGTAATCAGTCATTGGCGCCTGGCCGATATGGGTGAAGGGACGTTTCTGCGGAATCTCCGCGGGATTCGTCCGGATATGCCCACTATCGCAGTCATCGAGGCCAACAATCCAGCCCAGGAAATTGCTGCCCGAAGCCTTGGAGTTTCGGCGGTAATTACCGAAGATTGCCCGGATGATCATTTTCGGGAAATCGTTTGTTCGGTACTTGGATTGGAAAAGGTCGAAGCCATTACTGAATTGTACGCTATCGAGGAAATCTGAGGACAAATTTTTCGGGTGATGAAGAGTTACCGGGTGGTGAGAAGACCGGGTGATGAAAAGCAGGCCCTTCGGGGCCATATAAACTCTTTCCTCCTCCTCCAGTCGGGCCAATGGATCATTCTGACACCAGCCCGACTCAAAAGCAGCACGGGGTAATCCCGTGAGACTATAAGCTCTTTCCTCCTCCTCCAAGTTGGGTTTGCGACCTTTCGAGGTTTCAGACCCAACGATAAAATCATCACGACGTGGGTCGTGTGATAATAAAAAAGGTTTTTCGGTTTAAGTGGTGGGTGTATTAGGCCGATAAAACCAGTGAGCTCTTTCCTCCTCCTCCAGTCGGGCCAATGGATCATTCTGAGACATGCCCGACTCAAAAGTAACACGGGGCAATCCCGTGAGACCATAAACTCTTTCCTCCTCCTCCAAGCCGGGTTTGGGACGTGAATGAACGCCTTGAACCCGGCTACTTTTTTTTATATTATACTGCTCCCGATTGAAAAATCCTGTTTTTCAATTAGAAAGCGGTTGTGTCCGATAATTATTGTCTATGCGAGATTATGCGTTGCCAAAATAATAGCGGAATTAGAAGCACTTCATTGCCGCCTACGTGACAAACGTCAAGCGGATCGCATCAAAGCCGTTATTGCTCATATTGTCCGACACTACACGACTTCTTCCACGACGAGGCGTTTGAGCCGAGGGGGGTGTTCGAAGGGCTGGTCAGGATCAAGGCCGTCGATGTGGTGTTGACGATCCGATCAGGCGGCCACATCCGCCGTCGCTGTATCTGCCAACCGCGTAGGGTGCAAATATCATTCTGTTGTAAGTTTATATGATAAATTGAGATGTACGTGCGGCCGTGTTTCCTTGCGTGAGAAAAACAGAAACCGATAGTTTTTGTAGATGAATACGGCTGAGCTTATGAGTCAATTGTGACTATGTATTATCGGCTTTGCAGACACAAAATCGGAGAACTGTCAGAGTATCTTTAAATAAGTGATGTCTCTTCTTTACTACTTAAACCCTTCCACACCGCGCAGCGTGTACTTTTCGATGGCCTTTTCTATATCCACATTGTTGATATTGGCCAGGGTACACATCCATGCCAGCACGTCGGCGAATTCTTCTTCCTTATTGGCATGGTCGTCGCCAGCCAGCGCGGTTGCCAGCTCGCCGACTTCCTCGATAAACCACATAAAGGTTGCCGAGGTTCCGCGTTCCCGGTCGCGTTTTCCGTATTTTTCATTAATAAATTGCTGAAATGCTTTTAATTCCATAGTCCTGATTCTCCAAAAAAAATGCGGGTGGACAAAGGAGTCACTTCGTCCAGCCCGCAGGTTTGCTTGTATTGATGCCGAATGTCGCCGATTTATTCCAAGCCGAGCATCTTGCTCAATTTAGCTTTTTCATAAATGACGCGGACTTCATCGGTTGCCTTGCGGCAGATTTCTTCCATCTTCATGCTGAAAGGAGCATTGCTGGTCTGTTCTGCAAGATGCAGATGGCTGTGCAGTGGGCCGTCAACCGCTTCAATGATTTCCAGTAGTGTAATGCTTTCCGCCGGGCGAGCCAGGAAAAAGCCGCCGCGAGGTCCGCGCTTGCTGCGAAGCACATTGGCGCGAACCAACTGCTGGAGAATTTTGAGCAGGTATTCCAGCGGAATGCCGTATTCTTTGGAAATCCGAGCTGCAAGAACAGCGCCTTCTTTGTAATTCAATGCAATGTAGCCGACAGCCACAAGAGCATAACCGGTTGATCTGCTGATTTTCATAATTAAACCTCCTGAATATAGTAAAGATATAAGGTTTCAAATACAGTTATTTTTTTTGATTCACAAACAGAGCCTCCGGAAAGACGTTAAATAAATACCGGATTCTGTTATTCATGCCTCTGTATAGCATGATTATCAATAAAAAGTTCAAGAGTTGCAAGAGAAATTTTGTCGAAAAAGAAGAATTTACGATTAAATGACTCTGTAAATCCAGAGATACTATAATTTCAAAAAAAATTTCAAAAATTTCATATCCTATTTTAAACAATACGTTTATACTTATTTTTGATGATTATTATATTAAAATGGATGTAGTATTATTAGAAATTCAGTAGGACATCTGCTTTATTTTCACCACTTGCGGCTTGACAGGCGGGGTAGTTTTGCATACGATTCTGCGGTTATTATGGAATACAGGAGAGACTCATAATGGATCGAATGAATCCAAATCTGAGCATAAAATATATTGATGGTATCGCTGTAGCGGTGCCGACCGACGCGAAAATCCTTGACGAAGAACAAATCCAGTCTCTGGAAAAGACGTTTATGCCTCTTATTGAGCAAGCCCATGGCATCCGTTTATTGATTGATTTTTCAAATGTGCAGTTTTTGACCAGTTCTGTGTTGGGTTTATTGATACGCATCAATCGGAAGGTGTTTCAGGCCGAAGGTCGACTGGGACTGTGTTGTATCGATAGGAAAATTCTGGAAATTTTCAAGATTACCCGTCTGGATAAGGTATTTGAGATTTACGCCGACAGAGAGTCCGCGTTTAAGGGTTTTTAAGCAGTAATCATATAATGAACCACGTTATTTGAAAGGCTCTTCAAAACGATGCGAACCAAGGTTGTCTATACGCAATCCATGGTACTCCCGAGCACGATCGAAGCGGTTGGGCGGGTGTGCAGGCAGCTTTTGGATCAAGTCAAGGAACGCGGATTTGCCGAAGAGGAAATCTTCGGCATTCATTTGTCGCTGGAAGAGGCGCTGACCAATGCCGTCCGGCATGGAAACAACTCAGATCCGACAAAGACCGTGACCATTGAGGTGCTGATTACGCCGGAAAAGTTTGATATTTCCATAGCCGATCAGGGAAGCGGCTTTAATCCCGATGCGCTGCCCGACCCCCGGTTGGGTGAGAATCTCTACAAAACCGAAGGGCGGGGCGTGCTTCTGATACGGGCTTATATGGATGTCATTGAATACAATCAGCGGGGCAATTGCGTCCATCTGATTAAATACAAGGGCAAACAGTCAGCCAAAACGGTTTGATTGGCCCGTTCGTACGCGCAAGTTGAATAAGAGATTGGATATCTGCTATGGACACGAAGATTTATGATATGGGCGATATTGACATTGCCTGGTGTCCGGGGTGCGGGGATTATTTAATCCTCAAGGTGCTCAAACAGACACTGGCGGAACTGGAGATCGCCCCCGAACATCTGGTGATGGTTTCCGGTATCGGCCAGGCCGCAAAAATTCCGCATTATCTCCGCTGTAATGTCTTCAATGGGCTGCATGGCAGGGCGTTATCGCCGGCCTTTGCGATTCAAGTTTCCAATCCGCTGCTGACCGTAATTGCCGAAAGCGGCGACGGCGATATGTACGGCGAGGGCGGCAATCATTTTATTCACACCATCCGCCGCAATCCGAAGATTACCAATATCGTCCATAATAATATGGTTTATGGTCTGACCAAGGGGCAGGCTTCTCCAACCAGCCGCCGGGGATTTGTTACGCCCATTCAGGTCAATGGTGTGATAGCCGAACCGTTTAATCCGCTGACGACCGCTATTGCGCTGGATGCATCGTTTGTCGCCCGTGTTTTTATCGGCGACCAGGAGAAAACCAAAGAAGTCCTGAAAAAAGCCATCACGCACAATGGCTATGCGCTGGTGGATATTCTCCAGCCGTGTGTATCGTTTAATAAAGTCAACACATTCCAGTGGTTCAAAGATAATACCTATTATCTGGAAGGCAGCTATGACCCCAGCAGCCGGACGGATGCTTTCAAGCGGGCGTGTGAAGAATCCAAAGGCGGCAAACTTCCGCTGGGGATTTTCTATATCAATGCGGATAAAAAGCCATACCATGAAATGATTTCAACTTACAAAACCGACCGCCGACCGCTATTCCAGCGTCCGGTGGATACCGCCAAATTGCAGGAATTGGTCAATTCGTTTTAGTGGAATTTCGAATTTTTACCGTGTCAGTGTCCACGGATCTTCAAGCTGGTCAGCGACATAACGCAGAAATTTTGCCGCGTAGAATTCATCTATGACTTGCCCATCATACGCCAGCGACACATCCATCATCTTGCGGATACGAATTTCTTTATCTTTGACGATCAGTGCATCCTGACTAAGGCCGATGGAAATAATCGCTGTTGCCGACGGCGGGGCGATGGCGTAAAATTGATGCACCCCGAACATTCCCAACCCGGTCAGGACGACATTGGCGCCGTCGAAATCATCGGGTTCCAGTTTGTTGGATCGCGCCTTCGACAGCAAAATCTCGCTCTCAGCGGCGGTCTGAATCAAGGTCTTATGCCCCATATCCTGCAAGACCGGCACAACCAATCCCTGCGGGGCAGCCACGGCAAAACCAACGCCGACAGTTTCGCTGACCAGAAGATTTTCCCGTGCTTCGTCAATGGTTGCGGCCAGCAGCGTGTATTTGGCGGTTGCCCGCGCCATCGCGAGGATAAAAAAATCGTTGGTGGTCACGCGCACGCGAGCTTTGCGGCAATACTCCCGCCGCATCTCCGTTAAATCCGTCAGATCAACGCGGACGGTCATATACCCATTGGCCTTGGTCTGCTTGGATTGCAGCATCAGCCGGCCGATCAGGCTCTGTATCCGAGTCAGCGGAACAATATTCGATTGTGTCATTTCAGTCATAATGGTAACTATTTTAACCTAACCTAAATGGGTTGCAAGAATAAACCTCTTGCTCCTGGTTTGCGTAGAGGTATAATAATGCAGTCAGGAAAAGACTATCATTAACCCCCAACGGAAGGGATGGCATATGAAGATGCGTTCATTATTGTTTACCACGTGCGGCATGATGCTGTTGGTATCCAGTTGTCAAAGTACGTATTACAAGACAATGGAAGTATTCGGCAAGCAGAAAAAAGACCTGCTGGTCAGCAAAGTCACCTCGGCTCGCGATGCCCAAATGGAAGCCAAGGAGCAGTTTGCCACGGCATTGGACGAGTTTCGCAGCATCGTAGGTTATGAGGGAACCCTGCTGGATGAAAAATACAAGACCCTAAAAGCCCAGTATGAAAAGTGTGAATCCCGCACCAGTACTGTGGAAAACCGGATCGATGATGTTAAACGTGTCGCCAAAGACCTGTTTAGGGAATGGGAAGATGAATTAGACCAATACTCCAGCCCGGCCTTGCGATCAGCAAGTGAGAAAAAGCTGATCGAAACCCAGCGGCGTTGTGATCAGTTGATTGGGGCTATGGAGAAGGCTCGTAACAAGATATACCCGGTACTGAATTCGTTTAAGGATCAGGTACTGTTTCTCAAGCACAATCTCAATGCTCAGGCGGTCGCCTCGCTGGATCAGGAATTGGATGTCATCGAAAAGGAGATTTCACTGTTGATTCAGGAAATGGAACGTTCGATGGCTGAGGCGGATACGTTCATTCGGCAGATGCAGATTACCGAATAGTGTCTGGATTATAGCATTGCTAAACCAAAAAAAACGCCGACAAAAGGTCTAACTTTGTCGGCGTTTTTGCTTTTTCATCACAAAAAGCGAGATTTAGGATAGGAATTGAACGGCCAGGCCGATGGTGCCGTTGTGCAGCACTTCGGTGCGTTCGACCCGCAATACTTTACCCAGTTTAATGCGGGCATACTGTCCTTTTTGGCGAGCCAGCGATGTCGTACGGGGGAAATTGACCTCAATTTCGAGTCCGGGACGTACAGGTGCCGTCATTGGCACTGTAATGAACGCCCCACCCTTGCTGACGTTGACGCTGTGTCCTGTGAAAAACCGATTTGCCTCCGGAAGCCAGATACTTACAGGCCAGGATAACTCTGACCTGGTGTCATGTCTTTGATCCACTAATGTGTTTAATGTACTTTCCATAGTACGATCTCCGTTAATATGGTTAATCTTCCGTTATGACCGTATTATCGGCAAAGTTAAAATAGGTAAATTAGTGAAAATAGGCAATATTTTTAAAATTCTTAGACAATTTTATGAAATA
>CAYTHV010000027.1:0-5722 GCA_964437685.1 uncultured Pirellulales bacterium
GTTCAGCCGCGTCAAACATCGCCACACCAATACGGTCTTTGACGCTGGATAACGGGTTAAAGAACTCCAGTTTCACAGCAATTTGAGCCCCGGTATCCTTACCGATACGATTGAGCCGTACCAGCGGCGTTCGTCCGACCGTTTTTGTGATGTCTTGATAGATATTCATCGACTTTTCCTTTCTTTAGAAGGCATATTGAAGGCTGAGTACAACGCCTTCGCCAAGCCCGACTTTCGAACTTGATTTTTCATCTCCGGCGTTAACATACGCCGCAATTAATGTTGTATTGGGATTTACAAACCACGCAGCGTGAACATCCCAGTAATCTGCATCTTCCCAAGTTGATCCCTTGTAGTCGAAATCAGAGCCTTGCTTATACTCAACGCCTAACGCCAGGGATTTAGTTAAGACAAAATCAACATTTCCAAATCCCGTCACATCCCTGTCATCGGCATAGCCGAGAACGCCTGTGGTCTGGCTATCCGTAGACATCGCACCGCCTGACACTAAAACAGGAATCGGCGTTTGCGTAATCAGTTTGGTTGCTACGAGATAGACATCATAACCACTCGAGTCGACACCGGCCGCATGCCTGTTCGGGTTATCTGTCGTGTGCTTGGCAATCCCGCCAATGGAGATCGCTGGAAACCATGCCTGATCCCACGAGTTCTCCTCAATTAGCAGATACTTGGCGCCAAAATTATCTTTTTTGATGTTATCCCAGCCATCTTTAGAAACGACCTCATAGCCATAGGATAGCTCCAGTCGGCCGAAAAACGTCTCCGACACACCTAATGCTGTCCAGTCAATATGCGATTCGCCAAGATTGACATACCATGCGCCAAGCTGGGGTTTACCGATATTCTTCCAGATACTCGATGAATTGGGATCACCCAGCGAGGTTCCCGGATTGGCGGGATACGCCAACGGGTTAAACGCTACGCCGCCAACGCCTTCCAGGTTTGTTAATGGGACGCCCGCCCAGACCGCGGTCTGAAGCACAAATACAACTGATACTAAACTCCAATGTAAAACTTTTTTGACCTTTTCCACTGTTATATCCTTTCTTGTTTTTATGGGCTTTTCCAGTGGTCTGGTCAAAACTCTTTTTATTTTGTTTTATGGTGATATCCTGTCGTCAGGTTGCGGTTTGAAACTATCGAGCCATCTTTAACATGTCATCATATTCCGCCTCCCTTGTCATAATAGGCCGGCGCGTCAAATCGAAATTTTTCCGTTTTGTCAATCTGGACAATTCGGCTGTTATGCACAGTAATCTGAATATGTCCATATTTGAGCGTGTTGACGGCCGCAGTAAGTTCTTTGAGAACCGCATCATTGAAAACGCCCACATCAGTTGTATTTGCGGATTTATCTTTCATGGATATACTCTGATCCTGTATTTGTTTAAATTTTCACTTACTTAACTTTGCGATTTCTTTAGAGCCTGTTCAATATCTGCAAGAATATCATCGACATGTTCAATACCGATGGACAATCGGATGAAATCCTGCGTTACGCCGGTAGATAACTGCTCCGCTTCGGACAACTGCTGATGCGTAGTCGAGGCCGGATGAATCGCCAGCGTTTTGGCGTCACCGACATTGGCCAGATGTGAAATCAATTGCAGCGAATCGATGAATTTCCGGCCAGCGTCCAATCCACCTTTGATGCCGAAACCCAGAATGGCGCCAGCGCCTTTGGGCAGATATTTTGCGGTACGCGAATGTTCCGGGCTTGACCTGAGGCCGGGATAATTGATCCAACTGACCAGCGGATGCTGCTGG
This sequence comes from uncultured Pirellulales bacterium, assembly GCA_964437685.1. Classification (GTDB taxonomy): domain Bacteria; phylum Planctomycetota; class Phycisphaerae; order Sedimentisphaerales; family Anaerohalosphaeraceae; genus Anaeroglomus. The sequence continues at coordinate 1,789 of CAYTHV010000027.1, forward strand.
AGATATTCGGCTACGGCAAGGGCATTTTGAGCATGACGCGGGAGACGAAGATGGAGCGTCTCAAGCCCCTGGAGAAACAGAAATGCATTAAACGGCGATAAAGCCGGGCCAAGGTCACGCAGCAACGTTACACGGGCTTTGATGATATAAGCGATATTGCCAAGAGGCTTAAGGGCTTCGACAAAATCCAGCCCATGGTAACTTGGCTCAGGACCGCTAATCAGCGGGAACTTGCCATTGGTCCAGTCAAACTTGCCGGAATCAACAATCAGGCCGCCAATCGAGGTACCGTGGCCGCCGATGAATTTGGTCGCGGAATAAACCACGATATCGGCGCCAAAGTCAATTGGCCGCAGCAGATATGGCGTAACGGTGTTGTCAATGACCAGCGGGATGCCGTTTTTGTGCGCGACTTTGGCAAGTTCCTCAATATCCGCAACATTGAGCTTGGGATTGCCAATGCTTTCGGCATAAAGCGCTTTTGTCTTTGGCGTAATCGCTTTCTGAAAGGCTGCGATATTATCCGAGGGGACAAAATTGACCTTAATGCCCAGACGCGGAAATGTATAGTGGAACAAGTTATACGTACCACCATACAGATTATCCGCCGAGACAATTTCATCGCCGGCCTGTGCAATATTAAGCAAAGCCAGAGAAATTGCGGACGATCCGCTGGCTACCGCCAACGCACCCACGCCGCCATCCAAAGCGGCAATCCGCTTTTCCAGTACGTCGGTAGTCGGATTCATCAGGCGTGTGTAGATATTGCCAAATTCTTTAAGGCCAAACAAATTCGCAGCATGTTCGCTGTTTTTGAACTGATACGACGTCGTTTGATAGATCGGTACCGCCCGCGAACCAGTTGTCGGGTCGGGCTGCTGGCCGCCGTGCAAAGCGATCGTTTCCAATTTTAAATTCTGTGTTGTCATTACTGAATCTCCATGAAAAAAATTTGCTTTCTATTAATATACTACTATTCCTATGGTTTTGATATGTTATCATAAGTTAAATTATTGTCAATATGTTTTTTTTGCAATGCACTCGAAAATTTATCCCACACAACAAAAAAAACACTTGAATTGATGACATAAACATTTAATTTGCATATAGTTATGAATAAAAAAGAGAAGGAACAGTTGTTTTAATTTTTGGGGGAGTAGAAATAAAAAAAGCCAGAGCCTAAAATCGGCATCTGGCTTCGGAGGAGGGTGATGAGAAAGAGCTATGTTCTATTTTCCGTACAAAAAACAGAAAATATAACTTATTAGTATTCAGGGGAACTGCTCCAAGCCCTACATTAGTTAACATATCCTATCTATCAGGCACTGTCAACACCTTTTTTAACTATTTTAACTTTTTTTTCGCTTAAAAGATTCGGCTGTTTTTTGAACTACCACATAGAATACGGGCAACATCAGCAATCCAAGAATTGTGGCTAAAAGCATTCCGCCAAAAACCGCTGTTCCCAAGGCTTTTCGGGCAACTGCGCCGGCCCCCGTAGCTATCGCCAGCGGAACTGTCCCGATCAATGTCGATAACGCCGTCATCAAAATTGGACGGAACCGCAGGCGGGCCGCTGCAATGGCAGCATCTTCGATACCATGCCCTTCTTCGTGATGAGCCTTGGCAAACTCAACCAGCAGAATCGCGGTTTTGGTCGCCAAGCCAATCAACAACACAATACCAATCTGTGTATAGATATTGTTGTCAAAGGCCCTTGCCCAGGTGAATGTAACCGCACCAAATAATGCCAGCGGTACAGCAAAGACAATTGCCAGCGGAATCGACCAGCTTTCATACTGCGCGGCAAGAAATAGAAAGGCGAACAACGCGGCAACCATAAATATTTTCGACGCTTGGTTACCGGCGCGGATTTCCTGGTAGGTCATACCCGACCATTCATAGCCTATTTCGGAAGGCAATGTTTCTTTGCATAATTTTTCGATCTCAGCAATCGCCTGGCCTGTACTAAAACCCGGATTGGGCGAACCGGTAATCGTTGTTGATGCATACAGATTGTGATGCGTTACAAGCTGCGGACCAATAATATCACGGACTGTTATCAATGTTCGCAGCGGCAGCATCTGTCCCTGTTCGTTGCGGACTTCAAGTTGGCTGATATTCTCGGCTGTGACTCGAAAATTCTCGTCTGCCTGCGCAATGACCTTGAACGTACGTCCGAACAAATTGAAATCATTGACATAAGCACTACCAAGGTATGTTTCGAGCGTATTAAAAATCGTACTAAGCGGCACGCCCAGACTTTTGGCCTTAACACGGTCAACGTCCACATACAATTGCGGGACGCTGGCGCGGAATGTGCTATTCATCCGCGTCAGTACCGGACTGGAAGCCGCCTTGGCAAGAAGCGCATTGGCAGTACTCTCGAGTACCTGAAGACCTGCGCCGCCGCGATCCTGAAGCCGCAGCTCAAAACCACCGGTATTGCCCAGTCCACGAATCGCCGGCGGACCGAATACCAGACAAAATGCATCACTAATTCCAAATAGACGCATTTGAACCCCCTGTATCAGTGATGAAACATGCAACGTCGCAGCTTTTCGCTGTGCCCAGGGTTGAAGATTTACAAAACAAATGCCACCATTTGGAACAATCGCTCCATCAAGCATTGAATACCCAGCGACAGACACATAATCCTGAACACCCGGTGTACTTTTGAGAATCTGACTGACCTGACTCATCACCTGATTGGTACGTCCCAGCGTCGCGCCGTCGGGCAGACGAATATTGACAAAGAAAGAGCCTTCATCTTCATCCGGGAGAAAGCCCGTAGGCAGCGTTCTTAAGATCAACAATGATGAAATCGTCAAGGCAGCAAAAACCAACATCGCCATTACACCTTTTCGAATTATCGAACGAGCAACCCCTACATAACGGTCGGTAGATGTTTTGATGAAACGGTCAAACCACTTGGCCCAGCTATTGCCGTGCTCGCTTCGGGGACGAAGCAGCAATGCACACAATGCCGGACTCATCGTTAACGCATTAATCATTGAGAAGACCACCGCAATTGAGATCGTCACACCGAATTGCAAATACAATCTTCCGCTAATGCCACCCATAATCACTGTCGGCACAAACACAGCCAGCAAAACCAGTGTTGTCGCCACAATCGGCGCCGAAACCTGCTTCATCGCCTTAATGGCGGCTTCTTTGGACGACAGCTTTTCTTCCTCAATGATTCGGCTGACATTTTCAACCACGACAATCGCATCATCCACCACAATACCAATCACCAGCACCAGGCCAAACATCGTCAGCGTATTGATCGACATCCCCATGGCCAACATCACGGCAAACGTACCGATCAGCGAAACGGGTATCGTAATCGAAGGAATCAGCGTCGCTCGCCAATCCTCCAGAAAAATATAAACCGAAAAAATCACCAAAACCACGGTAAATATCAGCGTCACCAGTACTTCATGGATCGATTCGCTGATAAAGGTTGTCGGATTGTATGGAATGTGATACTCCAGCCCTTCGGGGAAAGACTTCGACAACTCTTCCAGCGTCTTTCCTACACCTTCAGCCACCGTCAACGCATTCGCTCCGGGCGTCTGAAAGATACCCATCGCCACCGATGGTTTTCCTGTAAGTTTTACAGACCAGTAATAGGCCTCGGCACCCAACTCAACACGAGCGACATCTTTCAGCCTTAAAATCTGCCCGTTCGGTGCCGCCTTCAGAATAATATTTTCGAACTCCTGCGAACTACTCAGACGTCCCAGTGTTTTAATGGTATATTGAAATTTCTGATTCGCTGAACTTGGCATTGAACCAATCTGACCCGCTGCGACCTGAATATTCTGCTCACGCACCGCCGACAGCACGTCTTCCGTCGTTAGAGTGCGGGCTTTCATCTTTTCCGGATCCAGCCACAGTCTCATGGCAAAGTCTTTCGCGCCAAATACCA
>CAYTHV010000027.1:5732-28372 GCA_964437685.1 uncultured Pirellulales bacterium
GTACACGCAGCAGAGCATCTTTCATGTGCAAATTAACATAGTTGCTCATATAGATGTCGTCATAACGCCCGTCCGGTGAAATCAGACTTGCCACCAGCGTAATATTGGGCGACTGCTTTTGAGTCGTTACACCCAACCGTTTAACTTCTTCCGGCAATTTAGCTTCCACCGTAGCAACACGATTTTGCACCAGAACCGTCGCCATATCCACATCGGTTCCCACTTCGAACGTTACCGTTATCTGCATCCGCCCATTATCACTGCAACTGGACGAAATATACAGCATGTTGTCCACGCCATTGATCGCTTGTTCAATCGGAGTCGCCACGGTTTCAGCCAGCACTTCGGCATTGGCCCCCGGATAGGTCGCTTCGACCACAACCGTCGGCGGGGTAATGTCCGGCGTTTTTTCCACCGGCAGCATCGGTATCGTAATCAGACCTATCAGCACAATTACAATTGAAATGACTGTGGCAAAAATCGGACGATTAATAAAGAATTCGCTTAACATAAAAACTATATCTCCTTGCCGTTCTGACGGCAAATCCTGCTATTATTCTCTTGGTTGTTATTTCGTTGAACCGCCTGCGGCTGCGCCTGTCCCCGCAGGACCCGCAGCGCCGGCCATCTGCGGAATCACAGGAGAACCGGGGCGTGCAAAGTGAAAACCTGCAACAATATATCGGTCTGCCTTGTCAACACCGGAGTCTACCACAACTTTATCATCGACTTTACGACCCAGTTGAACACGGTGATACTGAACGATATTTTGTGCATCCACCGTCAAAATATACTTACCACCAAGATCCGAGTTTACCGCTCGTTCTTCCACCAGAACTGCATCTTTTTTGATGCCCGCCGGAACACGAATACGAACAAACATTCCGGGCATTAGGTGTTTTTCTGTATTGGATATCTGGCCTCGTACAGAAATGGTTCCAGTTGTCGATTCAACTTTGTTATCTATATAATTCAGAAAACCTTCATAGGGATAATCGTTTCCACCGGCAAAACCAACCTGGATTTTTTGCGGTTCATTACCATCACTGCCGGACTTAATAAAATAGGAGTAAAGCAATCCCTCATTTACATTAAAATACACATACATCGGCTGCATCCGAATAACCGTTGCCAGCAGAGTTTGTTCCCCCGCTCCAACCAGATTACCAACATCCACCAGTCTCCGACTGACTTTCCCGGCTATAGGACTTACAATCTGGGTATAACCGACATTTAGTTCCGCATCCTGTAAATCCGCCTGCGCACTCATGACGCTGGCCTGAGCCTGATCCCGCTGAGCCTTTTTCGTAGTCAACTCCTGCTTGCTGACAGCATTAATCTGAACCGCCTTTTCCATCCGCTCGTAGTCCAACTGGGCTCGTTCCAGATCGGCCTGAGCGGATTTCAGTTGAGCAGCCGCCTGATCCCTGCGGGCATTGTACGAATTCGGCTCAATAGCGAAAAGCAAGTCGCCTTTATTGACCTCGGCGCCATCCGTAAAATAAATCTTTTGGAGAAATCCCGTTACGCGTGCACGAATATCCACCTGCTCGACCGCAGCGGCATTGCCGGTAAATTCGTAATAGTTTTCTACGTCCTGCACCTGCGGCATCTGAACCGTAACCGGCATCGGACCGCCCATAGCGCCCTTACTCATCGCGGCCTGATTTTTGCTAAGATATTTCTTGTAGCCGTAATAACCCGCCACCACAATCACAAGAACCAATATAAGATAAAAACCTTTTTTGTTCATAATTAATTAAACCTACCTTTCAATTTGTTGTCGGTATAAAAATAACTATTAGAAGTATGTCTTAAAGCTGCCCGGCCTGCCAGCCCCCTCCGCAGCTCTTATAAAACAAAACAAGAGCCTGCAAGGCTGCGCCTTCATTTTGGGCCAATTTTTCCTGCTGAAGGAACAAGGTTCGCTGGGTATCAAGAACATTTTGGAAATCCACCAGCCCATTCGTATACAAATTTTCAACCAGTTGCACCGAACGCTGCGACGATTTAACCGAATTATCCAGTGATACCTTACGCTGCTGCTGCTGGATATACGCAGCCTTAGCGTTCTGGACTTCTTCGGCCGCAGACAGCACCGTGTTTTCCCAATCCGCCAGCAAGGCCTGCGCACCCGCTTCTTCAATTTTGATCGTATTTCTGATTCGATTCCCATCGAAGAGATTCCATCGCACCCCCGGTCCGAACGAATACGCCTTATTATGGATATTTCCCAAGCCGGACAATTGACGCGACTGAATTTCAAACGTACCGGAAAGCTGCAAAGAAGGATAAAGGTCGGCAGTCGCCACACCAATCATCGCTGTCTGCGCCGCAAGCTGCCGTTCCGCCCGGCGAATATCCGGCCGCTGACGCAGCAATTCCGCGGGAAGACCAATCGTTACCGTCTCCTGTATCGCAAGCATGGGTTTGTATTCGCTCAGTTGATCTTTTAAAGTACCAGGCATCTGTCCCAACAGAACCGCGAGGCGATTCATCGCCTCCCCTTCAGCAATACGTAGTAACGGCACCGACGACTCAGTATTGGCCAAATTCAGCTCGGCTTGACGAACATCCAGTTCACCGGCAATCCCTGTATCGTAACGTCCCTGAACCAGTGTCAGAGTTCGCCGCTGCGTATCGATATTCTCCATCGCACAGACAATCTGGGCCTGGACCGTGCGAAGATCAATATAATTGCGGCAGACATCCGCAAGCAATATGACCATCACATTACGATAATCTTCTATCGAAGCCTGATAGGATGCTTCGGACGATTCTATCGAGCGTTTAATTTTGCCAAAAAGATCAATTTCCCAAAGGACATCCACCCCCGCCGAATGAAGGTTGAATGGATCGGGCTCCGTTCCAGACTGAGCCGCTCCATCTTTACTGATTTGCGTACGAGAATAAGAACCCGTCGCGTCCACATTCGGATAATACTTCCCTGCGGCATAATCCCGTAATGCCCGCGATGCATCCACGCGATACATGGCAGCCTTGATATTCCGATTGTTTCCAATCGCCTCGGTAATAAGATTATTCAAGCTTTCGTCGCCAAAGACTTTCCACCAGCCGGCATAGTTCGGCTCCCCGGCTGCTGTAAAAACATCGTTTGCTTCCTGAGGCCACTGCTCTGGCATCGGCATTTGAGGGCTTTTGTAGTCTTTGCCGACCGTACAGCCCTGAACTAAAACAATAGAAAACGCCGCCAAAACAGACCAGGCCATCGTACGAATCAAAAACCATTTCATAGATAACACTCTGCTTATTGCCAACATAACCATTTATTCCTTAAATAATTCCATCGCCAAATAATAATATCACCAAAAGCGCTGCAATCGCAACAATAAATAACAGCGTACTATCCGTCCGGCAACCTGTCTTCTTTAATGTTTTCATCTTTTCACCGTACTTTATTTGTAACTTTAATTTTTGGTTTTCGCAAGTCCTCGAATTGCAGCACATGCAAAACGTACGATATGATCAATCAAGACATCAAATGTCAGCCCCTCAATAATCCGCATATACTTATCCATAAAAATGGATGGATGCAGTTTCAGGGAATCCAGAGATGAACAAATCAACCGTGCTGTTTCCTTATCCAGTCCGTCAATCAATTGCATCAGGGCATCCACGGTACGATTCATCATTCGAATATGAAACGTATTTACAAGTTCCTCGCCGTGTACCGACTTACTCAGCACCTCCCGCACCATCAGGAGCATAATTTGTCCTCGCAGCTGTTTTTCATGGGCCGCCTGTAGTGGAGGCATAACAACCTCGCGAACAAACTCTTCCAGCGTCGGATTTGGACGGGATAAAATTTCATCAATTTTATTAATTTGTGAATCACAAATAACCCGCAACTGTCGATTAAACATCTCCTGATATAAATTATCTTTTCCACCAAAGTAATAGTTTACCGCCGCCACGTTACAATTGGCCGTTGTTGTCAGGTCCCGCACGGAGGTATTCTCATACCCTTTCTCGCAGAACAACTTCTCCGCCGCATCCAAAAGCCGGTGCCTTACGGAATCCATAGTTTCATCACGAATTTGTGCCATACTTTAATTCCCAACCAGAAAACAAAAGTTTCAATCAGTTGTTTCAAATGATAAAATAAAACATCTGTTTTACTTTGTCAACAGAAATCCTTCAAAATTTTTACCGAAATTAATCATAAGTATCCACTACTGTCCAACTGTTTGCATGAGAATTTACTGTAACATTCTGAATATGATTAACTTACAGACAAAAAAGTGTGATCGATTTGAACTTGGCGTTAAATTTTGGTCTATTTACTTTGAAAAGAAAGGCCAATGAATGCTGGACGGATGGTTTTAGCCCTGATTATGGATTTTAACCCTTTGGGAAGCTGGAAACTTTTTACAAAACGAACCCAATTTTGCCGCCTGCATTGACTTATTTATTTGCTTGAAGTACCAATTATGCTTGCTATAATGCGGAAAAATTGATTTCTGGAGTCTTTAATGGCCTTACTGAATGTCAACATAGATCACGTAGCAACCATCCGCCAGGCACGCCGAGCGGATGAGCCGGACCCTGTCTGGGCGGCGGTGGAATGCGAGCTGGCCGGAGCCAACGGCATTACCGTCCACCTCCGGCAGGATCGACGCCACATTAACGACCGGGATGTACGGATTCTCAAGGAATCCGTTGCCTGTAAGTTCAATCTGGAAATGTCGTTAACCGAATCCATCGTCAAAATCGCCGAGCAGGTTCGTCCCGACCAGGTGACCCTCGTCCCTGAAAATCGAGCGGAGTTGACCACCGAAGGCGGCCTCGAATGCGTCAAGAACCTCAAACGCATCGCCGCCGTCGTTAAACGAATGCACAAAAAAGGCATACTCGTCAGTACCTTTATTGGCCCGGATGAAAAGCAAATCTTAGCCTCTGCCGAAGCCGGGTGTGACGCGATAGAGCTGCACACAGGCTTTTATGCCAACGCCCAAACCGATGCGGCGACAGAAAAAGCCCTCAACGATTTGCGGGATGCCCACGATATTGCCCAGACCGCCGGACTCATCGTCCACGCCGGCCACGGGTTGACCTATCGCAACATCAAACCGGTCGCCCAGATTGAAGGACTTTGCGAATTCAACATCGGTCACAGCATCGTTTCCAGAGCGGTCATCGTCGGAATGCGGAAAGCCGTTGAAGAAATGCGTCGGCTGATCGAACAATAAACCTGATAAACCAAAAACAATACGAACTTAATTTCGGAGATTGATAATGTTTCACGGCAGTATGGTAGCCTTAATCACGCCCTTTCATGATGGCGAAGTAGATTATAAAACACTCGAAGAGCTGGTCGAGTTCCAGATCCAAAGCGGTACGGACGGTATCGTTCCCTGCGGCACAACCGGCGAATCGCCGACCTTGTCCTACGAAGAGCACAAGGAAGTGATCCGCTTAGTCGTCGACGTAGTCGCCGGGCGCGTCCCGGTCATCGCCGGCACTGGTTCAAACAGTACCGCCGAAGCAATCGAGCTGACCGAGTACGCCAAGAAAGTCGGCGCCGACGCTTCCCTGCAAGTCTGCCCCTATTACAATAAACCGACCCAGGAAGGCTTCTATCAGCACTTTAAAGCAATTGCCGATGAAGTGGATATTCCACTGATACTATACAATATCCCCGCGCGCTGCGGCGGCACCGGGCTTTCCATTGAAACCGTCGAACGGCTGGCCAAAATAGAAACCATCGTCGCGATCAAAGAAGCGACAGGCTCGCTCGATTTCTGCGCTGAAATTGCACAGCGGACGGAGTTGCCGATTTTATCCGGCGACGATTCCCTGACCCTGCCGATAGCATCTGTCGGCGGCAAAGGCGTTATCAGTGTAGTTGCCAATATCGTCCCTGCCGATGTCAAAGCCATGACGGACTTGATTCTGGAAGGTGATTTTGTTTCTGCCCGCAAATGGCATCGCAAACTGTTCCCGCTGGCCAAAGGTATGCTGAGCATCTCAACGAATCCTATCCCGATCAAAACCGCCGCGGCGATACTCGGAATGGCCTCGGATGAACTGCGTCTGCCGATGGTCGCTTTGGAAGAAGCCCAGAAAACAAAACTGCGTGCGATGCTCAAAGACTACGGCCTGCTGGAAGAGTAACGACATTTTTTGTATGTACTCTTTTTGTAGGAACCCTATACAAAAAATGCCGTTGGTTAAAATTGCGAGCGGAGGGAGTTGAACCCACACATCCGTTAAGATACAAGGACCTAAACCTTGCGCGTCTGCCAGTTCCGCCACGCTCGCTAAAAGTCAGTTAAAAAAGTTCATCGCTATCGGCCTCGTCTTTGTCCGAGTCGGTGTCGGACTTGTCGGCGGCTTTGTCACTCTGGGCCGAGATTTCCTCGATGCGTTTTTCGGCATCCTGCAAAATCCCGCGGCAATATTGGATCAGCTTCATCCCTTTTTCGTATTGTTCAAGGCTTTCCTGCAGCGAAACCTGCCCTTGCTCAATCCCTGAGACGATCTGGTTAAGCTGGTCAATCGCATGCTCAAACGAAAGGTTCTCTGTCTTGTCCTTTTTGTCTGTCTTTGCCATTTTTATTCCCTACCCAGCGGGTCTTTTACGACGCTGGTAATTTTTTCCTGATGCGCCAGCTCGGTTATCATCACATCGCCAGCCTGAACATCCCGGCTCGAGACAACCACCCGGTTGGTCCGGCGGCTGACGGTAATGCTATAACCCCTTTCCAGCACAGCCTTGGGATTCATTGCCTGTAATCTATTCTCTACGGCGGTCATTTGCAACTGGTTTTTTGAAAGTCCCAGCCGAATTCCCTGGAAAAGGCGATTTTCCGCCGAGTTGAGTTTTTGTGAACCGACGTACAAAACCCGCATCGGCTCAATTCGGGCAACCTGCCTTTCACTGCGGCTAAGTACCTCAAACGCACAACTTACACGGTCACGGATGGCGGAATCCAACTGGTCATAACAATCATCGAGCTGAAGGATGCTGTTTTGCAGGAAGCGTCTGGGGTCGCGGAACAGGCCGTCGGCAAGAATGGTCTGCAACTGGGATTTCAGATAACGCAGCTCGCCTTTGACTGCCTGATCAAGGTGTCTGCAGGCGGCATCCAAAGTCAATAATACCTCGGTTTTGTCGGGAACGGCCAGCACGCCCGCCTGAGTTGGGGTGGACGCCCGGACATCGGCGACAAAATCGGCAATGGTAAAATCCACCTCGTGACCGACGGCGGAAATGACCGGTAATCGGGAATTGTAGATCGCCCGAGCGACGGGTTCTTCGTTGAACGCCCAGAGGTCTTCCATGGAGCCGCCGCCGCGGCCGACAATGAGTAATTCCATGCCCAGTTTTTTTTGCATCTGGTTGGCTTTGCGAATCGCTACGGCAATTTTGGCCGATGCGCCTTCGCCCTGCACGGGGACATCAAATAAATATAACCTTGCACAGGGCCAGCGTTTAAAGATGCTGTTACGGATATCCTCAATGGCCGCCCCGCTGGCGCTGGTAATCACGCCGATGCACATGGGATATTTCGGCAGCGGCTTTTTGTGGTCTTCGTCGAATAAGCCTTCGGCGTGGAGCTTGGTTTTGAGCTGTTCAAACGCCAACTGCAAAGAACCGACACCCGCGGGGTCGAGCTTATCGACATAGAGCTGATACCGCCCGGATTGGACATAGACCTCCACTGAGCCGGTTGCCAGAACGGCAAGGCCGTTTTCAGGACGGAATTTGATGGTGCGGAACTTGCTTGCCCACATCACGCAGGACAGGACGCTACCTTCATCTTTGAGGGAAAAATAGCAATGCCCGCTGCTGTGGACTTTAAAGTCGCTGATCTGACCGCGCACGGTCAGCCGAGACGGCACGCGTTCTTCGATCGCAGCAGCCACCAGGGCATTAACCTGTGAGACGGAATAAATTGTCAACTGTGTTTTAGCCATAAAGCAGGATGCCTCGGCTGCCGTTTAATATTTTTTGCGGAAGCGGGCGGTGGGGATGTTTAAGATAGAGCGGTACTTGGCGACCGTGCGGCGGGCAATGTTGCCCATGCCGGCTTCGGCCAGTTTGACACGGAGTTCATCATCACCGAGCGGGTTGGATTTGTCCTCGTTATCGACGATTTCCTGCAACTTCGCCTTGACGGCGTCATAGCTCAATTCACGACCCTGCTCATCTTCGGTGCCGCCGCTAAAGAACCCACGCAAGGGCAAAATACCCTGCGGCGAGAGCATATATTTGCCCGCAACGGCACGGGAAATGGTCGCGATATGCACGCCGACTTTTTCGGCAATTGTCGCCATGGGCAAGGGCCGAAGATACAGTTTGCCCTTGTCAAAAAAGTCTTTTTGAAATTCCACAATCGCGCGGGCGACCTTGAGCAGTGTCTGCTTGCGCTGTTCGATGGCATCCATGAACCACTGCGCCGAACGGATGTTTTTCTGAAGAAACTGACGGGTATTTTCATCCAAAGCACGGTCACGCGACATCTTCTGGTAAAAATTATTCACCCGCAAATTGGGCATTCTGGCATCCATCAGGTTGACGGTATAGCCTCCTGCACCATCTGATTCTACCACAATGTCAGCGGAAATCGGATGATTTTCGCTGCGTCCTATCGACAGCCCCGGCGAGGTGTCGAGCTTGCTCATTCGTTCGATGGCCTTGCCAAGCTGCTCAACAGAGATATTCATCTTTTTGGCGATACGCGGCAGGTGATTGTCCAGCAGGTCATTCCAGTGTTTGCGGACCAGTTCCATTTCCAGCGACATATCCTCGTGGGACTGCTCCATCTGCAACAGTAGACATTCCCGCAGATCGCGGGCGCCAACGCCGGTCGGTTCGAGCTTCTGAATCAGCCGTAATGCCTGATTCAGTTCATCAAGCCCGAACGGATATTTTTCCTTGTTCTGAAGCTGTTCGAGACGAACGGAAAGATAGCCCTTTTCGTCGATATAATCGATGATCAAATCGCCAGCGGCTTTGACCAGCTCCGACGTTTCGACCAGACGCCACTGCTCACGCAGTGAATCGATAAGGGATATTTCCATCGCGGCGGTATTCTGCATGGCTTCCATTTTTTTGTCAGGTCCACCGTCGTCGCGGGCGGGACGAGGCGAACCCCCATCAAAATAATCGCCATAGTATTCAGAAATATTATCCATCCGCTGGAAATCTTCCACGTGGTCGGATTCGTCACGGACCACCAGCTCCCGTTCTTCCGGATTTTCAACCTGTTGGGTGGACTCGCTTTTGACCTGTTCGGATGAATCCTCGTCGAGTTCCAGCACAGGATTGCTGTTCAGCTCAGCCTCTATCTTTTCCTGCAGCGCAAGCAGCGGCAGCTGAAGCACCTCCATCGACTGAATCATTCGAGGAGCCAGCTTCATCCGCTGTTCCATGCGCATCTGGTTGGATAAAGATAATTTCATTCGTAACGTTCTTAGCTTTTAGTTCGCAGTTTTTATTATAACGGATTTCGGCCGAGAATCGCATCGGCCAGGATGTTGCCGCTTGCAAATTCAATCGACGAGCCGGTCGGAAGCCCGCGTGCAAGACGCGTAACCTTGACATTCATCCCCGACAGCAGCGAATGGATATATAACGCCGTGCCATCGCCTTCCAGATTGGGATTGGTCGCCATCACAATTTCGGCAATGCCCCCGGCACGGATGCGCCTAATCAGCGGGTCAATCGTCAAATCGCCCGGCTCAACGCCTTCCAGCGGAGCAATGTGGCCATTGAGAACGTGATAGCCCCACTTGCACAGCCCGGTTTTTTCGAGACTGATGACATCTTTGGGCTGCTCAACCACACAAATAATCGATTTATCCCGTCGGGGGTCGGCACAAATCGAACAGGTATCGGATTCGGCAAGATTAAAACAGGTCTTGCACTGCCGGATATTTTTTTTGACATCCGAGATCGCTTCGGCCAGAGCCATCGCTTCCTGCGTGTCGGATTTGAGAACATAAAACGTCAGCCGCTCGGCGGTCTTGGAACCAATGCCGGGCAGCTTGGCAAATTGCTCGATTAAATTGTTTAAGCTTTGCGTATAAGCGGGGTTCATACCTGTTCCTCGGTATTATCCGTGTGTTCGTTTTCTTCACTTTCAATACGTTCGATATTCATCGGCCGAGCGGAAAGGCCAACCATGATCAACTTGACGGCCGGGTCAGACAAGACCTCGTCCTGCTGCTGGCGACTAACACGAGCGGCCGGTGATGGCTGGGCCGGCGCCTGCGGCGGAGCTGCTGCCGCGGCGGGAGCTGCGGAAACGGCCGGTGCGGCTGGGGCAACTTTTCCACCGACAGAAACAGGGGCGGCAATTTCGTTTTTCGTCAATTCATATTTAATGGCAACATTCTGCCCTACGACCTGCCTGATACCAGATTCGAGAACATCGTTTCGCTTTTTACAATAATCGACCGCCAATTGTCCCTGGCCATTGTCACTGAAATACAGCGTAAGCGTTCCATTTCGAAATTCTCCGGGCTTTGCCTGATTTAAGAATGATCCAAACCCGTTTTGAGTCCGCAATTGCTCTACCAACTGCGGCCAGATGGAATAAATTGAATCGGTTGTGACGGAACCGGAAAAAACCGGAGCAGGAGCCGCATCCGGGGTATCCGACGAATGGGATACAGGAGATGTCAATGCCGATTTGGCGACTGGGGCGGAGCTATTTGTAAAAGCTATGGGCTTTTTTTTTACGTCGATGGCGGCCGAAGGCTGGGACGGTAAGCCGCGAAGCTGTCCGGCGATGGCATCCAGACTGATAAAGTGTTCGCTCATTGCCAGCCGCAAGAGGGTCGCTTCAAGCAAGGCACGGGCGGTTTCGCTGTTTTTAAGCGTGTAACGCAGCCGTTCGAGGGCGGTAATCGCATAGACCAGCCAGGGAACATCATACCCCCCCGCCAATTCCACAAGTATGGATTTTGAGACGCCGGACAATAAAAGAATGTCGCTATTGACTCCGACAGTTTTTAATATCATGACATCGCGGAACATCTCAATCAGGTACTCAGCAACCTGAAGCGGGGTCTGGCCCATCATAATGAGAGTTTCAATCGAAGTCAGCGTGGCGGCCGGGTCGGCAGAACCAATCGATTTAACAATGGTCGCCAGATGTTCGGCTCCGGGCCTGCCGAGCAATTGCTCGAGCATCGCCAGCGTCAAGGGCTGAGCGCCGACGCTGATAAGCTGATCCAGCAGGCTTAACGCATCACGCATTGAGCCATTGGCCAGCCGGGATAGCTGCATCAGAAAATCCTGCTCAAAGGTAATCTGCTCCTGCTTGAGAATCTCGCTGAGCTGTTTGGCGATAACATCCGGGCTGATGGCGGCAAAATCGAACCGCTGGCAGCGGGACTGGATCGTCGGCAGCACTTTATGCGGATCAGTCGTAGCAAAAATGAATTTGATGTGCGCCGGGGGTTCTTCGAGAATTTTAAGCAGCGCGTTGAATGCGCCGGTGCTAAGCATGTGGACTTCGTCGATGATGTATATTTTAAAGCGGGCGCGTGCCGGCCGATAGGCGGCATTTTCGCGAAGCTGGCGGATATTATCGACGCCGGTATTGCTGGCACCATCGATTTCAATGACGTCGATGTCGTCGCCGGTGTTGACGGAAACGCAACTGTCGCACTTAAGGCAGGGATTAGGGGTTGGGCCGTCGGAACTAAGGCAATTGAGCGACTTGGCCAAAATACGCGCCATCGTGGTCTTGCCGACGCCCCGTGTGCCGCAAAACAGGTACGCATGAGCGACGCGGTCGGTCTTGATTGCGTTCTTCAGTGTCTGCGCAACTGTATCCTGACCTACGACGTCGTCGAAAGTCTGAGACCGAAAACGCCTTGCCAGAACTGTATATGACATATTCTATTCCATCATTCAGATACCGGAGTACCGAAAGTCAAGATTGAAAGTTTCAAAAGTGGTCGGGTTTACCACGGCACAGCCCGCTGAGCCGCTTAGGGCTGCTTGGTTCCCCATCTGACCCGGTTCACGCGCGGTACTTGCATGGGACCCGACCATAAAAATTCACACTGTGCTAAATCCCAATCGCCGGGGGCGTCAACTGCCCCGGACGAGACGCTTAGTATAGCCAGCCTGAGTAAAATTTCCAGCAAAAAGCTGGCAGGATTAGCAATTTCTGTTCCGAAAGTGAAAAAACGCCGTTTTTGAGAGAATAGCGCATAAAAAAAGCCGTGCGGCAAGGCACGGCTTTGACTTTTCGACTTTGATTATCCGGTTATAGCTGCCAGTTGGTCGGATATCTTACCTTTTCGGGGTCAATGTTAAAATTGCGTGCCAGCGAATCAATCAGAGCGGAAGTTCTCTTAAACTGACTCCCCGTAGCGGGACTTTTATCCAAATCAGCAATCACGCATATCCTGATCACGCCGTTCATCGCGGCGACATATTTCTGTGAAGACCAACTCGGGGTAAACTCAATCTGGCCATCCTCTGCTCCATTGCTGTTGCAGACAAGAAAATGATACCCGGTACGTCCAATTTTGAACATATCCGCCAGATTTCCCTTGCCGGTGCCGCTGTAGAACACTTCAATGCCTGTCCACTGCGTCTTGTTTGTCTTGACAGATTCAAGCGTTACCTTCTCAATGGGGTCAAGTCTGAGATAACTGGCCAGACTATAAGCTCCCCTGGCAGGCACATGGTCGTCGAGCATCATTAAAACGACACCGCCAACCGTCATTGACGCCATCAGAGCAACTAATACTTTTGCTGTTCTCGTCTGTTCTTTTTTCATAACCCATCAAACCTGAAAGACTTCTAATTTTGCCAATTTCATCCATGAAATCGACACTACACAAGTATCTTCGGCTTTTATAAAAGATAAACTAAAACTTTTACTTCACTATTTTGTGTATCCTATTAAATTTTACTAATATTTTTGACGTTTGTAATGAATATTCTGTCTTTTTGGCTGAAATTTTTAAAATTTTTTCTCTTTCGATGTACAGTAAGTGTTTGTTTTTAAAAGGTCTTATAATGTCGGTCAAATCAATGCCGCCGCATTTCTATCCATAGCAAATAATTCCGGACATGATTTTCTATTTTGGCCATCCAGCGAACCACCTTCTCAATTTTGTGTAAAAAGTCGTAATTTTCATCTTTTTCCTTGCCAAATCCAAACAAGGGTGTTATTTTTTGTGGTCTTTTCAGGCGGACAATAATCCGCTCTACGGCGTGATACGCCGGGTGAGTAGCTCAGTCGGTAGAGCAACGCACTTTTAATGCGTAGGTCTTGGGTTCGAATCCCAACTCACCCAGTAACCATAAAGCCTTGTAAGTAATTAGCTTACAGGGCTTTATTATTTGGGGTTTTACAGGACAAATGGGCCATTGTAACTTTTTTTATAACCAGAAAAAATTTTAACCCCTTATTTTACCGAGGCATTCAAAGGCGCGTTGGGGTCATGCTTGGGGTGGTTATTCTCCCGTTGTTCTTTCCGTACATCATTCAACCACTTGCGAAGTGTCTGGGAATTGGGATCGACGGCGTGCCCCAATCCGGGGTAAATATCCAATACCACTTTGGCCCCCCTGCGGCGGTAATCCTCAGCCGCATTCTTTGCCGCCTCAAGATTCTGGTCTGTTTCGCCGGTTCCGATGTAAATATTTTTGCCCCTGACGCCGGCAGGATTCATGAACCTGTGCCGACCCGCACAGAAAATCGCTATCCCCGCCCATGGCGATGGATTCAAATCGGCCATATCGGCGACCAGCCACCCACCTTTGCTTACCCCGGCCAACAATATTCTCTCACGATCTATTTTAAGATGTTTGGCAACATATACTCTGGCAGCTCCCATGCTTTTCAGCTCTCGCTGTATGTACGCCGTATATTGGCCCTGCGTAATTGTCCCTTTGGGGGCAATGCCAAATTCCATCGCCACAATGATAAAACCTTTGGAACCGGTCGCCGTTTGGAACCGCTGCGTCGATAACTGTTCACCGGCCCCATGATAGTAGAAAATGACGGGCCAGTTTTGAGTCTCATTATATTCGGCCGGGACATACACCATAAAACCGCCGCCTGCGTCTTTGCTATTGGCATCAACAAGCACCTCCTGGCCCGGCAAAAATACAGTATTCGGATCGGCAGCCAAAACCGACCGAGCCACCAGAATCCAAATCACCACTCTAATCAACTTTCCCATATCGCCTCCCAATAAAACTCGAAGACGGTTATTTGCCCTCTTCACTATTTAATAGGTGATTGTTTTCCCGAAATTCAATATACGGGATGAATGAGACTTTTTCAACGGCCCAACTATCCTCTATTTTACTGCATTCATATTATCATAACTCATCTGAACTGTTTTCAAGAGTTCAGCATCACTTTCTATGTCATCAGCCGTACCATAGGTACCATCAGGGCCTGCTGAAATAACGATAAAATCTAGCCTCTCCGAGAGTCGCCGATATAGCATCGCAAAACGTTGGCCCCATATATCAGTAAGCGGCATAGATGACTTCCATCCTCTCGGAGCATCAAGATTGTACTTTTGCCCTATGTTTGTGATTAAGTCATCATAAGTCTCTTTAGATAGAAACTGCCATTTCTGTTCGCTTTTATCAGTAAGAACTTTGATTCCAAGCGAATTATCCTGCATTTCTGAGTACAAGGCAGCTGTTAATGCCTTAATTGTTCCCGTTGTATTAGCACAATTCGAAGCATTGGACACTTTTCGAAATACAATCCATGCAACCAAGATGATTATGACAATCGCCATAACATAATAAATAAAAAATTTTCCCCTTGCTGACATATTATACCCTAAATTCTTACTTATCTTCCCTCTATCTCCGCCATCTCAACGCCCTTTGGCGTACCAATGACCAGTATGCCAATCGAATAGCTTATTTCTTGTAAAGCAGTGTCCAGGCTCGCAGGACTTCGGCGACGGACCAGGCCTGGGCGAAGCAGCCTTTGGGTTTTTGCGGCGGATCGCCATCGAGAACTTCACTGAGCGTGCCGACGCAACCGTCAGCCGTCAACTGCTTAAGCAGCGGCTCAAGAAAAACTTTGCCCTGGTCTTTGGCTTCCGCAGAGAAAGAATGAACACGCAGATAGGCTTCGATAAAGGGGCCGATCAGCCACGGCCAGACGGTGCCCTGATGATAGGCCGAATCGCGTTCAAACGGATTGCCCTCAAAGCGAGGAACATAGCGACTGTCGGTGGGGCTTAGCGTCCGAAGTCCAAACGGCGTCAGCAAGTGATCGTGAACCACCTGCACCACCGCTTCCTGCTGCGCCTGGGTCAGCGGGGAAAACGGCAGGCTGACCGCGAAAATCTGATTGGGACGAATGCT
Source organism: uncultured Pirellulales bacterium (assembly GCA_964437685.1). Lineage (GTDB taxonomy): Bacteria > Planctomycetota > Phycisphaerae > Sedimentisphaerales > Anaerohalosphaeraceae > Anaeroglomus. The sequence continues at coordinate 21,073 of CAYTHV010000027.1, forward strand.
CGGATCCTGCGTCCCATCCGGCAGGACACAATCGTACAGGCACCCTGCTTTGTCATTCCAGAATAGTTTGGCAAAATGGCCCTGCACTTCGTCGGCAACATTACGATAAAACGCCGTCTGCTCGATATTCTTATCCTGATGATACTGCTCCAGATTGCGAAGCGCGTTATACCACAAAGCGTTGATCTCAACCGCCTTGCCATAGCGCGGGGTAAAGGTAACGCCGTTGCACTTGGCATCCATCCAGGTTAGCTGGGTATCAGCATTGCCGGCGGAAATCAGGCTGTCGTGGTCGGCGTGAATCTCAAACCGTGTCCCGCGACGGTATGAGTCGATAATCCATCGCACCGCAGGCAGCAGTTTGCCGCTGAACGTCTGGCGGTCATTGGTCATCCGCAGGTAGGCAAACGCCGCATGGACAAACCACAGCGAGGCGTCAACACTATTGTAATGGGCAGCCTGACCATAATCGTCAAAACGATTGGGAATCATCCCTTCGCTGACGGCACGGGCAAATGTCTGGAGAACGCCGGAAGCAACCTGATAGCGGCCGGGAGTCAGGCACAGTCCTTCCAACGCAATAAATGTATCGCGTCCCCAATCGACGAACCACGGATAGCCGGCAATAATTGTCGGCGTGGAACGGTCGTTCAGGTTGCGTTCGACGAGAAACTGAGCGGATGCACGGAAAAGCTGCTGCTGAATCGGCTCAGCCGGGTCACTATTTTTAAGCTGCTCTTTGCGGCTGAGCATCAGGCCGTCCAGAACCACATCAATATCCAACTGCTCCAGAGGATTATCCTGCTCCGTTGAACCGCAAAAACCCGCCCACAAAACCACGCGACAGGCCTTTTCGATACGGCGCTTAAATACCCCCGGCGACCAGAGGTCTTCATAACAATCCTGCCCCCGGCGACGCTCCTGACGATATAAAAAACGATCCCACCACTGCGGCTGCTGTTCGAACCGCATCATTTCACTGTGCAGGAGCAGCTTGCCGCTAAAGTCGTTTCCGGATTGTACGGTAATTTCCTGATCGTTCCAGAGAGAATAAAGATGGCTGGAATTGTGCTGTAAATGATGAAAATCCTGCAATCCCGCAAAGGGTCGAACGGCAAAATCAAAGCCTTCGGTAACTCCGGAAAAGGTATAGACTATCGCCGCGACATCGCTGTCGGCAAGCAGATACAGCGAACGCGTTACCCGGGCGAATTCCAAATCGTAATCCCAGTGAACGCCGATGTCGCTGCGAAATGAACGCAGATACTGAAACCCGCGCGGATGAAAGGCGTTGTCGAATTCAAAACAGCTAAACGAAAGTTCCTTGTCGCCCCGATGAATGGTTTCAAAACAGTTGGCCAAAGCCTTAACGCGGTTGGCCGGCGGGTTGGATGAACCAATCAGCATCGCGTGATAGCGGCGGGTATTGCACCCGGCCAATGTCCCGGCGGCAAATCCCGCCCGGCTGTTGGTTAAAAGCCACTCTTTTTCGATTATCTGTTCCGGCGCACTGTCCTTAAGATTAAAAAATAGACGGTCGCCCTCGATATGATTATTTATCTTTGCCATAATCCGTTATGTCCGTTAATACCCAATTGGTCGAACGACCCGAATTTTAGATTTTGGAGTCCGCCGTCGGCGCAAGCCCCAGCGCCTGCTCGCATCGCGACCTGAGATTGTTCAGTACATTCATATAATTAATATATGAATCGTACGGCGAATCGTAAGGGTTGAAATACTTGTGTACATCGCCGTCAGCGAAATACTTGGTGCACATATAATAAAAGTGGTCGGAAGTCTGCAGCTTTCGCCAGTCCGACAATAGCTGTTCATCGTGAACCTGCTTGACTAATTTTTCAATACGATAGACTTCATGCAGGGCATTCGACTGCATCGCGTTCCCGAGCCACGCCGACAAATCCCGCTCGGTATCGGCCCAACTGATGATATGCGGCACATCGACCACATCCATCGCCGGATACGCGTCGGCAACTTCGCTGGGCGTCTTGAAGTCATTATCCGGCATTCTCAATACTTCCTGCGGCAGATGCGCCATAAAATCAAAAATGCCGGTATCCTGCCACTGGTGCTCGCCGAACGTTTCATAGTCCATGAACAGATTGACCACCTGGCCGTTACCGTTGATTCGGTTTACCCAGGCGGCAAATTTATTGGCCAGCAGCGGATATTCATTCCACTGGCGGTTGCTGAAACGAAATGCGATATCGTCGCTAAGCGAGTAATTTTTGAGCAGCAGTTTGAGTTTTTTGGTGTTCGGCGGACGATAGACAAAATTACTATTGCGATGCCCCAGGATATGGTCGGCTCCCTCGGTAATCACCGCGTCAAACTTGCCCATCGATTCAATCGCTTCGGCAAGCTGATTGTTATAGATCAATTCCGTATTACGAAAAACCCGCGGCGTCTGGCCGAATAGCTTCTGGATCAATTCCAAATGCATCGTAACCTGCTCAATGAATTCCTGACGCGAGTACAGGAAACTGAGTCTATGGTGGTAGGTTTCAGCCAGAAACTCCACACAGCCGGTCTGCGCCAGCGCATCAAACGTACTCATCACCTCGGGACAGAACTGCTGAAACTGCTCCAGCACCACACCGGTCAGGCTATATGCGATTTTAAACCGCCCCTCGTAGCGGCGGATAATATCCAGCAGGAGCCGATTGGTCGGCAAGTAGCACTTATTGGCGACTTTGCGACAAATTGAGGCATTTCGGAAATCATCAAAGTAATTCGGCGTCTTGTCAAAAATGGTATAATGCCGAAGACGGAAAGGCTGATGAACCTGAAAATAAAAACAAACCGACGGCATATTTTTCCTTATTCTCTCAGGCGGTTAGCCGCCCTGTGTTGTTTCCTGATATATTTTCAAACATTTTTTGGCCGCATCCGACCAACGCAGCTTACGCACTTCAAAATTGCCATGCTCACGCAGGGTCAGTTGCAGCGGAGGATACTTCAAAACCGCCAGCATTTTATTTGCCATTTCGCTGACATCCCAGAAATCAACTTTCAAGACGTGATGAAGCACTTCGGCAACGCCGCTTTGTTTGCTGATTAAAACCGGCACATCGTAATTCAGCGCTTCCAGCGGGGCAATTCCAAACGGCTCCGACACCGACGGCATCACATACAAATCCGCCATCTCGAAAACCCGCTGAACATCCTTGCCATGCAAAAACCCGGTAAAGAGAACCTTATTGCCGATCCCCATCTGGTTGGCCATTTCGACCATGCGATGCATCATGTCGCCGGAACCGGCCATGACAAACTTGATATTGTCCATGACCTCCAGCGCCTTGCGAGCGGCCATCAGAAAATACTCCGGGCCTTTCTGCATCGTAATGCGTCCTAAAAACAGCACAATTTTTTCATCATTACGAATGCCGATTTTATTGTACTGTGACGCGTCGCCGTTGCGTTCCACACCGTTATAAACCACTTCTACTTTATCGCCGCAGATTCCATATCGCGCAATAATGATATTGCGAGTTAAATGACTGACGGCAATAATCTTGCGCGCCGAATGCATCCCCCGACGCTCAATATCATAAATCATCGGATTGACATTTTCACCGCTGCGGTCGTATTCGGTGGAGTGAACGTGAATCACCAGCGGCTTGCCGCTGACGGCAGAAACCGCAATGCCGGCCGGATACGTCATCCAGTCGTGGGCGTGAACCACATCAAATCGTTCCTGTATTGCCAGACGTACCGCGGAGGCTGCATAACGATGAATCTCGGAATTCATATCGCCGGCATACTGTCCCGGCTGCCCCATCGGGACCGTTTCCTGATTCAGCCAGTGGCGGACTTCATCCATGCCGCCCAGCGTTTTAAGTTGCTCCTGCGTTGCTTTCTTCTGGATAAGCTGTTCAACCTGCTGCTGGTACTGCTTGGGTGTCGTATACGGCTGAAGCGCGGAATTCATCGCATGGAACGTTACGTTTTTTAATTCCTTTTGAGTAAATGAGGTCGTTTCCTGTGTCGCAGCAACCGTCTGCGACTTTACCTGTAACGGCGTGAGCATCCGAACATGCGAAGATGCCGCCGTAGGCTGCTGAAATGGCTTGGGCAAAACAAACACAACCTCCATGCCCAAATCGCTCATCGCCTTGGTCAGTCCATGACATGCGGTCCCGAGGCCTCCGCTGATAAACGGCGGAAACTCCCAGCCAAGCATAAATACTTTCATTGCTCTATCCCGCCAAGCATCACTGCCTTGCAGCTACGTGAAAATTCCATTTTTCCGTCCCTTCATAGCCGACATATAACATCGACATTGTTCATAGTTCTATTATAAATCGCAATTATCAGTACGTCTATATAAATTTTTTAGAAAAACTTAACAAGTTTTTTAATTCTCTATTATTAAGATGCAAATAGTCTTTTATCAGAAATGAGACAACCTAAATCTCACCTGTTTATGATTTTGTATATCTTATATAAGATGTATAATAAGTCTTTTCTGTTTGACCCCTCAAACAAATTCCGGTAACATGCTCAGCTTAGTAAATGCGGGAATTCTCGCTGAATTTTAACCTCTTTAGGGAGTTATCTGTCAATGACAAAAGTAACACTGATTATGGGCGATGGCATCGGGCCGGAAATTGCCGAGGCGACACGTCGGTGTATCGACGCAACCGGGGCTAAAATCGAATGGGATGTTCAGCAGGCCGGGGTGGACATTATGAAAACCGCCGGGACTCCCCTTCCGGATGCGACTCTTGAATCCGTCCGCAAGAACGGTATTGGCCTTAAAGCCCCGATTACCACGCCGGTCGGAACCGGTTTCCGCAGCGTCAATGTTTATCTGCGGCAGGCATTAGACTTATACGCCTGTGTTCGGCCCTGCAAAAGCTATGAAGGTGTCCGCAGTTACTATAAAGGAATTGACCTGGTTCTGGTCCGTGAAAATACCGAGGATTTGTACGCCGGCATAGAATACGAAAAAGGCGCCGCCGAGACACTGGAACTGATCGGCTGGCTGAATAATCACAGCAAAAAGAAAATCGGTCCCAATTCCGGTATCAGTATCAAGCCAATTTCGGTGGAAGGTACAGACCGTATCGTCCGTTATGCGTTTGAATACGCCCGCAAGCACAACCGTAAAAAAGTCACCTCGGTACACAAAGCTAATATCATGAAATATACTGACGGCCTGTGGCTGGAAGTCAGCCGGAATGTCGCCAAAGATTTCCCGAATATCGAATTCGAGGACCGCATCGTCGATAATATGTGTATGCAGCTTGTCCAGAAACCAGAACTGTACGATGTCATCGTCCTGCCCAACTTGTACGGCGATATCCTCAGCGATCTTTGCGCTGGCTTAGTCGGCGGATTAGGCGTGGCACCGGGAGCTAATATCGGCCAAAAAGGCGCGATCTTCGAAGCAACACACGGTTCCGCACCCAAATATAAAGGTCTTAATAAAGTTAACCCGACTGCACTGATTCTTTCCGGTGTTTTAATGCTGCAGCACATGGAGTTGACGAAAGAAGCCAATAAACTTGAAAAAGCTGTTGCCGAGATTATCGCCGAAGGCAAAGATGTTACCTATGATATGAAAGCCGACCGCAATGACCCAACCGCCGTCGGCACGCGGGAAATGGCCGACGCGATTATTCGGAAAATGAGATAGAGTTTGAGCGATTTAAGGAAGTACCCTTGAATCAAACGGCATATCGAATGATTATCTCAGGACAAAACCGCTCTGCCGGTGCGGTATTGCTGCGCAGTTTGCTTGCGGGGGCTTCGCTTCCATATACGACTGCGGTGATGGCTCGCAACAAGATGTATGATTACGGACTCCTTCCCTGCCATGCAGTTTCGATACCGGTTATCAGTATCGGCAATATCACCACCGGCGGCACCGGCAAAACCCCGCTGGTTATCTGGCTGTGCCGTTATCTTTGTCAAAAAGGATTGCGCGTCGCCGTCCTGACGCGAGGCTATAAAACCTCCGCAGTCGAAATGTCCGATGAGCCGGCATTATTGGCCAAAAGTTGCCCGGGCGTACAGGTCTTTGTCAATCCTGACCGGGTTGCCGGAGCAAAAAAGGCGATTGATCAATTTCACTGCGAAGCACTGGTAATGGATGACGGCTTTCAGCATCGCAGGCTTTCACGGGACTTGAATATTCTGGCGGTTGACGCGACATGTCCATTCGGATATGAAAAATTGCTGCCGGCCGGATTGCTGCGTGAACCCGTCAGCGCAATTGAGCGTGCCGATGCCGTCATTATCACGCGATTTGACCTGGCGACTGCCGAGCAAATTGCCCAGATTGAAACAACGATCCGAAATATCGCCGGTCAGATTCCCATTGCCCTGGCAACACATCGGCTGACGCATCTGATAATGCCGACTGGCCAGATGGTACCGCTGGAAACACTGAAACAAAAAAAAATATACGTATATTGCGGCATCGGGAACCCGCAGGCGTTTGTCAACTGTCTGACCGAATGCGGAATAACCGTGGTTGGAATGCAATTTTTTAATGACCATCACGTTTTTACGCTGCCGGATATAAAAACCATTGCAGACAGTGCCGCCCAAAGCGGTGCCGATATTGCCGTCTGTACCCAAAAAGACTGGGTTAAATCGGCGGTATTCTGCCGACAGATTGAAAGATTTTCTTTCGGTTCGATGGCAATGGAACTGGATTTTGCCGCGAATTCCGATACAATTAAGACTTTGGTGGATCAGGTCATTAAGAAAAAACTTCCATAATGGATATCAATAGAATGAGTCAACCGGATTTATTAAAAATTGTAACTTCATTAGGCTCGCCAACCGTGCTGTTGGTAGGCGATTTTATGCTGGATATGTATGTCTATGGCGACGCTGTCCGCATCAGTCCCGAAGCGCCGGTACAGGTGTTAAAAGTCGTCAGCCGTGACTATGCCTGCGGCGGAGCCGCTTCGGTAGCCGCCGATGTACTTGCATTGGGGGCCCGTTGCCGCTGTATCGGCGTAACTGGAAACGACGACAATGGACAAATGCTTCGCTCACTGCTCGAAAAACAAGGAGCAGAGACCTCCGGGCTGGTCGCCCTGCAGGATAGACCCACGATTACCAAGCAGCGTGTCATTGGTCTTGCCCAGCATCGCCATCGCCAGCAATTGCTGCGTATCGATGATGAAGTAACTGAGCCGCTTAAATCGTCCGACTCCCAGCGTCTGCTGGATAGTTTTAAACACTCATTGACTCAATCCGATATAGTCTGTTTGCAGGATTACAACAAGGGGGTACTGAGTGAAGCAGTGATTCGTTTTGCCCT
>CAYTHV010000028.1:0-1565 GCA_964437685.1 uncultured Pirellulales bacterium
GAGTGGGGCGCAGGCGTTAAATCTGCAAAAAAAGTGTTTGATAAACTATGCCGGATTCTTGACTGGGAAGAGCGAATTTTAGATCCTGACAAAGATGGGCTTTATCAGAATTTTCTTAACACCTGGATTTCTGACGGTCATTCTTACAATGGCGGCGGCTGTGCTCAGGCAAGCGCGTATAATTATTTGGCCAACAGGATGATGGCCAAAATAGCGGGGAAATTAGGTCTTCCGAGCAATGTATTTAAGAATCGCGCAGAAAAAATATTTAAAGCAATGCAGGCCAAGCTCTGGATACCTGCCAAAGGGCTTATGGCGGAGTTTATTGATACGATCGGGAATAAGCTTGTCCATCCTTCGCCGGAACTTTCAACGATCTATCTTTCGATTGACTGCGGCGTTGTTGACCCGTTCCAGGCCTATCAGATGCTTCGATTTACCGAAATGGAGCTTCGCAACGAAAGGACGATTAACAGAAAAGGACGGCTTGTTTATTCTTCAAACTGGTATCCCAAAAAATATTCCACATGCGGGATATTTCCCGCCGAAAATATTCATCTTGCGCTGGCCTATTTCCGCATGGGATTAAAAAACAAAGGGCTGGACATACTCAATGCGATTATCGATGGTTATTTTACAGGTAAAAATCCGGGGCTGATCAGTCATGTTCTGACCGGGCGCGGCGCCCATGATACGGGCGATTTGGATTTTTCCGATGTGTCAAGTATGTATCTCCGGCTGATCGTAGAAGGTCTTTATGGTATTCGATTTCATCTGTTGGACGATTTCATCGAAATTGCCCCCAATTTGCCCGCCGACTGGGAACATGCCAACATTAAATTAGACGATATCGCTTTCAGCTATCATCGGGATGGCAATCAGGAGAATTTAACTCTTTATTGTGAAAAGCGTTGCAGCAAAAGAATTAAATTGCCATTGCATTCCACCCGGATCGAAGGAGTTTTGCTTAACAATAAATTAATCGAATACAAAACAGAAGCCGCCGTTAACGGTTGCCATTTGATCGTAGAGACAAAAGCGGTCGGGTTGATCCATTTACAGATAAGCCATGGTAAACAGCCGGTACCAGCTATTGAGTTCCCATCAAGAACGTTTGCAGGCAATGAGCTTGTCGTCGAAGTCTCTGGAGGAGAAATCATTGATTACCTGGATCCTTCGGGAGCATTTGAAAATATTTCTGCTTTGTATAATAAGCTAAGTGCGACGGCAAAAGCCGAGTCTGGCGCTCATACGCTGTTTATCCGGGTTAAGGATGAGCAGTTTGATGCGTGGCTTGCTGCGGATATCCTGATCGAGGAGAAGGCGAGTTGCAAAAAAGTCCTTTCTTCTGGTAAAAGTTTAACTCGTAAGTTTGAGCCGCTGGATATCTCTCGCTATTTCAATAGTTCGCTTAAAGAACTCCATACACTGGAATATAGAAAGCCACGGCCCAAAGGATATTCCATTGGGGTTCGCTTAAACGGCAGATATGCCTGGGAATGGAATCATGCAGGGCATAACGCAGTACGTATTGACGACACTGCTCTTCGGGAATCAAAAGGCGC
>CAYTHV010000028.1:1665-4056 GCA_964437685.1 uncultured Pirellulales bacterium
TCGAGAATAAATGACGGTATCTATTTCACAAGTTGCTTTAAAATCTGGGGTTAGCAGCATGACTGTGTCGCGGGTCTTGACTGGGACTGGCTCTGTGAGCGAAAAAACACGTAAACGCGTTCTAAAAACAATGGCCAATCTGGGCTACGTTCCTTCCGCTGCGGCAAGGTCTATGCGAAGCAAGGATGTTCTTCGTTCTGCTGCCGGAAGTTGTTTTGCTCTGATATTTGGAGCGGATACCCAGAATGCCGACGAGTTTTTCTGTGATGTCGCAAGAGGGGCCGAGCGGGAATCAGTCAATTACAGTCTTTGTCCATTACAGGTTCACTGGCAGGAAGATTTCAATACCTCATTTCCCAGACTTCAGACCATTTTAGCGATAGCGGGCATGTGTGGGGCTGTTCTGGCAGGGCAGTTCAGCAGGAATGATATAGAGAAAATCCAGAAACACGCCAAGAATGTCGTTGTGATTGACGGTCCTGTTGCTGGCGATATAGGAGTCGCTTCTGTTGAATCAGACAATCTTGGCGGCTGTAAATTGGCGTTAAATCATTTGGCTCAGCAGAAATGTCGCCGAGTACTTGTCATTACGGGTCCACGAAGCCATTATTTTTCGCAGGCCATGATTGATTCGGTGAATCAATCTTCTGGTTCATTTGAATGTATTGAAACTGTCGAAGCCGATTATACGATTCAGGGCAGCAGTGAGACGATTCTTAGATTATGGGAAAATGGCAAATTTTACGATGGTATATTTACCAACGATACAATGGCCCTAGGCGTCAATTATGCTTTATCGAAATTAGGACTGAAAATACCTAAACAAGTGAAAGTGATTGGTTTTGATAATATTGTTTATGGAGAATGCAGCATGCCGCCTCTTAGCACAATAGATATTGATAAGGCAAAGCTTGGTTCCGAAAGTGTTAAAACATTGGTAGAAATGATCAGGGGAAACGAAGACTCGTCACAAATTAAAAAAGTAATACCGGCAAAATTAATTATAAGAGAATCTACAATTTAGGAGATAAATTATGAAAAACAAAGTGTGTATTCCCTCAGCAGAATATTTAGAGAGAATTAAAAAGGCTTCTGTTTTAGTCAGTAAAGCCGGGCTTGATGTCTTGATCGCCAATTCCAACGAGGCTGATTTTGCCAATGTTCGTTATTTCAGCGGCTTTTGGCCCTTATTTGAAGTCGGCGGAGTGGCAATTGCTTCGAGTGGCAAAGCCGCTTTGATGGTAGGTCCTGAATCCGAAGAATTTGCCGAAAGCTGGTCGCCCATAACGAATATTCACCGTATGAGAGAATACCGTGAATCCGCGGACCCGCAGTTTCCAGGCGGCGGTTTTGAAACATTTCCCGAAGTGTTTGAATCCATCGGCGTCAAAAATCCGAAAAAAATCGGCATTGCAGGCTGGCTTGTAACAAGTGTTGAGTTGTATCAATCCATTCAAAAGGCATTTCCATCGGCAGAGATAATCAAGTCCGACGACATTGTTACACAGCTTAGACAAATCAAATCGGAAGCGGAAATCGCCTGCCTTAAAGAGGCATTTCGTATTTCTGAACTTGCGGTCGATGCAGTTTTGACAAAAATTAAACCTGGGATGACTGAACTTCAGGTGGTGGGTTTTGCCCAGCAGGCGATTTATGAAAACGGTGGCGAATATGAAGCCCATGCCCTGTATCTTTTTGGCGGGAAGAATACAAATAATGCCATTTCAAGGCCGCGGTATAATATTATTGAAAAGGGCAAGATCATCCAGCTTAATTTGGGCGGCAGAGTGGATGGCTATTCGCCATCTATAGGGATACCGTTCTGTATCGGGAAAATGAACGCACGACAACGAGAGCTTGTTCAGTTTGGTCTTGATGCTCACTATAAGACACGGCAGTGGCTTAAGGCGGGGATTGTTGCCGGCGAAGTTGCTAAACAATATGAGGCCTATTTTAAAGAGAAAGGCTATATCGAGAATTATCTTTATGGACCTTGTCATGGCCTTGGTATGCTTGAGGTTGAAAAACCCTGGATCGAAACGACATCGGAATATAAACTTCAGGAGAATATGACGTTTCAGGTGGATACCTTTGTCCGCGACAAAGAATTTGGGTTAAGGTGGGAAACCGGAGCCGTGATAAAGAAAGACGGCATAGAGCTTCTTTCGGATAAAATAAAAGGTATAGTCGAGCTTTAACAGGAATGGGATAAATATGAATACCGGTAAAAAAGTATGGGTGTTTCCTGACGGCGACTTGCCTCAGCCTGGCGATAAAGAGCCGTTTGGTCATGAATCGCTTGTTATTCTCAATATGAATGACAGGGAGACCAAGATTGAGTTTGATATTTACTTTGATAACTCTGATCCTGTAAAAAATATAAAATCTGTC
>CAYTHV010000028.1:4066-26696 GCA_964437685.1 uncultured Pirellulales bacterium
GATGCTTTAGGTTGGACAAGCCGATAGGCGAGCAGAAGTACCAGATACCGTTTGGTCAGTATGCACTGGTTGTCCGCAGTGAATTGCCCGTCGTGGCACAGATTGGCAGAATGGATATCACCCAGCCGAATCTTGCCTATTATACGACAATGGGGTACGCTCTTGAATAATTTTGAGGCGGCTTATGCGTTATGAATTGATGTTTCCAGATCAGCTAAGGCAGGCGATAGATAAAAATTTACCCGCCGTTATGGCAATCGGGGTGATGGAATATCACAGCGAACACTGTTGTGTAGGTGTTGATACTCTTGTTGTTACCAGGGCGCTGGATATTCTGGACAATGAAATAGACCTGGTTATCTTGCCGCCTTTTGTTTACGGGACCGCAAGTTATGCAGTGTCTTCGCCGGAAAGAAAAGGGACACTCAGTGTCGGTTCAAATACGGTTTATCTGTTTGCAAAGGAGCTTTTTGTAAACCTGCTCCGGGTGGGTTTTAGAAATGTTCATCTGTTTATACATCATCAAAGTGAGAATTTTACAGCGGGAATGCCTACCGACCTTGCGTTGAAATTAGCGGCACGAGAAACGATCTTTGACTTTATCGAGAAACAGCGGGGCGAAGGGTGGTGGGGCAGCGAAGCGATGCAGGATTACTACAAGCAACATGCGCAGGGCAGCGATCCTTTTAGTTGGATACAGATTCATCCCTTTATGGATGAAGAGGCACAGAAACAGTTTCCAGTAGACCATGCCGGTAAGCAGGAGACTTCTTTGATGATGGCGTTTTTCCCGGAAGGCGTTGATATGAAGCGACACAGTCAGGAACACTGGTATGCTCAATCCGCTAAAGATGCGAATATGGACTATGCGAATCAAGCGAAAAAAATGATACTTGATGGAATCAAAAAGGTTTTAGGCTAAACAAAATTGCGAGGTCTTGATTATGTCAAACTTATTTGAAAATCGGATCTTTCGTTGCGGTCAAAGCGATTATTATTCAAAGAATGAAATCCTTGCTGTCAATCAAACCCATACGGATGACAATTTAAGAGCGATTGCCGATTCCGGGTTCAATGGGATTTGGCTGCGGTTGACTCTGCGGGAGGCGGTGCCGACGACGTTATTTCAAAAATATGTCCGCAATTCAGACAGATGCCTGAAAGAGCTCGATAAATTATGTAATCGTGCAGCCCGGTTTGGGTTGAAGTTGTGGCCCTATTTGACGGAGCCATTGGGAATGGCAGCGTCACATCCATTTTGGAAGGTCTATCCGGAATTAGCCGGCCATATAACGCAAATATATGATGAAGAACCGCAGGTCGCTTTATGTTCCTCCACACAAGCGGTTCAGGAGTATCTCAACGAAGGCTTTACGGCGCTTTTGGGAAAGTTGCCGCTGGCGGGCGTCATTTTAATTACGAGCAGCGAACATGTGAGCAATTGCTGGGCGCATGTTCTGAGTGATGTGAGGGCATATCCGAATCCGGAAACATTCTGGGCTAAAGAATGCCGTTGTTCCAGATGCAGCCAATTGGGACCGGCCAAAGTGATATCTTCGATTATCAACTTGATTCATGACAGCATTTATTCTGTAAATAAAAAAGCGAAGGTTGCCGCATGGGACTGGTCGTGGAATATGCACTTTAAACCGCCCTATAAGAAGATCAGCGAACTGTTGCGTAAAGATGTGATTTTGATGGGTGATTTTGAACGCGGTGGAAAAATCAAGAGATTAGATAAGACCAATATCGTAGAAGAATACAGTTTAATCTATCACGGCCCTTCGCCGCGATTTAAGTCCAAAGCGGAGTACGCTCTAAAGCATCACAAGTCTCTTTGGGCAAGATTTCAGGTCAATACAACCCACGAGATGGCAACTATACCTAATCTGCCGATGATGGTATCTCTATATCGTAAATTCAGGTTTTTGCGTCAATCCAAGGCCTCTGGTTTTATGGGGTGCTGGAATTTTGCCTGTTGCACCAATACGCTCAATACGTTTGCTGTCAAGGAGCTTTGCAGCAATAAATTTGACAATAAAGAAAGAAATTGGCTTGCCGGTCTTTCAAAAAAGTATTTCGGTAGTCAAGTCAATTCGGATTTAGTGGTAAAAGCCTGGTATGGTTTCGACCATGCCTGCCGACATTATCCCATTGGCGGAAATAATAATTTCCTGTACTTTTCGCCCTTGAATGAGGCTCTTTCATATCCGCTTGTTTTGGATTTTAAGGGTATTCCCATGGGCGGTTCATGGTTAAAACATAAATTCTGCGATAGACTTGAAGATACTGCGATCACATATTCGCTTGAAGACATAGTCGAGCTTTTCGGCAAACTTTCGTCTGGCTGGTCCGGAGCTTTACAGCATTATGAACAGGCTCTCGCCTCCGGCAAAATCAATGCAAGGATGCAGAGAGAACTCGGCGTGGCAAAAATAATCGGCGGGACTTTCCAAAGTGTTTATAATATCTACAGGTGGTATATACTTCGCCGCAGAAAAAAAACATCTCAATTAAATTCTGTCGAACGTGCTGTTGCGGCTAATGAGCTGAGAAACGTGCAAGCCACATTGCCTTATCTGCAAGCCGATTTGCGGGCTGGTTTTCATCAGGAACCGCAATGGCAGATGTTCAGTCCTGATAGCGTACGGAAAAAAATCAAGATTTTGTCGCAGATGATCCAATAATGCATCTGAAGTATAACAAATGCGGAAGGGCTTTTGGGTATTAGAGGGATTTTGCAAATAAGAGATTTTCACAGAATAATATGGAGATAGTGTACAAAAGGAATTAGTTTTACGAAGAGATACAATCTGGCAGGAAGTAATTCTATGGCAAGATATGTAAAAATAGGCACGATAGGAGCGGTTCCTTTAGCCGTTCATATTGACTGTAAGCCGCAGGAAATCGTAAGTCGGATGAAAGACTATTGGCGGAAGGAAATCGCACAGGTGCTTCCTGACAAGCCGGATATTATTGTGTTACCGGAAATGTGCGATAGCCCCAAAGATTTCACTCCAGAAAAACTGCTGGATTACTATCTTATTCGAAAAGACCAGATGCAGATTTTTTTTGCGGAGATAGCCAGAGACAATCACTGTTATCTGGCATATCCTGCAGTAAGACAGCGTGAAGATATGACCTGGCGAAATTCCTGCATAATATTAGACAGGCGTGGCATTGTTGCCGGTACCTATGATAAAAACTATGTTGTTATTGAAGAGACAACAAACAATGGTATTCTGTGCGGAACCGAGGCGTCAATCATTGATTGTGACTTTGGCCGAGTTGCGTGTGCCATCTGTTTTGATATCAATTTTGACACATTACGATTGTGCTATGTTGCCGCCAAACCTGATTTGATTATCTTTCCCTCGCTGACTCATGGTGGAGTATTACAGTCATACTGGGCATACTCATGCAGGTCTTATTTTGTCAGTGCAGTGGGCCTAAGCGCCATCAGAAGCGAGATAAGAAACCCGCATGGTCAGGTCATCGCGTCGAATACGGATCACTTTGATTTTGTAACCACAGCTATAAATCTCGATTATTGTTTTGTTCATCTTGATTATAACTGGGATAAACTCCGGTCGCTAAAAGAGAAGTACGGCAGGGGAGTTGAAATATATGAACCCGGACACATAGGTTCGGTACTGGTTTCAAGCAATATTCAGAATGTCAGTGCTAAGCAAATGCTGGCGGAGTTTTCTATAGAACCGCTGGATGATTATCTGAAACGATCACAGGAACATCATTTGCAAATGGTTTCAAGATAACCGTAGTTCTTTTGATGACCGCAGCTATCTATGGGATTAGGATCAATTTGTCTTTATGGCGGTAATTCTATTGGTTCTGTTTTTGTTGGAATCGGGTTCGCCTGCAATAAGCCAGAATTCATCTGATTTGACTTTTACCAGGGGCGCTGTGGTCGTCTGGATGACCGTTTGGCCAATTTGCGTGGCCGTCATATCTCTTACGTCGATCAGATAGATGTCTTTGCTTATTTTGCCGTCAGCTTTACCAGTCAGCAAAACATGGTCTTTATCAATCGGACTGGCGGACCATCCATAGCCTTTACAGGGTAAATCTTTAAGCCTTAGCCATGTGTCTTCTTGAGGATTGTATCTGTAAGCGTCCTGCAATACACCCAGAGGGTCACTGTTGGGGTCAGGGGACATGCCACCAAAAAGATATAGATAATCGCCACAGGCTGTCAATGCCGGGAATGCACGTTTAGGGCCAGGCAGTATCTGACAAGGCAGCCAATCGGTATTCGGTTGACTGACATCCAAAGACCATATTTGATTGGAAATCCCCTGATCAGTCCAGCCGCAGGTTACATATAGCACCCCATTGAGCAGCGCCCCGCTGCCGGAAGCCGCTGCTGCGGGCAAAGACGGCAGTGCATTCCATGAATACTTATTTCCATCGTTGCTCAAGCGATATACCGTTGTTAAATTATTAACCCCGTCAGTCCCTCCAGCTAAGTATATGCCGGTTTTATCATACGCAAACAGACTATATGCGATAGGATGAGGTAAAGTCGGCCCAGGCCGCCAAGAGCCATCGATGAGAATTATTGAGTCGTTAAGCCAGAATTTTTCGGTGTGGTCGGCGCTCCAATCTGTACCGCCGATGACCACCACATGGCCGTTAAGCATTCCTGCCGCATGACCGCCCCGTCCTCGCGGTAAAGGTATAGTTTCTGTGATTACCGCTGGGTTGGTGATGTTACCGCACGGACAATGGCAGGAAATATCCGTCAACATAACAGTTCCTACTATTAGCGATATGAAAATCTTTTTCATTTTTCAATCCCTGTTGTTCTGTCAGCCTATACCGTTTTATTTGGGTATTTCCAAAAGGTTTCCGACGATGTAGAACGGCGAAGCGTCTTTTGGAAATCGCTTGGGAAGCTCATTTCGGTTATGAGCATGAAAAACAACATAGACTTCCGTGTCGGAGAGCTTCGCAAAGCAGGGATAACCGACAACTCCTTCCGCAGGACGCCATGGTTTTTTTCGGTCTTCATCAGTATAGCGTATATGTCCATACAGTTTTTCATGTTCGCCTTTAGGCTCTTTCAGATGATACAGAAATCGCCACGTTCCACCATTATCATCGCTGGCTGCCAGTCCCAGGCCGGGCCCGACGCCTCCGTCACGATAGGCTAACCAGAGTTGGCCATTGGGGGTACAATACATGGCCGGAGAGCCGCCAACAATCTCAATTTGACGAGGTTTTGTCCAGGTCTGGCCGTTATCGCTTGATGTAATCTGCCAGAATCGCTTATCATTGTCGGGGGCGCCATCCACACGGGCGACGGCAACAATGGTGCCGTCTTTGCAGACTGCGGCGGCAGTTTCATTGAATGCCAGAGGCTTATCATGCCCGGCAGGCGGATCCTGCCATGCGCGGACTACCGGATTCCAACTGCGTCCGCCATCGGTACTGCGTCTAAAACCATTCAAGGGTTCAGAACCCCAGCGACCCCATGGCCAGATTAAGTCCCCGTTGGGTAATTCCACAATACCGCCCTGTGCGAAATCGTCGCGTTTCACGGGATCGCTGAAAAGTATTTTTTCAGAAAACGTCTGACCGTCATCTTCAGTGAATGCATAATAACTATCGAATTTTCTGCTACCGACTAAGCTGGCCCAGTTGGGCTTGGATTGATCCGGCTCTTCCTGCCACACGGCTTCCATGGTATAAAGCAGCATTTTTCCAAATGTCCAGTTGCCATCCGGCAGATTATAGAGGTATGCCCCAAAACCCGTCAGCGGTTTATCGCTTTTCAACTCCAGATACGGTTTAGCCCACGTTTTGCCGGAATCCGAGGACTTGGCCAATTGAATAGTTCCTCCTGGCATAATGTCTCCTCTTCCGGTATCCAAGCCTGCGATGAGATCGCCATTGACAGCACGCACGACAAAAGGCGTCAATCCCGGTCCGGCATCGTGTACAATATCGGCTCTTTTAATCACAGGATCTTTCGATTGAATCACATTTGTTTGTTTCCCGGAAGAGTTGCAACCTGTGAAAAAATAAACTGCAACCGCCAGCGTAACAACTGTTCTGATATTTGTCTTCATGGATTTTCTCCAATCAATTACTTCATTTCTTTAATCATGAACACCGTATTTTTTCTCGCTGCCGACCGCGATAACGACACATTTTAACGCCGGCACGTGAACTTCAAAGCCGTGTTCGGAATCTCCCTCACAGATTGACGAAACCATTGTCGTACCATTCATTTGTCGAAGCATACCAAACGTGTTTTCAGGTATAGGATAATAATCAGGCGACTTTAACTGTTTGATCGTCTCCGGGGTGGCGCCATCGGCCATCATTTGGGCAAGCAGATGCTGCGGAGTGGGCAGCTTGACCTTAATATCAATCGGTTTTTCGGTTATGTTGACCAATACAATCGCTACCGATCCATCGTCAATCTGCCAAACAGAATTCAATACCGGCATTAACTCAACTTCTGTACCCTTGTCGTCGTTCCACGCCATCGCCCATCGTCGCTTGACGGGTTTAATTTGGTCGGACAAATCCATTGGCCGCAGCATTTTGCCGCGTGCCAGATAATCAGCATTATTCGACCAGACATGTGCAATATGTTTCAAAAATGCCGCTGTTTTAGGGTCTTTCTTCATAATCGCGGCAAGAGGCGGCCTCGACCAGCCAAACTGAGAACCCCAGGCAAACTGCTGCGCAAATTTGGAAATAATCGCACCTGTGAAATTAGGATCGGTCAATTCCGGCGTAAAGGTGTAACGGCCAAAGCCCATCATATAGTCATGGTAGACCGCTTCAAAAAGCGGGACTGTCTGTGGGTCATTATGGTTTCCAATCAAGAAAGCATCCAGGTAGAGCATATAGGGTTCGCCGCACCCCTCGCCGGTCATGATCAGGTCTTTGCAGAAATCGCCTGCTTCCTCGCGTATGGATTTCAAATAAGCGTAGTATGCCTCAAAATAATACGACCCTCCGCCCGGGATATGGTCGTGGTCGGGATTATAGCATGGACGAGGCGAACTGACCGGAACCTCATCAAAGTACAAGGCCCGAATTCCCATTTCAAACATTCGCATCGCCAGAAGATTGATGATTCTTCTCCATAACGGAGCGGCCGGACACATCCCGGCAAAGGTATTCCCCTGACTCCAGGTGGTCGTTGACAAATCGCCTTCTTCGGTCATCTGCATCGCTGAATTCTTAAGTCCATGCTCCCATTCCGGCAGCGCGGTATCTGCGGAGTAAGGATTGATATACGGCATGACATAAACCTGCTTTTCTTTCAATTCCGCGATAACCTTGCGAAATCCGGGGACAGTTGGAAAGAAATACGGATTATCCGCATCGAAAGCGTTTTGATGCCACATATAATAATGCGATACCATCGGCAAGCCGATGAAGTCTCTTTCTGCGATCAAATCCTGAACGTCTTCGCCGGGACCGCGAAGCAGCCGGATTGTGACCATCGGAATGTCCTGATACCAGCGTGGCGTCTTGCCATGCTCCAAAGGCCCTCGCTGCGTCCAGGACGCTGTTAATGCGAATTTCCGATATATCTGCGAGGCGGTATACCAGTCACCCTGGGTACATGCGGTCACCCACATAAACGAATGATAATCAGCGCCGTATTGAATCTGGGTATCCGTGTATGGATGAAGATGGATGATGGATTCTTCGTTGTTCGGCTCAAAATAGAATGTCTTCATGTGAGGAACAGGATCATGCGCTGCGAAGTACAACAGATCACTTCGTCGTTGCAGAGCCAAAAGCTGCATGGAAATCCCGCCCGGATAGGGACGATGCCGAATTCTTTTCTTGGCGATAATTCCGCCGGTTGGAATGGTTTTTAATGGATTTTTGTAAGCAACCCCTCGGTCTGATGGAACAATAAATGTGTAATCATCGGACTGTTCTACCGCCAGGTCAAACTTTGGAAAGCTGACTCGAAATACAGACCAGTCTGCTGGAATGCGCAGAACGGAAATCCGCCACTCGACCTGCTGAAGGTCGTTAAATGTCAGGGTTATCTGCACATCGACCGTTTCTTTCGTTTGGGATATCGGGACGCTGGCAAAGGTTAGTTGCACCACATTGCCGTTTACCGTCGCTGTCGGGTTGATACCGACACAGTCCAGTTGAGCGTGTATCTTGCTCTTGTTGGTCATTTCGACAGCCCACAGCAGCGTGGGGCGTTTTAAATAATTTTCGCCTTTTAAGGCGGCAAGTTCTACCAAATAGATACCGTTATCTTTTTGTTCCAGACCGATTTTAGAATGATTGTTAGCAATCAAAAGTCTGTTATCAACCTTCTGTAAATTAATGTTGTCTTTCAATTGTCAACTCCTTTTGAATAATATAATTTTTTACAGCCTATACGTATCAAGCCTTTGTTGGACTCGAATTATAGTTTGGTGCGGCTATCTCAGCAGGCATTTGTGGGCTTGGTTCTTTTGGCGGCGCTCCGCAAAAGAAACTGCTAAAATAGCCGACTACAAACGTCGTGACAATCCCGAACACACCATACCACATGAAATTGATTTCCTTTATACCGAAATTATCAAGCAGGTAAGTGCCAATAGTGATAACAAGTCCAATAATGCCGCCGAAAATGGCACCGAAATTATTTGCTCGCTTGGTAAAAATACCCAGAAAATAGATGCCGCCAAGCGGTCCGGCAAACAAACCTCCCACAATTCCTGACACTTCCATGATGGATTTCCCCAATTTCATTACATAGAACGCGGCAATTATAGCCAAAATTCCCCATGCAAAGTTCACGAAGCGGCTAACTTTTACATAATGAGATCCCTTTTCCTTATTTGAGGCAAAGCGTTCATAAAAATCCACCATGAACAGAGAATTCAGCGAATGTATTACTGCACCGACTGTTGATATTCCAGTACCAACGATTACCGCTAACATGAGCCCGGCGGCTCCAAAGGGCAGGTAATTGGCAATGAAATAGGGAAAAACACTATCAGGCTGACTGGCTAACTCGGCTGGCAGAAGCTGTTCACTATGAAAAAATCCGAACATCCAGGCACCAATAAAATAGAGAGTAAGGACAATCGGTGTGCCGAAAATCATTGAGAAAATATATCCTTTAATCGCATGTTTGATCGATCTGGCCGCAAAAAATCGTTGAATGCTCGTCTGGTCACTGCACATACCAGCTACGCCCAGTAACGTTATGGAAAGAGTAAGAACCCACATTGACAAATTATCTAATCCAAATGAGAAGTCAAACATTCGGGTTTTACCTGCTTGTGTGGCAATGGCCCAGTATTGTGAAACATGTCCTGCCGTTGGGGCGAACACGAAGTAAAAAACCACTGCGAGGATTCCGGCCACCAACACAAAATACTGAATTAGTTCAGTCCAGATAACTCCCTCCAAGCCCCCAACAACAGTATATATGGTAGTCATAAGTCCAAAGATCGCAATGAGTAATCCTAAAGGGAGTCCTGTCATTGCGGAAAGAGCTAGGCAGGGCGCGAAAATAATCATTGATAAATAGCCAAGTTTTGTCAACATGAACAACACGCTTCCAAATAACCGAAGCCCTGTGGAAAAACGTATTTCAAGGTACTCATAAACTGAAACCATTTTGAGCTTGTAAAGAAAAGGGAGTACAATATAATAAACAACTGGTATGCTGAGAATACCCACAAACAGTGATGGCAAGTATCGCATATCTTCGGCCATTACATAACCTGGTGCTCCTAAAATGCTTATGGCACTAAATCCTGCGGCTACGGATGATAATGCCACTGGAAACCAGTGCATCTTTCTGCCCGCCATAAGGTAGGCCTCTTTGTCTTTTTGCCGCCGACCGACATAATAGGAAATAATGCCCGTAACCAAAAGATACGCGATTACGATAGCTCCATCGATAAGCCTGAGATTGTACGAAAGCATCTGCCACCTTTCTGTCTGATTCAAATACCGAACAATTAAGGGAAACGATACTCTTAAAATAAATCTATTTTTTTTTATGTCAAGTCAAAATTAAAAAAAGACTTTTTTTAACAAATGTAACCATTTTAAAATAAATATGTTATGAGCAATAATAAAATTATTATTATTATTTTAAAAAACAAAAAAGAAAAAAGTTGACAAGGGGAATCGATTCCGCTAATATAAAGACAGATACAGTGGATCAGAACAAATGAACACGAGGCTTGCACAAAAAAATGGCAATAACAATCCAACAAATTGCTCGAAAAGTAGGGGTTGCTCCTTCGACGGTGTCTGCAGCTTTGAGCGATGTCTGTAAGAAAAAGATTTCCAAAGTTAGAATCGAGCAGATACGAAAAATTGCCGATGCGATGGGCTATACCCCGAATCTTTCAGCCAGAAGGTTAAGGACAGGTAGAACTTTGAATATTGGCGTAGTTATTCCAAGTTTTCTTGGACATCACCCCATATCTAAATATTTTGACCTTGTTTCGCAGGAATGCATTAAAAGAGGCTATCATGCGATGCCGTTGGCGGTTGAACGTCAATATTCTGAAATGTCTAAATATCTTGGTACATTGGACGACCATCATGTTGACGGTTTATTGTTTTTAGATTACATCGCCGACGGCCACGATCAGTATATGCAGATATGGCAAAGTAATCGCGCAATGATTTTCCGCATGCTGGATTCTATGCTGGCAAGCGTTCCATTTGATGGGGTTATTGTAGATCATTACAATGCCGGGAAAAAGCTTATTGCTCATATTTTGTCGCAGGGCTGGGGGTCTCCGATATTGGTTTCTGAAAAGTATCCGCCGACACGCGAGTTGGGGTTTTGGCGTGCGTGGAAGGAATATAGGTGTAGTGCGGGACTGAATCCTCAAAACAATGAGGTTGTGTATCAAACCAGAACGGCGAAGTGTAAATATGATGCAGTTAAAGCTTTTATCGACTCTGGCCGTGTCAAAAAGGGAGAAACTGCTCTGCTCCTTGATGGTGGCGATGGAAGCAGCGCTGTTTTTGGGGCGTTGTCAGAAGCGGGGCTGGTTGTCGGCAAAGATATTGCGGTTGCTTCAACAAATATAATACCTGCTAATGAATTTGTCCATCCGCAAATGACTGTGCTTTCCGAGCCTTATGAAGATATCGCAAAGACTATGGTAGAACTGCTGTTGCGAAATATTGAAAACGAATCACTGGAAATTTCACCTGCAAAATCCTACGAGCCTCAATTGGTAGCGGGGCCTTCTACATGCAGACAATAATTATTTTGTGGCCTGTTAAAACGTAAAAGCTGAAAGATAATTGTATTTTGGCGAAAGTGGTGATTTATGGAAAATTTATTTTTTAAGAGGAGATTGGTTATGAAAAAAAAGGCAATTATGGTGTTAGTGATGTTGGGATGCGGGTTGGTTTTGTCGGCGGAGGCTGTACAAATGTCTTCGGACAGTTTCCCATATAAGTATGAGGCGTCTGTGCTGCCCAGTGCGGCTAGTCCCGCTTATACTTATAACTCCACTACCACATTGGAAAGCGCTTATGCGACAGTTACCAGCGGGGTTCTCAAGTTGGATACGGATACCAATCCGACATCCAATGAGGGGGCGTATTATGAACTGACTGGCGGAACCGGCACCACATGGAATCCGGCGCCTGCAGGTCCATTTACGGCTGAAGTAAGGATGAAATCATTGCCGAACAATTCTGCGTCGTATAATGCCTGGTTCTATTGGTTTGATGTTAATTCAGCTATTTTGCTGCAAGTCTGGGCCAACAAGGTTTATTTAAATGGTGTAGAAGTTACAGGTCTGGACAATCAATCCGCATTTCATGTATATCGCATTGTTTCTGATGCCTATTCCGCAAGTGCAGATCAAAAATTTGATTTGTATCGTGATGGCGTTTTGATTATCAATGATGTCCCGAATATCGCTGAGTTTTCCGGGGCTAAGTTTCAATTTGGTGATATGACGGGTTATGCTGAATCCAATGTTGAGATTGATTATATTCGCTGGGATGACAGCAATGCATGGGAACCCATTCCAGCAGGCGAATCCGCCGGATATCCTTATCGCTATGAAGCGGATGTGCTTCCCAGCGCTTTCAGTCCAGCTTATGCTTACGCTTCAGGAAATGGGTTGCTGGAAACTGCTTATGCCACAATAACCAATGGTATCCTAAAACTGGATACGGATACAATCGGTACGGGCAGTGATTCGGGATGGT
This sequence comes from uncultured Pirellulales bacterium, assembly GCA_964437685.1. GTDB lineage: Bacteria > Planctomycetota > Phycisphaerae > Sedimentisphaerales > Anaerohalosphaeraceae > Anaeroglomus. The sequence continues at coordinate 16,274 of CAYTHV010000028.1, forward strand.
ATAGTCTGACCGGCGGAACCGGAACCGTATGGGATCCCCACTTCCTTGGCGGCTATACGATGGAAGTCAGGATGAAATCTCTGCCGAACAATGCGAGTGCCTATAATGCCTGGTTCTATTGGTATGACCTCAATTCGGCAACTTTGATGCAAGTCTGGTCCAATAAGGTCTATCTGAATGGTGTGGAGGTAACGGGTTTGGATAATCAGTCTGCTTTTCATGATTTTCGCATTGTTTCTGAAATGGCGGCTTCGAGTGCAGACCAGAAATTCGATCTCTATCGCGACGGCGTTTTAATCATCGACGATGCCCCTAATTGGACAGATTTTACCGCGTATTATGCAGGTGTGAACGGGTTGGTCAAATTCGGCGATATGACAGGCACTCAGGAATCGAATATAGAAATTGACTATATTCGCTGGGATGACAGCAATGCCTGGATACCTGATCAATGCGGCGTTAAAGGGTATCTGAAAGGCGATATCAATAAAGACTGCGTTGTCAACATCAGCGACATTGCAAAGTTTGCGCAAGGCTGGCTGCTGTCAACCAATCCGGAGAGCAGCTCCTATATCGATTGCAGCGACCCGGCTAATTCCGATATTTGCAAGTAATACATACTGAAATTTCTTGACAAGAAAATAAACCCATAGGAGGTTGAAATGCGTACTAAGACATTTATAAAAGTAGTGGCGCTATGTGTGGCGCTGAGTTGTATATCTTCAGTTGCGTTGGCAGTGAGTAAACACTCAAACAGTTTCCAGTATAAGTATGAAGGCAATTTCCTGCCCTCGGACGCCAATACTTCCCCGAGATGGGAACGCGGATTTTCTGGCGGTAATGTTTATGAAACATATTACTGCAGTACCAACAGCGGTATTCTGACCATCGACACGGCTCAAGGTCCCAGTGCGACCGAGGGCGCATATTATGCGTTGCCTGGAGAATACAGTAATCTGATCAATGAATTCTATACTTGGCCGGATCCGGCTAATCCATGGAATGTCAACATGGACTTGGGCTATACGGTCGAGATAAAATTTAAGGTAGACGGCATACAGATTCCCGATGATCCCAATTATCCCGGCGGCAAGTTTGCTTTCTGGATTTATCTGGAGGAGGGCCTTCATGGTCAGCTGAATTGTGTTCAAATTTTTCCTGATAAAATAGCCGCGGTAAATTCAAGTACTCCCGATATTTTATACACAGGCGATCTTACAAACAAATTTTACACGTTACGTATCGTCAGAAATCCGGGAGCGGTCGAAGTTGTGCAGGATGTGTACGATTTTTATCTTGACGATGTTTTGATCGCAAGCGGTATTTCTTCCCCTGCAACCGCTGCATATGATCAGGATGCTTTGATGTTTGGTGATGCCGCGGGGGGATATGGCGGAACCGACATCAAGATTGAAATAGATTATCTCCGTATAGACCTAACCGGGGCTTATCAACCGACATACTTAGTCAGCGATATTGATGAGAACAGAGTGACCGATTTTAGCGATTTTGCCTTGTTGGCCAAAACATGGCTGCTTTCAACGGATGTTGATGTGGCTGGATATATCGATTGTACCAATCCTGTGAATGTGGGAATTTGTCAGTAAAAAAATGTTTGGAACGGGTGTGTTACCCGTTCAGTGGAAAGAGATATTTTTTTGAGAGGAGTTGTAAAATGAGAAAAGTATCATTCACTTTGATGTTAGCAAGTGTGTTTTTGATGGTTGGCACTAATGTTTTTGCCATAGCATTGGATTCAAGTGCTTTTGCCTATAAGTATGAGGCATCTGTACTTCCCAGCGCTGCCAGTCCTGCATATGCTTACGCTTCGGGAAATGGATTGCCGGAAACCGACTATGCTACTATATTAGCTGGTGGTGTTTTGAAACTGGATACGGATTCTATCGGTACGGGCAGTGATTCGGGATGGTATAGTCTGACCGGCGGAACCGGAACCGTATGGGATCCCCACTTCCTTGGCGGCTATACGATGGAAGTCAGGATGAAATCTCTGCCGAACAATGCGAGTGCCTATAATGCCTGGTTCTATTGGTATGACCTCAATTCGGCAACTTTGATGCAAGTCTGGTCCAATAAGGTCTATCTGAATGGTGTGGAGGTAACGGGTTTGGATAATCAGTCTGCTTTTCATGATTTTCGCATTGTTTCTGAAATGGCGGCTTCGAGTGCAGACCAGAAATTCGATCTCTATCGCGACGGCGTTTTAATCATCGACGATGCCCCTAATTGGACAGATTTTACCGCGTATTATGCAGGTGTGAACGGGTTGGTCAAATTCGGCGATATGACAGGCACTCAGGAATCGAATATAGAGATAGATTATATTCGCTGGGATACTACCGGAGCTTATACGCCGATTCCGGAACCGGCGACCATGATGCTGCTTATTGGCGGTCTGGTCTTGAGTTTTCGTCGCAAGTAATAAAGGTATGAAGTAATAGTTTATGGTGCAGAGTGATGTCACTCTGCACCATAAAAGTTGCCAACGGATGGTAATAGTGTTTTAGAAAAAGACAAGGTGAAGCTATGAAACAGGGTAAATCCAAAAAGGCATTTACATTAATCGAGCTGCTTGTGGTAATCGCTATCATCGCGGTACTGCTTTCGGTATTAATGCCTGCGCTGCAAAGAGCCAAAGAGCAGGCCAAGGCAGTTGTTTGCAGAAGTAATCTCAAACAGGTTGGCTTGGCATTGGTTGTGTATGCAGACTCTAACAAAGGCCATCACCCGCCTCAGGCGGATCACCATAACATTGGAAGTCTCAGTGCGGATTCTGCTCAAGGCGAAGCCGCCCACCGAACATCCTGGCCATTTCGTCTGGCTCCATATCTGGGCGACAACAACTATCGGTATGAACCTGATCCTCAAAAAAATGTAATGGGCGCACACCCTTATATTTGTCCTTCCCACCAGAGCACCAAAAATATGAAGTATTATAAGATTAGTTATGCTACAAATTATGGCACTTTTTTCCGATATCAATCTTTGTATGATGATCCATTATGGCGAGGTCCGTCAAAGTTAAGCCAGATTAGAAACGCCTCTCGGCTTATGGCGATTATGGACAGTGACAGTGGTTTTTGGGTTGGTTACCCCAGCACTTTTGTGTACTCCGCTTACCAAAAGGGTGGATACTGTTGGGGATTTACGCGGGATTTCAATAAAAACGGCATTTTCGATAGTATGGATTTGGCTCATCGTTTTAACGGCGCGGGTTTTAATCATGATAAGGGAAAGAAAATAAATGTAGCATTTGCGGATGGACATTCTGAAACGATGGATGAATTGAAATGGACCCAGCGAGAGGGCTGGAGCGTAGAATACTGAGTTTCCATAGAAGTTACTATTAACGATAATTCATCGGGTGGAGAGGTTGTGCGGTCTGACTGGCCATGTTGAGCGAGTTTAAGAAAGGATAGGGTTAATGAAAAATTTGAAGTTTTTTGCTGTTACTGTATTATTTGTCGTGTTTTTTTTAACCGGATATGCCGATGTCTATGCGGCTTTGAGCGATTTTTCAATTGTTCGTTCTGAAGTTATTTTCGATTCATCTCAGTCGCTTAACCCTTCCGTAATTAAAACATCCAATGGTGATCTAATTTGCTGTTTTCAGGAAACCGGTGATGCCCGTCCCGGAGGCCGTCTCCAGTTTATACGTTCTACCAACGATGGACAGACCTGGAGTCAAACGCCATATCTGATTATGACATCTGTTCATGGTCAGTGGGGCAGCCTCGGCGGCTACCTATCTTTGGCACCCAATGGAAATGTTGTATTGGCTGTTGGGGATGTTCTGGCTGTGGGGGATTTTTCAAACTACAGTTCAACGATCAAAGTATATACCAGTACTGATAATGGCCAGACTTTTCCGGGGCCGGGAGTTGCTGTACCCATTATGAGTGCAGCTGATATGCATGTTTTGGGTGTCGGAATTGTTGTCCTCTCCAATGGAGACTGGATATTACCCGGATATATAGTTCAGAGATCTTCTCCTTATAATGTTCCTTGTGGTTTTTGGCGGAGTACGGATGGGGGGGCAACATGGGGAACATTGGAAACAGCTTTTCTTGATCCTCTGCCGGGGCAGACGAGCCGTAAATACTTTAACGAAGTCTCAATTGTTCAGCGTCAGGACAATTCGCTTCTTGCAGTTGCCCGTACGGATCAGGATAGCAGTGGGTTTGCTTATTCGAACGGTCAGTTATATTATTGTGAATCTTTCGATAATGGTCATACTTGGACGGTGCCCCAATTAATGGGGATTCCCGGCCACAGTCCCGCCTTGATAGCTTGGCCTGATGGTGTCATTATGTTAGGTTGCAGGCGTTTATCTGCCACCGGCAATTGGACAAGTGTATATATATCTGAAAATGGAACAAATTTCCAGTTTGCGTTTGATGGAATTGATCCACGGCCCAATCGCAATAGCGCTACAGGATATCCATTATTTGCGAAGCTGAGTACTAACGATATCTACATGGCATATTATGCCGGCGACAACACCTTGCCATGGACGGAAAAAACCTATTGTGCCGGTAATTTAATTCATTATAATCAGCTTTTTGGATGCGGTGCTTTCGGGTATCTTCAGGCCGATCTGGATAACAATTGCCGTGTGGATTTCAGTGATTTTGCAATTCTCGCCAAAACATGGCTGTTATCAACAAACCCCGGTGTTTTCGGATATGTTGACTGTTCGACCCCCGGCGATCCCAGATGTGCGGATTAATTTTCATAGATTCAAGTTTAAATATCAGTTTTATGTATGGCTTACAGAGTAAAGCCTGCAGGATGCAACAATGAAGAGAAAAATACTGGCTGTTGGTTGTGGTGGTATCGGGGAACGACATATTCGCGTTTTAAGCGGTATGGAGGACATAGACCTTTCAATTTGTGACATTAACTCGGAGTTATTGGATAGACTTAAAAAAACATATAAAATTTCCAACACATTTTGTTCATGGAGTAATATTGATTTAGAAAGATTTGATAGTGTTGTAATTTCGACCCCTGCGAATTTGCATGTACGAATGATCATGGATTCGCTGGAAGCCAAATGTCATGTTTTATGTGAAAAACCCCTCGCTTTGTCTCCGGAAGGGATAGACCGTGCGATAGAGCTGACACGGAAAAACAACAGAACGGTGGGGGTTGCGTATATTTATCGCAGTATGCCGGGGCTTAAAATTTTGCGGGACAGAATTGTATCCGGTGAAATCGGCGCGATAAAAAGTGTTGTTTGTGTTGTCGGCTCTGACTATTCCTTTTTTCGCCCGGATTATAAAAAGATTTATTATAGCGATCCCAGCAAGGGCGGCGGGGCTTTGCATGATGCCGTTTCACATATGGTCAACTATATCGAATGGTGTCTGGGGCCAATGGACAGTATATATTGTCTGGCTCGTCATCTGGTGCTGCCGGGGGTCGAGGTGGAAGATACTGCGGCCTGCGTGATGACATTTACCGACACCGAGGCCATCGGGACCCTGTCTTTGAATCAGTTTCAGTGTACCTATGGGGTGATGTTTGAATTTGCCGGGACTGCCGGTGTTCTTAAGTTTGATGGAACATCACATTCAATCGGCGTTTGCAGGGAAACGTGCGGTGAATTTAGCTGGTCAAAAGCAATGAATCTAAGTCGGGATGAATATCACAAACTGCAATTTGAGAATTTTTTTAAAGCTGTCGATACCCGTGAACCATTTATCTGCACACTGGAAGATGCCGAAACAACCATGAGAACAATACTGGCTGCTCATGAGTCAGTCAGGCAGCACAGGCCTGTTTCAGTTTTAAATCAGACAAGCATGCCGCAACTTTCGCGTTAGTGAGAAATGGCCTATTTGTGAAAAAACGTTGCGATTAAGGCGAGACATTTATTTTTGCAAAACCCCCAGTTAAAATTATTGTCAATATATGCGGATAAAATAACGATTTAGTTGTCTTTTAAGAAAGGTCCATGTGAATAAAGCCGAAATTCGTAAGTCCTTAACCGGTCCGGTAGCCTCAATACGTACACCTTTTAATCAAGATGGCAGTATTGACTTTGATGGATTGCGGAATTATGTCGAATTTTCTATTGCTGCAGGCAGCAAGACGATGCTCATTACTCAAGGCGATAGCTTGTTTTCTGTGTTAAGCGACGACGAGATTGCAGAAATAACAAAAGCCGTCGTAAAACAAACATCCAAACGAGCGATGGTCTGCGCTGCAACCAATGTATGGAATACCAGTAAGACGGTTGATTTCGCAAAATACTGCCGCCAGACAGGTGCTGATATATTGATGGTTCTTCCGCCGGACTGGGGGCATTCCTGTACGTCTGAATCTATTGTTGATCATTATGCGGCCGCGGCGGCGCACATTCCTGTAATGGCGGTTACAAACATATTTATTCAGCGAGGCATTAACTTTGGGCTTGAAACGCTCAAGCTTACGCTGCAAAAAGTAGATGGAATCGCTGCGGTTAAAGATGATATGTGCAATGACTTTGCAAGGAAAATGTCACTTCTGGTCTACGACCAATGGGCGGTAATCGCTGGCGGTCAGAAGCAACACCACCTGAATACACATCCGTATGGCTGCGACGGTTATCTCTCGACATTTATTACTTTTAAGCCAAATATCGCCAATGCTTATTGGGCGGCCATTCAATCAAACAACCTGACTGAAGCACGAAATATAATTCGGGATTATGATTTCCCTTATTTTAATTTTATTGCCGGCCTAAAGGGCGGATTCGACGCCGGGATGCATGGAGTATATGAATTGTTTGGCATCGCCAAACGCTGGCGAAGAAAGCCGTATTACAGTTTAAATGACCAGGAAATGGAGCAGCTTGCGGCATTCTTTCGGGAGAAAAAGTTACTGTAATAATTTCAGCGGATTCACTGAAATATTTGGCGAAAACGCATAAATTCCAGGTTAGCAGAAAGATGTCGTTGCAGATTTTGTCTCGATAAATAAGGTTAATCAGAAAAGGTGGCAATATGGTTAAGTTATTTTTTAAAATTTATTGTCTGTTATGCATGATTGGGGCCGTTAGCTGCAGGGCAGAAAATCTTCATGAAAATCGAAAAGGTCAAAGCGGTAAATCGGTTCAGCCGGTCATAGTCAGAGCGGATATTGTCAGCGACAGTGTGCCCGGCCTTGTTCCCTGGATTGCCCGTGCGAAAAATGGGGATTGGATTGTATGTTCGTTTGATAAAAACGATATGATTACAGGGGCGGCGACACATTTTGTACGATCTTCCGACCAGGGCAAAACATGGTCAAAACCTTTTTTGTCCATGAAAAGTGCGCTGCCGAAAGCTCAGTTACTGGGTATGATACAATCGCTTCCCGATGGAAATCTCGCAGTTTCTTTAAACGAGGTTGATTTATCAGATAACAATCAGCGATACTATGATTTTTATTATGCGTTAAGTCAGGATAATGGGGTTACGTTCAGTGAACGTCGAAGGCTCAACGATCCGAATATGCGGAATGATTTTGGTCAGGGTATGTTTATAACGCTTCCCAATGGCGATCTTTTGTGGCCATGGGGGCAATGGAGTCCTGATCCGGTTAATGGATTTAGACGCAGTCTTGACGGCGGAAAAACATGGCAGCCCGCCATCAGAGCATGGCAGGATCCGCCGGCTGGTGAAAAAGAGCCTTTGATTTTCAATGAAACTGCCGTTGTGGTCTGCAAGGATAAATCTCTTCTTTCCATTTCGCGAACCGATAAAAAAGCGGATAAGAAATTCTGGCAAATTAAATCGTATGATAATGGCAAAACATGGGCTTCACCTCGGCAGATTGACCTTGCGGGTGGTTCGCCGGCGCTACATTGTTTGGAAAATGGTGTATTGTTTTTCGCATTTCGTGATGCGGGTATTGCCCCGGGGGTTGGATTGGCCATGAGTAAAGATAATGGGGACAATTGGGAGTTTCTCTTTCATCTTAAAGACCCTACGGGGGAATTTGAGAAATTATATGGCGGGGTGAAGTGGTCAGAAGATGATCTTAAAAAGGCATGGCGACCGGCAGAGGGAATGGCTGGCTACCCTTGTTTTTTACCGGTATCGAAAAATCAAATATATGTTGTGTTTCATTTATACAATAGAAAACTGTCGGAGCGTTTTGAACAGGGGGCGGATTTGTTTTATATTGCAGGCAATTTAATTGAAATAGAGGGAATTTGATTGCCTTTGCTGTGAGAGCTTCATACTTTATATTGTACAAAAAAACAGGAATGTATTATGAATTCAATCAAAAGCCTTCAGACCGGAATATTATATCGAAATCCAAAACCCCATGTTTGCAGTATTCACGGATATTTTCCATCGGTTGCAGTATTGCCGAATGGTGAAATGCTGGCCACGGTGGTACTTGGAGAAGCGTTTGAGGCGGTCAATCTGAATACGCACTTGTTTCGTTCGACGGATGAAGGTGAAAGCTGGCAGGATGAAGGTCCTCTCTATGAGGGGGCACCGAACCGCCTGACCTCAAATTGCGCAAGATTGACGGCATTGTCGGACAATAACCTTGCCGTGTTTATGATTCGCCACGATCGAACTGACTATTCGAATGAGGGACTTACCAACCCTAAGACGATTGGTTTTGTACCTACGGAACTTTTGCTTTTGAAAACTCAAAATGGGGGAAAAACATGGACTAAGCCTGACCCCATTAAACCGCCTCTGGTGGGGCCGGCGTTTGAAATGTGCTGTCCGATTACGGTACTTAGTGATGGCCGCTGGCTTATTCCTACTCAGACTTGGCCGGGATGGGATGGCGACTGCCCCAATGGCATCCGAATGGTCGCTCTGGTGTCGCATGATCAGGGCCGGACCTGGCCGGAATATCTTGATGTGATGCGCGAACAGACAGGGAAGATATTTTTCTGTGAATCAAAGATTCTGGAAATGTCGGATGGACGACTGCTGGCGGTGGCCTGGGCGTATGATGATATAGCCAAATCTGATCGACCAAACCAGTATTCGATTAGTAATGATGGCGGCCGAACCTGGTCATCACCGACTTCAACCGGACTGCAGGGGCAAACCCTCACTCCTATAATGCTGGAGGATGGCCGGATACTATGCGTATATCGGCGGATGGACAAACCCGGATTGTGGGCAAATCTTTCTCGTCTCGACGGGAACCATTGGGTAAATGAGACAGAGTTGCCCTTGTGGGGGCAGCAGTCCGCAGGACTGACGGCTTCTACCGAGGATATGTCTCATAATTTCAATGTGCTTCGTTTTGGAGCCCCATGTCTGACACACCTGAAAAATGGAACAATATTTGTGGCCTTTTGGTGCTATGAAGATTGTGTTTCCATTATTCGGTGGTTCAGATTGTATGTCTTCAGGAAAAATGGCACAAAAAGAAGTTAAAATTAAGGGAGACATTCGGCTCCATTGACGGTTATTTTACCCTTGACTTTTTTTCTTTCAAGGATTGTTTTGGCTTTCAGTTTGGTTCTGCGTTCCCGGATTTGTTCTCGTTGTCCCTGATACATATCCTCAGGGGTAATATTACCAATCGCTTCATGGTACCGGACGGTATTGTAGCAGGTTACAAAGCGGTCAATTTCTTTCGCTAATCAAGCAAATCCCTGTTTGCGACGAATGAAAGCAGGCTACCCGTCTGAATAATCCATGGCAATTCCCTCGGGTATTTACAGTGTCCTGAAATTTTGAGGCGGAGCGGACGCGGCGGCCTGCTGCCGGGCGGCTTTGAGCTGCTTTTGGATTGGCCATTCGGCAAAGGCCAAATACAGGGGGACGAAGAACCCGACTACCGGTACCAGCGTGAGCAGTCCCATCGCCCAGTGATAGCCGGCCTTGGAGAAAATCTTGCATATCACCACCAGATAGAGGATGTTAATGGCAAGCACCAATACAATAATAAAGATCGCAAAGCAGCCTGCAAAAACTGGAGCATCATTTCCGTCAAACATTGAACATGAATTCATTTCAAATCTCCTGAAAAAAATTGAAGCATATTAGATTTATTTTGGTTCCTGCTGAATATTCTTTTCAGACAGTATTTCTGTTTTTCTTGTCTTTCGGTTAATTACAACAGAGAACGATTTCGGCAAATCATCGCATTCTATTCCATATTTAAGCTCATATTCGACAATAATTGTTTCTGTGCTGCTGTCAATGGTGTTATAATTACTAAACGTAGCTTGCGTATAGCTTTGCTCATATGTATTCCGTAAATAATTTCGGTCAATTGACTCTCCTCTTTTTGTAAATTCCTGTAGATACCGAATAGCTGCTGGATCAGACACTCTGTAATAAATTGTAGAATGTGCTAATCCCTGTGTTGGCATAACAAAAGCAGTTTGAATTGCCGTGAGCGTCCGGTGAAACCCCTCTTGTTTTTTGGCTGGCGTATCGGATAATCA
>CAYTHV010000029.1:0-6252 GCA_964437685.1 uncultured Pirellulales bacterium
CTCCTTCTGCCGCCTGTGGTTGCCCTAGGAAGTTGCACCGAACTTCCTCCTCCTTCTGCCACAGGCGGTTTTTTTATATCTCAATATATCGGATTTTTCCGAGCTATTTTGCTATAGAAGAAAAACAATCCAAAAATTAGAATGCGAAATGAAAGTTAGAGTGTGAAAGAGACAATATCGCCGCGTTTGAATTTAGATGCTGCCTGAAAATTGCCCAGGTCCACCATAAAATAGTGTTCACAGCGGCCGCGGGGCGGACGGAGGCTTTCGACCAGCACATTGACAGATTGGCCGACAAACTGTTTACGGAATTGTTCCTGAAGCCGATTGTCTGTTGCCTGCAATGCTTCCGTGCGTGTTTTTATGATGGCGGGGTCAACTTTGCCGGGCATTTTGGCTGCCGGGGTGCCTTTGCGGGCACTGAATGGGAAAACGTGAATCTTTGCGAAGCTCACTTGCTCTGCGACAGTGAGAGTTTGAGCAAAATCGGCATCGGTTTCGCCGGGGAAGCCGACAATAATATCGGTTGTTATCGCAGGGTGGTCAAGGGTGGCTTTGACCTTCTCGATAACCCCAAAATAGTCTTCTAATGTATATTGGCGACACATTTTCCTTAGAATTGCCGGGCTGCCAGCCTGCAAGGGCAAGTGCAAATGGGGCATAATATTGGGGTATTTGGCAAAGACAGCCAGCAGGCGGTCAGTGACATCCGCTGGTTCAAGGGAACTGAGTCGAATACGCGGCAAGCCCGGGATAACCGCTAATTGTGCAAGCAAGTCGGCCAGGGCATCTCGTTTTTCGGGGTCCCAGTGTTTTCGTCGAGCGGTGGACTGGCCATAGGCACCGAGAAAAATACCCGTCAAAACAATTTCTTTATGGCCGGAGGAAACCAGATTTTCAGCCTCACAGAGGACGGTTTTTACATCCTTGTTACAAACCTGAGTGCGGATTTTGGGTATAATACAATAGGAACAGAATGCGTCGCACCCATCTTGAATCTTTAAAAAGGCTCTGCATTGTCCTGAAAAATGACGTAAAGGCTGTAAATTTGAGGTATTTCCAGCGGATTCTGAGGGGTTTTTATCCTTGATTTTATCTGGACTTGGTGCGATACTTGGGCTTTGTACGCTAAAGTTTGTCTTGATGGCGACAAGATCTTCAATGGACTGGGCAAGTTTGGTTTTGTCCGGGACAATGCGGAAGTCGCGGTCGGCAAGGATTTCGAGTTCATCGGAATCTGCCATGGCAAGGCAGCCGGTCAGAACAAGCGTCGCGTTGGGGTTGAGGTTGCCGAAGCGCCGCAGCGATTGGCGGCTTTTCGCTGAGGCCGTACCGGTAACGCAGCAGCTATTAATGACGATCAGGTCGGCCTGGTGGCCGTTGTCGGTTGCGGTCAGGCCGAGGCTTTCCAGAAGTTGCCGAAGCTGCTGGCTTTCGTACTGGTTGACTTTACAGCCAAGTGTATGTATTGCAAATGTTTTGGTCATAAGACTCGATATTGTACGGAATAAACCGGTCTGGATGCAAGTTTTTTTCAGGCCGGTATTTGAATCATAATTAATTTATTTTCCGGGAGAAGCGAGAATGGCTTCATCGATACGCGGTGTGTGGGCAATTGATATTGGAACGTGTTCATTAAAGGCGGTTCGTGTCCGGCCAGCCGGCGAAGGGCTTGAGGTTGTTGGATTCGACCACGTCGAACACAGTAAGATTCTGTCTGGAGCCGATGTCAGTCCGCAGGAAAAGCACGACGTTATTGCGGCGACTTTGCGACAATTTTTATCACAAAACGAAGTCGGTCAGGACCCTGTTGCGATTTCCATCGCCGGGCAAAACAGTTTTTCCAGATTTATCAAATTACCTCCAGTAGAACCCAAAAAAGTCCCCGAAATTGTTCAATTTGAAGCCATCCAGCAGATTCCCTTTGATATCAATGAAGTTGAATGGGACTGGCAAAAAATGGAAGTTGCCGACAGTCCGGATGCGGAAGTGGGAATATTCGCCATCAAAAATGAATTGATTGCGGAAATTATGGACCATTTTACACGGGAAAATCTTCATGTAACCTGTGTCCAGATTGCTCCGATGGCGATGTATAATTACCTGTTGTTTGACCGCAGCGATGTGAACCCTGCCGGGCAAAAGGCGACGGTGGTTCTGGATATGGGGGCGGAAAATTCAACGCTTGTTATCTGTACTCAGGATAGCGTCTGGCAGCGCAGCATCCGTATCGGCGGCAACAGCTTTACCCATGCAATTGCCGACGCATTTAAGCTGGATTTTGAAAAAGCTGAAAAGCTCAAACGTTCGGCTCCGATGAGCAAATACATGCGTCAGATTTATACCGCGATGAAGCCTGTTTATACGGAATTGAGCGGCGAATTACAGCGAAGTCTCGGGTTTTACAGCAGCAGCGGCACCGGACGTGACAAAGGATTTTCGCAGATCATTGCGATGGGCGGCGGCATGAAGCTTCAGGGGCTGACCAAGTATCTTCAGCAGTCGATTGGATTGCCGGTAGTCAAGCCCGAGTCATTTGAGAAACTTCATCCTTCGCCGGATATTTCCATCGCGAAGCTTCATGAAAATATCTGTGATTTTGGGGTTGTCTATGGTCTCGGTGTTCAGCTTCTCGGACAGGCCAAAATCAATGTGAATATGCTGCCTACCAAAATTGCCAGAACGATGGCCTGGAACCGCAAGGCAAAGATGTTTACAGCCGCTGCGGCGATTATTGTGGTTATTTCGCTTTTGTCGCTGGGACGTGCTTATCGGGATTTGACGCAATATAATGCCAAGCAAACGATTCGTCGTGATGTTGATAGTGTTTTGACCCGTGCCGAGGCGGCGATCAGCAAGGTCGAACAGGCCAAATCGAAGGAGCTGCCGCTTGCCGACCAGGTTAAAAAACAGGTTGATTTGTTCAAATACCGGGACGTTTTGCCTCTGTTTAATCAGCAATTAGTTGAATGCTTGCCCAACAAGACCAACACTGCGGATCAGGCGGCGGTTTTTGATGCGTACCAGCAGGGCAATCCAGAATTGCTCAAAAACATTCCGCGCGGACAACGAAAGCAGATTTTTGTAACCCGCGTGATGATTGAATATGCAAAGGATTTGTCTTTGGCTTCTTTCCCGCAGCCGGGGAAAATGCAAACGGTTATGGGGGGAGGCGGAGCCGCTCCTGCGGGGATGATGCCCGGAATGGGAATGGGTCCAATGGGTATGCCGGGAATGCCCGGTATGCCGGGAGGAATGGATATGGGGTCTGGATTTGGTGGTCCCACAGCGACGCCTGCCGCCACCGATGGTACTGCCACGACGGCAAAACCGGGCTTTACCGTTTTGATCGAAGGGTATAGTCCATATCGCAGGATAGCCGATTTATTGGACCCGCCCGGTGTCGCAACGGATCAGGCCCGCTGGGGTATCATCAGTCGGTTTGAAAATATGGGCAAAGCCAAAAACGCGATATTTGAATTATTGGACAAGCAAGATACCAGCCAGTTTAAAGTGGAATGGGGTGTGGTCGAAACCGGCTCAGCAATGGGAAGTTATGGCGCTTCTACCCTGTCGCAACCGATAGGCATTGGCGTTCTCAAAGATATTCAGCGGATTCCGACGGATACGACTGCTGCAACCCAGCCGGGTGCGGCGCAGGCAATGCCCGGAATGGGGATGGATATGATGGGAGGCGGAGGGACACCGACGTCCGAGCGTATTTCCGTGGAAAAGGTGCTGATTGATCCAATGACCGGTGAGGAGCTTAGTAAAACGTACGATATTTACACCGAAGAGGATATTGCTGCGAACCCCGCCCTAACCAGCAAAGATTTAGGTAAAATCGAATATGACTCCTATGGCAAGCCCAAGTTCATAGAGCGGGATTCATGGTTCCGTATTCAGGCGAAGTTTGTTTGGAAGGCCGCTCCCGGCGCCGACGCTGCTGCGGCATCGCCGACGAGCCCATTCTAAATTAAAACAGCGACGGTTGGAGACTTAACGGATAAGGTAATAATAGTATGGCAAAGAATATAAATATCGATTTGAAGAATGTCGACCTCAAAAAGATGGTCGGTGCATTGAAAAATATTGATCTGGCATCGTTTAAGAAGTATGCCTCTCTGTTTCCATCGATTGGGTTGCTGCTTGCTGCGGTTGTTATCCTCATTGTAACGCTGCTGGTCGGCAGGTCGGTATCCAAGAAAATGGAAAGCAGCGTAAGCACGTCTTCTCGTCTGAGTTCCATCGCAGCAACAGTCCCCAGCGAAGCACAGGCTAAAGTTGAAGACGAGTACTTTCAGAAATATCAGCAGGATGTCAATGCGGTCGAAGCGATGGCGATCAATGCGTCGCGACGGGAATTGATTTGTTACACGCCGGTGATTTTTCCAAAACCGACGGATTCCTCCGGCCAGGTGTATAATGTGTTTGGTCGGCAGTATCGTTCAGCTATCGAAAAACTGATGGAGCGTATCCGGGCCAAGGATGCTCCGAGTGAAGCGGAAATCCGTAATACAACCGGCGTTGGCACCACTGGCGGCGGCGCTGCCGTGATGGGGATGCCTGGGATGATGCCGGGTATGCCTGGAGGAGGCTATGCTCCCGCCGCAGGCGCCCAAAATGCAATGGTCGATGCGGTGTGTATGAAGCGGTCGGATGAAATCCCCGTTTATGCCAACCCCAGCATTTTTAGCTGGTATGCTTTTTGGGATACATTTGTTTATCAGTCACAGGATAATGCTCTTCAAAGCTGCTGGTCATCGCAGGTTGCCTATTGGATATATGAAGATGTGATCTCCACAGCCGAAGTATTGAATACCGGTTCGACAAAAGTTGCATCTTCGCCTGTCAAGCGGCTGCTGGGAGTTCGTTTTGACGGACCTGTTGTTGTGACGACGACAGCAGGGATGATGGGGGGAATTCCAATGGGCGGAGCTCCGACCGCAGCGGGACAGGCGGCGGATTCGCCGCGTTATGTTATGGCCGCTGCCGGAGCAAATCCTGGTATGACCACCGGGACTACAACGATTTTTGGTCCCAGCCCGTTTATGGCTGAATCGCTGACCGGGCGGGCCTGCAATGAGCAAATTGATGTAATTCATTTTGCGGTTTCCGCGGTTATAGATGCCTCATCGGTTTCCGCATTTATGAGAGAATTGTGCAGTGTCAAATCACATACCTATCAGAACGAAGGCAAGGCTGAAACGGCTGTTCATAATCAGATAACGGTACTTAGTTTTGCAACCGAACCCGTCAATAGGGATGAAGCGGTTCATGCGTATTATCGGTATGGCAAAGCGGCGGTTATTCAATTGAATCTTGTTTGTGAATATCTTTTTAATCGAAAAGGATACGATGGGTTCAAGCCGGAAGTGGTCGTTAAAGCTCTTGATCCGCAGGCTGCCGCTGCGGCTGCTGCGGGAACTGGAATGCCGGGATCGTCAACGCCGGACCAGGGTACGGGAATGCCGGGATTTCCGGGTATGTGATCGTCTTTGTCAACACTTGAATTACACCATAGCATGAAAGTATTTTAAGTCATTATTTGGGATATATAACATGAGCAAGAAAAAGGGCAATTTGATTGACCAGTTCCTCGATAAAATCATTTTAGGCATAGCTGGTCTGGCCGGATTGTATCTGTTGTGGGCGTTTGTGATTTCGAATCCTTATGGAAAAGAAGCGGGCAATCGCAAATACAGTCCATCGGAAATCGATCAATCGAACAAAAAACAAACCGAGGTGATTCTTTATAAGCTGCAGGAGTCGGCAACGCCGAAACCGTACCAGCAAAATAAAGTGGCTGAATTAAAACAAATGATGGACTGTTCGATTCCGAAAGTTTCGGTTGCGGTTAATTGGCCATCGACCGGCTCGGGTGCCACAGATGTCACGATTGAAGCCCCCATCTATGTGATACCTTCGATACCGCAGTTGGAGGCTGTCGCGACAGTCTCGATTCGTGGCGCCGCGAAAGTTCCGACTGAGGATGTTGCGCCGGATCGCCCCTATGCGTCGGTCGCGTCCCAGACGGCGGATCTGGATATGGTCACTTTTTCTGCCAAAATTAATATACCGCTTCTGGTCAGCAATTTTCAGCAGAGCTTTAACGGGCCTCGCCTGAATCAAAAATGGAGAAACCCGGCATATGCGGAACCTGTATTTGCCCGAATTGAGTTACAACGTCAGGCAAAACTGCCTGATGGCTCCTGGGGCGAATGGGAAAAGGTTCCCGTGATGAAGATCGAT
>CAYTHV010000029.1:6262-25987 GCA_964437685.1 uncultured Pirellulales bacterium
CCTATCAGAAGACATTGAAAGACCTGCCTTTGACCATCGAGCAGATGACGTTTGGCGATGTGGCGATGTTTATGAACCAATTCCGCGATTTTGCGATTATCCGGGATGTCTTGCAGCCGGAACCGTACCAGTTCTTAAGTTCTCAGGCCAAATGGCTGCCAGCACAGTACGCGATTGAATATCGTAAAATTGTCGATAGCGAGGCAGAAAAGAAAAGCCGTGAGGAACGAGAACGAAAAGCTGCGGAACGGGAACAGAACAAGCGAACCAATCGCCCTGGCGGTGGTATGCAGGGGGGGGGTGGAATGCCTGGCATGGGCGGCGGTATGCCAGGTATGGGTGATAAGCCGGTTAAGCCGACACCCGTCAAGCCCGTAGCACAAACACGTACGACGCAGAATATCGAAATGGATGCGGCTAATGCCGCGTTGAAAGTAAATGCCAAACTGACGTCATTAAAAGAAGTCATGGTTTGGGTGCATGATGACACGACGACGCCCGGTACAACATATCGATATCGTATGCGTTATGGCGTGTTTAATCCGGTTGCCGGAAAAAACTGGCTTGCCGAAGAGAGCAAAAATTATCAAAATCAAGTCGTTCTCTGGAGCGATTATACAGAATTGAAAGACCCGGTTGCTGTGCCGAAGATGCTGCATTTGTTCCCGACGGATGTGCTTGCCAATAATGCCGGAGCCAAAGTTGAGGTCTATAAGTATTATCTTGGCCGGTGGCGTTCGGAAACATTTGATGTTCGTCCGGGGCAAATGATTGGGATGTCGAAAGAATGGAAGCCGACGGATACAACCACCACTGGCAGTGACCTGATTACAGGCGCGGGCGGAGATACGACCGTTTCAACAACGGTGGATTTCAGTACTGGAGTAATGCTGACCGATATTGTGATGACTACAGACTGGTCGGGTCCCGGTGTGCGGCAAAAAATTTATCCGGAGATGCTGTATATCGATGCTGGAAACAAAATTCTATCGATGCCGGCAAAACGCCAGTCTTGGCCAAAGGATGTAACTGCGGATTACAATGCGGTCAAACAGGAAATGGAGAAATCTACGGATACAGTTACTCCGAGTACGATGCCCGGTATGGAAGGAAAGCCTGGGATGATGCCGGGTATGCCTGGAATGCCCGGGGGACCAGGAATGATGCCGGGAATGTAAGGCAAAAAGACATAATATGGTCAAGCCGCATCCTTTTCAGGTTGCGGCTTTTTTTATGCCTTTTTTGAACGCAGCGATTGGACAAACTGTCCAATGATTTGACGAACAGAGGTAAAGCCAAATTGAGTCGAATCAAGCTGGTCAAGTGCAATAAACATACAGGATTTTACATCATCCATCGCCTTTAACGGTGTAAAATCTGTAATCTGACAGACAAAAGCCATGTCCATGGTACGATAAGTAACTCCCATATAGGGGTACTGATTGGGAATCGAGCAAAAATACTGACAGCCGGTTACGTCTAAATTTAACTCTTCCTTGATCTCTCTGCAAATTGCCTGCTCTGCAGTTTCGCCGGGATCGATGAAACCGCCGGGCAAATCCAGTGTACCTTTGGCGGGGTCTTTTGCTCGGATGCAGACAAGCAGTTCATTCTTTGTGTTGACAATCAGTCCCGCGGCGGCGGCCGCGACATTCAAAAAAAACTCAAATTCGCACACATCGCATCGGTAGCCTTGCGGCCCGTGCGGATGGAGCGACCGTGCGCTGCATTTGGGACAAAATAAAAACACTGTATTGCTGAGATTCTCTTTATGCATAGGGGGATATTGTACGCAAAGAACGCAAAAGGAAAAGAATAAAATTCGCCAATGCTGTTGGGATTTAAAGAATCGAACAGGTCTGATGAATGATACTCAGAATTTGATCGAGATTATGAAGATCAGTAATTACCGAATCAAATCCCCGGCTGACAAGGGCTGTCGCCTCATTGGCCCCAAGACCCGTGGCGATTGCGGCTATTTTAGACTCTTTCATATCCTCATTAAGACGAATATGCGAACAGAGTTCCATGGCATTAATATTGGATGCCATCAGGTTAATCAAGACCAAATTAGGCAAAAATTTTTGAGCCATCAATCCCGCATCAAAACTATTATGCGCCGATTGAATATCAAATGATCCTTTGGCGGAAAGCATTTCTGTCAAAGATCGGCAGGTATGCTCACAACTGTCGATAAGTAGTATCCGGATATGTCCTTTTTCAATATTTTCGGTAGGAATACTATGTGTTTTCATAAACCGAACTAATTCATTAAATGGAATCCGGCGGTCGCGCGAACCTGGGATACGGTATCCGCGCAATTGCCCCGAATCGAACCATTTTGTCACGGTTCGAGGAGCCACATTGCATATCTGGGCAACTTGTCCGGTTGTAAGAACGTCTTTTCGTTTCAGCATAGATATAATCCTGCACCGCTATATTTAAACCATTCAGGCGTGTATAAAACCTGCTGATATACCAATCGGTAAAGTAGTGGGCCTATATAACCTATTACGTTGAAATTCGCTTGGCTGGGCTTTTTTTTCCTCTCTTTGTCCGATAACTAAAGAAACACCTTAATGTGGATAAAATAATTCGTATTTTAATATAAATGTTTTCAGGTTTGCTTTTCACTTGACCGATAAGAATAAATGATTATGATAAATAATAGACCCTTTGTGTAGGGGGTCGATATGGTTTTCCAATCTGCATATAAATATTTTCAGGTTGGAATACCTGCACAGCCATCCGTATGTATGAATTTCAGGTTGGCAGCAGAGCTTCTAAAACATCGGCTTGCGTTTGCGTAGGGCGAAAGGCGAGGTAAAATAAATCCTTGCCAAGTCCGAAATCGCCAGCGTGCCGGTGAGTATGTGGCCAAAACGGAAAAGGTCGTTTTGACAGTCTTCGATGGCGTTCAAGCCGGAGAATGGACGGTAGCGTATGAAAACAATCTTCCTATGTTTCGACAACGGCGCACGTTACAAATGTAAGTGCAAGGTGTCCGAGAAAGGGATGTTGCGCGTCCAATTACGCTAAAGACATCAATCCGTTTTTGCGCAGTCATATCTAAGCCCTGTTGCGGGAATTCCCTGCGGAGCGTATGTGCGAACACATAATATACGGTACGCTATATATGGAAAGGTGCAACATGGAAATAATTGCTCAATCAATGGGGGCGAATATCGCAATTGGGGCTGTTTTAGGTCTGTTGGTCGGAGGAATTGGTGCGTTTTTGCTGGTTCAAATGATCGCCAAAGCTCGTGCCCAAAAAGAGAATCAGGAAATCCAGAATCGGATAGAAACCGCCCGTCGTGAAGCGGAAACCATCATCAAAGAAGCCAAAGTGGATGCCGCCGCCGAACTGATGAAAAAGCGGTCGGAATTCAACAAAGAAGTTGAGAAAAGAGATTCCGAGCTGCGAAGTCAGGAATCACGACTGTCCAAACGCGAAGATGTCGTCGAACGACTGAATGACCAGGTAACCCAGCGTGAAAAACAGCTCAAACAATCCGAGCAGGAAGCTCAAAGGCAAATCCAGAGTTATACTGCCAAGAATAAAGAGTTATCCACAACCCTGACCCAGCAAAAAAGTCAACTCCTTAAAATCACCGGAATGGATACCGAGCAAGCTCGCCAATTATTACTTAGTAATCTGGAGGAAGAGTGCGAGCGGGAAATGGGTCAGCTTATCACGCGCAAAGTTGCTCAGGCAGAAGAACAATCTGAAGAGAAGGCAAAAGAGATCATCAATCTCGCCATTCAAAGATATGCGGCGGAGCAGACCTGCGAAGTCAGTGTTTCGATGGTGGATATTCCAAATGACGAGATGAAAGGTCGTATTATTGGCCGTGAAGGCCGCAACATTCGGGCATTCGAAAAGGCGACCGGTGTTGACGTGATTGTCGATGATACGCCGGGTGTTATCGTGGTTAGCGGCTTTAACCCGATTCGCCGTGAAGTTGCCCGCCTGAGTATGGAGCGGCTGATTCAGGATGGCCGGATTCATCCGAGCCGGATTGAAGAAATTGTCGCCCAGGCGAAAAAAGATGTTCATGCCCGTGTGATTCAGATTGGTAAAGAAGCCGCAGAGGAAGTGGATGTTCGCGGCCTCAACAATAAAATACTCGGTATGCTTGGAGCTTTGCACTATCGCACCAGCTATGGCCAGAATGTACTGCGGCATAGCGTTGAAGTCGCGTTTCTGGCTCAGGTCATGGCCGACGAACTGGGGCTGGATGGCTCGATGGCCAAACGTGCCGGCTTGCTGCATGATATCGGCAAAGCGATGGATCGCGAAATCGAAGGCGGCCATCCATCCATTGGAGCCAACTATCTGCGTCGCTTCAAAGAACCGCAGTATGTCATTAACGCAGTTGAAGCACACCATGGCGATTGTCCCCCGGACAATGCCTATACGCCCCTGGTTGCGGCGGCGGATGCCATCAGCGCCTCGCGTCCCGGCGCGCGTCGTGAAACGCTGGAACGATATATCAAGCGTCTGGAAAAACTCGAAGAGATCGCATGCAGCTTCAAGGGCGTTGAAGGGTGCTTTGCCATTCAGGCCGGCCGCGAAGTGCGTGTGATCGTCGATGCCAACCAGATCAATGATGAATCCGCGATGAAGGTTGCGCGAGACATTGCCAAGAAGATCGAAGAAGAAATGACATATCCCGGTGAAATCAAAGTCACGCTGCTGCGTGAAGTTCGCTGCGTGGAATATGCCAGATAAAATTAACGGCTGAAGATTGACGGTTTTCGATTGGAGTTGATTTATTTTCCGTTGTCAATCGAGAATCGTCAATTGCAGCCTGAGACATTCTGTGGGCGGTTCGGATGAAAGTGAACATTCTTTGCATTGGTGATATCGTCGGTCGGCCCGGACGGCGTGTGGTGGCCCAAAAATTAGCCAGCCTGGTGCAGGAACATCAGATTGATTGTGTGATCGCCAACGCAGAAAACGCAGCAGGCGGGTCGGGGCTGACGCCGCAAATTTATGATAAGTTATTGCGGTATGGCGTTAACCTCATTACACTTGGCGACCATGCTTATCGCAAGAAAGACATCATCCCTGTTTTGGAAAGCAATAGCAATATTGTGCCGCCCGCAAATTTATCCCCTTACGCCGCAGGCAAGGAATTTGCTTTGTACCGTACCGGCAAAGGGCCGACCGTCGCGGTGATTCCGCTGATTGGCCGGATTTTTATGAAACCCGCCGATTGTCCTTATGCCAAGATTGACTCACTCCTGTCGCGTGTTCAGCAGCAGGCCGAGGTTGTTCTTGTTGAAATGCACGCGGAGGCAACCAGCGAGAAAGTGGCGATGGGATATTATCTTGACGGCAAGATCGGCTGTGTATTCGGTACGCATACTCATGTGGTAACCGCAGACGAACGAATTTTGCCCAAAGGTACGGCGTATATTACCGACATCGGGATGACCGGCAGCCACGATTCCGTCCTGGGACGTAAAAGCGAATGTGTGATTCGAGCGTTTCGAACACAGATGCCGTATCCCTTTGAAATCGCTACTGGCGACGTCCGGATGAGCGCGATTATTACCACCCTTGACAGCAATACAAAAAAAGCGGATCGCATTCAACGGATTCAGGTTATGCTTGACGAAACCGATCACGTCGAATATGACAGCGATGACGGCAAGCCGGATTACCAGAACGGCGGCTTTTAGTACCTCACGAAAGATATCATCATACAGGGCAGGGATATAAAAACGAAAGCCGCGGTTTCAAACATTGAAAACGCGGCGGTTTGTGTCGGATGAAAACTTTATAATTGCTTTAGTATCTTTGTATGTATCGTCTTTTTTTGGAAGATCGGCGGGCCGGGTCCCGATATGTCATCACACGGTTTTGTCGAATACGTGTGTAATTTGTACTGTCGCGGCCCCATAACATAATTCCTTAAATGCTGTGTCAACGGTTGTTGTTTTCAACTTTCAGGATTACTTATGTAAAGTATGGAAAATAAAAAGAGGCCTGGGGAAAAAAACTTAAAAAAGTCTTTTTTCAGGCCTCCGGCGGATCCGTTCCACTTTTGAACGCCATTGGTGGAGCACAACGCCTGGCACTGGAATAACTGGTTTTGGATGACATTTTAAATACCCCCATAATTTCATTAATAATTTTGGAATAATTGCATCGGTTTTAAGAAATCGTCTTTTTTAGGTTTCCGGCGGACCGGGCCCCGATACAACTGAACGACGAATTTTACTATTTGTATGACTCATTGATAACCCCCGAAATCAACATTCAACTTTGATTTGTGTGAGTATAGCAAAATGGGAGTTTTATTTCAAGTAGATGTAAAGGAAATGTTAAGAAAATCTCTGATTATCTAAATAATGCATCTTACAGTTTCCAAAATAAGTCTTTTATAAGACGTTTCGTGGTTAAGACAAAATATTTTTTATATATTTTTATTCTTGTTTTTCAGGGCATATCTGCTGGATACATAAATTCGGGCATCCTGCGGACTTTTCCATTGGCATCCACGCAGGCTAAAATCGTGGTTCCTTCGACAAGGATAACGCCGGTGGATTTGCGTTTGAGGGTATAGCTGTGTTCTACGCGGGCACTGGTGATTTTGGTGCAGGTTGCAGTGATTTCCAGCGTTTCATCATAAAACGCCGGGCGTTTGTATTTGCAGGTTAGTTCTGAGATGACGAAATATACCCCTGCTTTTTCGAGGTCACTGTAGGCTAAGCCGTTGGCACGGAGCAGTTCGGTTCGTGCCATTTCAAACCATACTGGATAGACGGTGTGGTGAATTACGCCGGACTGGTCAGTTTCCGCATAGCGCGGGACGACTTCTATCGTGTGCGACGCAATCTTGGTGCAGTCGGGAAACTCCATCGATTTCATTTGTATTTCTTCGGTTCTTGGTTTTACTCGCATTGATTTCCTCTTAATTAAAACGCTAAGCCTACCAAAAAATTCTTATTTTTCAAGCCCTTGCATGAAATTGGGCTTAGACGAGGAAGATTCTGCCGACTTGATAGACGATGAGCGTAAACAAATAAGCGGTCGCGGTCAGCCCGATGTATTGCAATACGGCCCATCGCCAGTGTCCGGCTTCACGGGCGGTAATGGCGACGGTCGCCATACATGGTGTTCCGATCAGGCAAAACAGCATAATACAAAATCCCGTCAGGGCGGAATAGTCTTCACGGATTCGATGACGCAGTGTTTCGATGCCCTGATGCTGGTCATTCAGGGAATAAACAATCGCGATTTGCGAGACGAAAACTTCTTTGGCGGCGAAGGCTCCAATCAGGGCAGTGCCGATCTTCCAGTCGAAGCCAAGGGGCTTTAATACCGGCTCAATGGCTTTGCCGATTTTCCCCGTGAAGGAATTTTGCAGTTGGACGCTGTGCCGCTGAAGTTCATCCAGACCGGCTAATTGTTCCGGGGATGTTTTGGGATAAGTCCCCATGATCCAGAGCAAAATTGAAAAGCCCAGTATGACCGTCCCGGCTTTCTGTACATACAGCCAGCCGCGATCCCACATGTGCAGGAACAGGCTTTTGAAAGAAGGCATTCGATAGGGCGGCAGCTCCATGACAAAAGGAATGGTTTCCCCGCGAAACAGTGTATCCCGCAATAGCCGGGCCAGTAAGACCGCCAGAACAATGCCGATAATGTACATCAGCCACATCATGGGCCCTCGCCAGGGTGGGGCAAAAAATGCGGGGATAATCAGCGAATAGATTGTAATTCTGGCGCCGCAGCTAAACAGCGGAATGACCATCATCGTTGTCAGTCGTGTCCGGCGATTTTCAAGAATGCGTGTTGCCATAATCGCGGGGATTGAACATCCAAAGCCGATGAGCATTGGAATAAAACTTTTTCCATGCAGTCCGATTTTGTGCATAATCCGGTCCATCAGGAATGCCGCACGCGCCATATAGCCGGTGTCTTCGAGAAATGCGATTCCCAGAAACAGCAGCAGGATATTCGGCAAAAAGATAATCACGCCGCCAACGCCGCCGATAATGCCATCGACGACCAGTGAGCGGATATTCTCCGGCCATGCGTCGGGCCAGTTTGAGCCGACTTCTGCGCCAATCCAACTAAACAGTGATTCCAGCCAGCCCATCGGATATTGTCCGAGACCAAAGGTCAGCCAAAAAACCAGATACATCATCCCTGCGAAAATCGGTAAACCCCAGATATGGTGCGTCAGTACCGAATCCACAAGGTCGCTGACATTATGGCGCAATTCAACGGTGGTCTTGACCGTTTCCTGACACGCTCCGGAGATAAAGCCATACCGCCGGTCGGCGATTACAATGTCCGGGCTTTCATGATAATGTTTTTCAAGTTCTTTGACCGACTGTTCAACAGCGGCGAGCAATTGCGGATTTCTAACCAAAGAGATAATTTGCTGATCGCCTTCAAGTAATTTCAACGCTGTCCATCGTCGTCCGAATTGTTTTGCAAAATCCATTTGCGGGTCAATCTGCGGGATGAGTTTTTCAAGCTGTGCCTCGATCTGCGGGCCAAAGGGAATCTCGGCACGTCGTGAATGAGGATTCTGTGCAATATTTAAAGCTGTATCCAGAAGCGGCTGGATGCCTTCTTTTTTGCGAGCGGTAATCGAGACAATCGGAACATCCAGAAGAACCTGAAGCTGCTTAAGGTCGAATTCCAATCCGCGTGCTTTGGCGACATCGGCCATATTGAATGCCAGTACGAGCGGGACATTCATCTCCATCAGTTGGACAGCCAGATACAGGTTTCGCTCAAGATTTGACGAGTCAATAACATCGATTACGACGTCGGGTTTTTGTTCCAGAATAAATTGTCGTGCGACCATTTCTTCCGGCGAATACGCCGTAAGGCTGTATGTTCCCGGTAAATCGACGACCTTTAATTTGTGCTCGCCGTGTCGGCAAAGACCATTTTTGATTTCGACGGTAACGCCCGGGTAATTGGCGACATGCTGCCGTGTTCCGGTCAGGGCATTAAATAGAGTTGTTTTTCCGCTATTGGGATTTCCGGCGAGGGCAAGGGTGAACTTCTTTTCCATAAGCAATATTAGTCTAACCTAACTTTTGTCTCAAAAAAAATTAACGTACAAATATTTTATGCGACATTCCGCGTCCCAATACGACCCGGCTGTCTTTAATCGCGACAATGACTTGTCCGTGATGATCATTTCGCATCACGCAAATCGGCTGGTCGGTAAACAACCCCATCGCGGCCAAACGATTCTTCAGGCCGGCCCCCGCATCAACGCGGTCGATGGTTACTGTTTTGCCTGTTTCGATCTGGTCTAATGACATCGTTTTTTTGTCCTTGCTTTGTTTTGTGTTCATTGTGTCTCACGCGGTAAATCCGGTAGCGTCCGCCCGCCGTAAAATTGCCTAAACTCAGTTGCCATATCGCCGTGGATTCCGTCCCAATGAGCGACAAATTCAATATAATGCCTTAGCCGACCTACGACGTGCTGCCCCAGTGCATGTTCGGCACGGCAGGCAGACTCTTTGGCGGTTTCCGCATCCAGCCCCAGAATATCGACAAAAAAAGACTCCAAAACCCGGTGTCGGCGTACGATCTTGCCTGCTTCCGTCGTGCCTTTTTCGGTCAGCGTCACCGACCCATACGGCTTGTAATGGATCAAGTCCTTGTCGGACAGTATCCGCAGCGCCCCGGTAACCGACGCTCGCGAAACATTGAGCTGTTCGGCAATATCCTTGCTCCGCGCAACCCGGCCGGCGGAAGACAGATGAAAAATCGCTTCCAAATAGTCTTCCATCGACGCGCTGAGTTTATTGTCTTTGATGGTATTCATTCTTAGCTACCCCTAATATAGTTAGTTGTCGCTAACTTGTCAACAGGAATCTTAAATGAGTGTGTTTTTTCGTTGAAAAAAGCGGAAAATGGGTTCGTTTTGACAAAAGTTCGGAAATCGTAGTTCGAAGTTCGGAGACAAAATGGGTTCGTTTTGACAAAAAGGCAAATGGAAAAGGGTAAATGGCAAAAGTGCGGAATGCCGACAAGCGGCATAGAGATTTACCCGAAGCAAGGATGCTTCGGCTACCTTGAAAATGGGTTCGTTTTGTTTTTTTGTGTTTCTTCATGTCTGTGTTCCTTCTTTTTTCATTCATTGAACCCTTTCAGGGTGCTGGCTGCTGGGGAATTGCTGCCCCCGGTTTCGCCGGGGGTTATTCTGGTTTGATCCCTACGGGATTGGGTTGTTATCCCCGTTTTCTCCTTTGTGCAGGATTTCTCTCCCACCGTACTGCTATTATATTATGCGAACAAAAGACGTACAAGAGAAATTTTAGAATTTTTTAACAGGACATATAAAACATAGATTTTATGTAACATTTTAGCCCTGTGTTCATGCCTTGTTTGGAGTACAGCCTTCAGGCTGGTAAAATTCTCTTTTACTTATTTTTCAGGCTAAAGCCTGTACTCCAAACGCCGCATTTTCGTTTGGCTAAAATGTTACGATTTTATTGATATTGCCATGGCGTATTCTCCATGTTTTTGCGAGGAAATAGGTTGAATTGGCAGAGGACAACTTGCTACAACCTCCAGCAACTTTGGGAAAAAGAGATTTAACCTCGTACTTCCAATTTAAGATACGCGTTTTTTTGTTGCATTTTGGGATAGATATATGTATATTTTTCAAGTTATATAAATATAACTGGTTTTAAAATAAGGGATTAACGAAAAAGGTGTCTGACCCCTTTTGATTCTCATGTGATTATTAATATTAAATATACAGGAGTTGATATTATGAGTAGATGCTTAAAATCGAATTTAATTATTTTGTTTAGCTGCTTAAGTTCTATTGTGTTTGGAGATACAAATTACCAGCCAGCAAATCCAGTCTGGCAAGTTGAGTTTGGGTATGAGGGTTTTTCCTGTTTTCCTCAATTACTTAATGTTGAAAATAATGAAACAATTTTCATCGTTGGTACTACGTATAATCAACTAGACCCTAACAGTATCGGACGTATTTGGCAATGGACACTTGATAAAAAAACAGGAAAGCGTTTAAGTGACATAACCCTTAAAAGTGCAACACCTAATGATTGTGGACTTATTAGCCGTTCTTGGATAACAAAAGGCCTGGATGTTATCGATAGCAATGAACCCCAAATACTTATTGATCCTATGGAGCGCGGCGGAAAGCTGAGCCTTATTAAAAATAAAGAAGGCCATATTGTTCAGTCGGAAGTAAAGACGCAAGCGACCACGAACGGTTTCTTTGCCGGCAGGATAAAACGCATTAACCCTAAAGAATACCTTTTGTTCGGTTCAGGAAGGAAAGCACAAAATGGGATAATCCAAAAAAGGAATAACAGTGGTGATGTAATATGGGAAAAACAGTATCAGTATGGAGGCAGAAATTGTGTGACCAGTATCGCCCAATCTAAAGCGGATGGTTTGCTGGTGGCAGCGGGATGGACTGGAGAAATGAAAACAAGATCCTTTAGTGCCTGGATTAATATCATTGCTGATGACGGGGCTTTAATTGACAGCGAGGTGTTTAATTTTGATAAAAATGATCTTATGCGAGTGCCACAAGCAGCAGTGTTAGATAAAAATAATATTGCAGTGGTTTATAATGTGGCTACCGAAGAGCAATTGACTAATATTGAGTATCGAATTTACTCAAACAATCTGGAGTTGAAATTCAAGGAATCTGTTTATGCCTGTAAGGCGGATTTTCTTCACTATGGTATGGCGACTATCGATGGAGGATTTGTCATCGTTCACAATGTACTTGAACCAGGCATTCAATATACAATACTGAATCAGTACGATTGTGAGGGCAAGAAAATCAAGGCAATTAAAATTGATGGAATTGGGGTATTGGCAGATCAGGTAATCATAGACAGCAAAGGGAAAATGGTTTACCTGGCGTCATTGAAGACTCCAGATTTACTACCTGCGCGAACAGTAATCACTGCTCTCAAGCTGGAGTAGCAATTTTAAGGATTTGGTAGGTCATTTAAATATAATTGATGGAACAGGAATAAGCCGGTTTGTGTAAAATTATCGTTTGTCGATTCGAAGATGTGTTTTCAGTAAAGATGAAATCAATAGTTCTGTAAGTATATATGAAAGGATATTTGCTGTGAGTAAATTGGTTATCATGATTACCATCGTGTTATTAAATAGTATCAATGGGTTTGCGGTTGACGATGTAACAGTTCTTTGGGAAAAGCAGCCGGTTATTCCTGAAGGCCAAAAAATAACATCAATCGCCCTGCGGTTTGATAACAATAAGAATCAGATTGTTTTATTGAGTAATATGCATAATGAAAACAAAAGACAGATATCCTTAATTCGATATGATGTAAACGGAAATATCGTCTCACAGTCGGAAGTTTCTGCAAATGATCCCAATGAAAACCGCTATATCGGACCTATGTTACGGGATATGATGCTCATCTCAAACACTCTGGATTTGCGTTTCGGGTTGAACAGGATATATCCCTCTTACATGGCAATGGAATATAAAAATGATAAATATACCATTGCTCCTCAGATGCAGGTCAAGGGTATTGAGGTATTCAAGATATTGGCTTTGCCGGATAAGTGCTTTCTTTTGATAGGACAAGGCGAAAAAGGCGTTGCAAGGCTGACGAAAATTACTCCGGAAGGCAGTATTGTCTGGGAGAAACAATATGACTTAAATCAGGTTGAATATCTATGTGATGGTGTCGTTGGAGCGGACTCCAGCCTTTTTATTGTAGGCGGTTCTGTTGAATTTAAAGACGGCCCCGTGCCGGAAACATCCAAAATATGGTTGCTGCATTTAGATAGTGAAGGCAATATCATCAATGAAAAGTTGATCGCAGGAGATGGATTTGTACTCACCTCACCCAAAATTTGCGGCCTCACTAACCATAACATCATCATATGTTATGACAGGCAACCTGCTTTACGAAAGGCGGAGATCGTCGTAAGGAATCTGACCGATACATTTGAAGATAAATGGGTTAAAGATATCAGTTCCGTCAGTGTTGTTGAGACATCAAGATTTTATATGGCGAAATACTCGGGGGCAAAGGAGGGGGCAGTGGTTCTTCTGTCCAGACGTGGCGAGTTCGAATTATGCCAGATAGATGCGGATGGTAATATTGTTGGTGATTATGTAAAACAGTATGGCTCTATAGAAGTGGAATCTATAGATTGTTCAGGCAGCAAGGTGTTCATTTCTGCAATTGATTTATCAAACAGAAACAAATGCTATTTATATGCCTTGCAATTAAAGTGCGGAGAATTAAAAGGGTCAGACACTTTATTCGGCAAAAACAAGGATTGATGAAGTTGAAAATAAGGGTTTAACCCCGTTGGGTTGGGGGAGTGCGGGCGTTGGGTTCCGCAGGTTTCACCTGCGGCTATTCGGGTTTGATCCCTGCGGGATTAGCCCGTTAGGGCGATATGTTAAAGCCACGCGGCGTAAGCCCGTGGGGGTTTGGATTTGACTCCTCCTTTCATTTGAGCCCTCGCAGAAGGCTGTATAAAGGCGGCAGGCTATGTCGTCCCCTGTGGGGACTCGGTGGATGTAAGAAGTGACTCTTGATCCACGCCTTTACAGGCGAGGCTATATCATGCCGCCCTCTGCGCGGGCTCGGTGGATGTGGGGCGGATTCATGGTCCACGGGCTGACGCCCGAGGCTTTACCATGCCGCCCACTGCGTGGGCTAAAGAAATTTAAAATTTAAAATTGAAAAGTAAGAGGATGGGCCGAAGTTAAAGGGCGAACACACAGGTTCGCCTCTACCGCGAAACGAACCCAATTTTAAAATATTGGATTCCCGCTGCGCGGGGAAGACATGAAACGGGCAACCACGGGGGGATTGCCCCTACACAAAACAAACCATTTTGCGGTCTAAAATCTATGATTATGAGACCCGCTTTGTCGTTATTAATTATGTTTTAACTTTACAGCGGTCGCTTTTTTGTCGATAATAATCGAACGCCTATGAAGATGAAATTTATCTATTTATAAAGGACAGGTTATGTGCGGAATAGTTGCTTATTTTGGAAAAAAACCAGCGCAGCCCATTTTAATTGAAGGCTTAAAACGTCTTGAATACAGGGGTTATGACTCTGCCGGCATTTGTTATATGGATCAAAACGGCAATTTTGATACGTACAAAACCAGTGGGCGAATTGCTGTGCTGGAAGAAATGCTGCCGAAACCTGTGCATCCATCAAGTGTTGGTATTGGCCATACCCGCTGGGCGACGCATGGGAAGCCGAATACAGTCAATGCGCATCCGCATATTGACTACACAGGCAAAATTACCCTGGTTCACAATGGTATTATTGAAAATTATGCGACACTGAAAAAGTGGCTGACTAAAGAAGGCTGCACATTTAAAAGTGAAACCGATACGGAAGTCCTGGTCAATCTGATCGGTTATTTCTACGCTAATAATCGCACGAAGGACGGCAAAGCTGCGCCAGAGAATTGCCATCGGTTTGAATGGGCTGTTCAGCAGGCTCTTAACGAAGTGCATGGCACCTACGGTCTGGCGATTATGTGCACCGATTGTCCGGATATGATGATTGGCGTTAAAAAAGGAAGCCCGCTGATTTTGGGTGTCGGCGAAAACGAATATATCATCGCTTCAGATGCGGCGGCGATTGTCGAACACACCACGCAGGCAATTTATCTTTCAGACGGCGAAATGGTTACGGTTGGCTCTCAGGGGTTCAATACGAAAACCATTACCAATCAGGATATCCAGAAAGAATTAACGGCTATTGAGATTTCGCTGGATCAGATTGAATTGGAAGGCTTCCAGCACTATATGCAGAAAGAAATCGCCGAGCAGCCCAAGGCGATTGAAACCTGCCTCGGCGGCCGCATTGATCTGAAAAACGGCAGGATTATCTTAGGCGGTCTGCAGACTTATTTCCGTGAACTGACCCGCACCAAACGCATCATTATTACCGCCTGCGGTACGGCATGGCACGCCGGACTGGTAGGTGAATTTATGCTGGAGCAGTTGGCTCGCATTCCCACAGAGGTCGAATACGCCAGTGAATTCCGTTATCGGAATCCGGTGATTGAAGAGGGCACTGTGGTTATCGCAATCAGCCAGTCGGGAGAGACAGCCGATACGCTGGCTGCTGTTGAATTGGCCAAGGAACGCGGCGCGACGGTGCTGGGTATCGTAAACGCTGTCGGCTCCACGATTGCCCGAACCACGGATGCGGGCGTTTATCTTCGTGTCGGACCGGAAATCGGTGTTGCCAGTACCAAGGCCTTTACTGCACAAGTTGCGGTGCTGGCCATGCTGGCTATTGAATTGGGACGCAGACGGCATATCAGTTGTGAAGCCGCGCAGCGCATATTAAATGATCTGGTGCAGGTGCCCGGCAAAGTTGCACAGATTATGGAGCAATCGGAATATATCAAGCAAGTCGCGGCGGCCAATCTGGACAAACCCAACTGGTTATTCCTCGGACGCGGATTTAATTATCCTGTGGCGCTGGAAGGGGCTTTAAAGCTTAAGGAAATCAGCTATATTCACGCCGAAGGGTTGCCTGCGGCAGAAATGAAGCACGGGCCTATCGCGCTGATTACGGATAATATGCCGGCGGTCTTTATCGCGACACGCTGCTCGCAATATGAAAAAATCATCGGCAACATTCAGGAAGTTCGCGCCCGCGGCGGCAGGACAATTGTCGTTGCCACCGAAGGTGACGAACACATCAAGCCGTACGCCGATCATCTGCTTACCGTACCAGATATCTGCGAACAGCTTCAGCCGATGCTGACGGTTATTCCGCTGCAATTGCTGGCCTATCATGCGGCAGTGCTTAAAGGCTTTGACGTGGATAAGCCCCGCAACCTGGCCAAGAGCGTTACCGTAGAGTAAAATTGGTTTTCAACGTTCCCTGATTTTCGAGATATCGAAGATACAACTGCCCCGAGAGGGTGGTTGTATCTTTTTTTTGTAACGTTGCCGCCTGGATCGGATGCCGACTTTGCAAACTTTGAAATTAGTCTTGCCGGAAGATTTTCAGGGGGTATAATACCGACTGGCTAAAGAGGTTGTTAGGGTGCGATATTGATTCTGTAAAATTTTCTTTGAAGGCACAATGGATATGCAAAACAGGACGTTTTGTGCGTTGTTTATAGGAATTTGTATAGGGGCGATGTGCAATATCCGGCTTTATGCCGAATTGCCGCAAGACCGAATTGATACCGATTTTCGGCAGATTGTTCAGGAAGCCAAAGACAAGGTATTCCCGACGGTTGTTTATATCAAGTGTCTTCGGGAAAACCTCGAACGCGGCAAGAAAATGTCTGAAGAAATCGCCGGCAGCGGTGTCCTTATCTCCAAAGAGGGGGAAATTCTCACCAACTGGCATGTCATTGATAAAGCCACGGAGATACGCTGCCTGCTGTACAGCGGCCAGTCTTTTTATGCGAAGCTGGTTGGCTCCGACAAAGACACCGACCTGGCGCTGATCAAACTGGAATTGAAAGGCGACCAGACCCCGCCACTGCCTTTTGCTGCTCTGGGCGATTCGTCAATTCTCAAAGAAGGCAACTTTGTGATGGCGATGGGGGCTCCCTGGGGATTGGCTCGCAGTGTTTCCATCGGTATCGTTTCCTGTACGCGGCGGTATCTGCCGGAGGGCGAATACAGTCTATGGCTTCAGACGGATGCATCGATTTGTCCGGGTAACTCCGGCGGCCCGTTGATCAATACCAGCGGCGAAGTAGTCGGGATTAATACCCTTGGCAGCTTTTTCGGGGGTGACCTTGGATTTTCCATCCCCAGCGAAACCATTCAATACATCCTGCCGCAGTTTCGTCAGTATGGCAAAGTCAACTGGAGCTGGTTTGGTCTGCAGCTTCAGCCGCTGCGGGATTTTAATCGCAATACCTATTTTGACGCGACAGAAGGTGTCATTGTAGCGGAAACCGACCCGGATAGTCCTGCCCGCCGGGCGGGGTTGCAGGCTCGCGACCGGATTATTCGTGTTGCGGGACAGGCCGTTACTGCGACAACCGAAGAGGACTTGCCGGTTCTCCGCAGACAATTAGGACTGCTGGAAAAAGAAAAGCCGGTCGAGGTCGAATATGTCCGCAATAGAGAGACCATCAAAACGCAGCTTACCCCGACCGAAAAAGGCAAGGTGCAGGGTGATGAGCTGGATTGCCCGCGATGGGACTTTACCGTCAAGACTATCAATCAGTTTGAAAATCCCGATTTGTTTTATTATTGCAAGCAGGGGGTGTTTATTTTTGGCGTAAAGTATCCCGGCAATGCGGCATCATCGAATCTGAGGACGCAGGATATTATTCTGAAAGTCGATGGTCAGGATATCAAGACGCTGGATGATGTACGGAAGGCTCACAAAGCCGCACTCGATGCGATTCAGCAGAAGAATCGATGTATCTTTACTGTCTTGCGGAATGGCCTGACACAGCAGGTTGTGCTGGAATTTTCGCGGGATTACGAAAAACAATAATACGCTTTTATTATACTTCTATATTATTTCGGAAAGGAAACCGATGAAAACTATTATCATTTTATGTGCGATTTTATCGTTTAATTTCCTCGGCTATGGTGCTAAGAGTCCATCTGATTTTGAGATTATCCAAAAAAATCAGCCTTCGCTGGTGCGGGTGGAATATACCCTGCGGTTTGATAAGGCGGACAGTCCCGAACTTGCCGGATGGGGCGAGCGATGTCCCAATTGCAGCCAGTTTCATTCTCTTGGCGATGGGTCTGAACTGGTTCGTGAGGAACGACCGCTGGAGATGGCGGGATTTGTTCTGAGTGAAGATCGTGTGCTGACCTCTGATCCGATGGTGCATCCCCGCTTTGTTGAAAAAATCGAGGTGCGCTATCAGGATCAACTCATAATCGCCAAACCCGCCAGCTATGCGCTGGATCATACGACCCTGATTCTCCAATTGGAAAGGCCGTTAGAACGGGTTAAACCGATTGGATTTACCAAAAGTACCGCTCGACCGTTTAAGGCGATCTCATATACTCAGCAAAATGGGCAATGGACGGCAACGATTGACAAGTTATCTGAAATGATGACCGTTCGCGACGATGGACAGAAGTTTGTGTCCGGGCCATCGGGCAATCTGATTGTGGACGCCAATGGATTGCCGGTCGGGGTCAGTATGAATGAAAAAATGCCGACGGATGATTCATGGCAGCAATCGCCGTTGGATTGGCCTGCGCTATCGGCTCAGGAGATGGAACAAAAACTGGCGGATTTTGAGGCTCGGATCAATCGCGGACTTCTTCGGGTTAAACTCAATCTCCGCAGTCCTAAAAATGGGGAGAATCGATTCAGTTACTCCGAGGATCAGGAGGATAATGCGACGGAAATCAATACGGTAGGAGTGGTTGTCGATCCCAATCATATTTTGATTTTGTCCAAATTGCAGCCGAAAGTCACGGCCCGACTGGAACATATTTTGGTGTATCCCGCGAAAGGATTGCCGATTGAAGCGTCTTTTCAGGGGACGCTGACCGATTACGGCGCTCTGATGGCGATGCCTGAGCGGCCTCTTCCTTCGACAGGGCTGTCGCTGGCGACCGCACCGATTACCGACCTTGAACAAAAGATGCTGCTGCTGGCGGATGTGAGGATTCGCGGCGAAAACCGGACGGTGTATGTCGGACACAGCCGGATTTCTTCTTTCAAACTTGGCTGGCGAAAACAGCTTCAGCCGGAATTGTCGCTATCGGCGGAAGGCCGTTTTCTGTTTGATCTTGACGGCAATCTGGCGGCAGTGCCCTTGTCACGGCGCGAAAAGGTACAAAATCAGGAAGACCGCTGGGATACATATAATCGGACGCTGATTGCCTGCTGTTATTTGCAGCCGGTCTTGCTGGCGTTGAAAGACAATCTCGATTCCGACAATATTCCGTTAACTGAAGCGGATGAAAATCGGATTGCGTGGCTTGGCGTTGAGCTTCAGCCGCTCAACCCGGAACTGGCACGGATCAACAAGGTTTCCGACCTGACACGGGATGGAGAGATTGGGGCCATAGTTTCTTTCGTCTATGAAAATTCGCCCGCATCGGATGCCGGACTTGAAACCGGCGATATTCTGTTTCGGCTCCATGTGGAAAAACAGCCGCGGCCGCTGGAAGTCAAGTTTGATACGTACGGTATGGATATGATGGAAATGTTTCCGTGGGATCGCCTTGCTGAAATTCCGGAAGAGTATTATGACCAGCTGCCGACGCCATGGTCGCCTGCTGAAAATACGTTTATTCGGTCGGTGTCCGATTTGGGATTTGGAACCCGGTTTAAGGCTGAGATATACCGCAATGGGGATGTCGTGATGAAGGATTTTGTCGTCACCCAAAGCCCGCCGCATTACGATTCTGCCAAACGGTTCAAATCCGAGGCGACGGGGCTGACCGTGCGCAACCTGACGTATGAAGTCCGGCGTTATTTCCGTCTGGACCCCAATGATCCGGGCGTGATCGTCTCCAAGCTCGAACCGGGCAGCAGGGCGAGTGTCGGCGGCATTAAGCCCTATGAAATTATCACTCACGTCAATGATGTTCCGGTCGTGGATGTCGATCATTTTGAAAAGATGATTCAGGTGGATGGAGAATTAAAGCTTTCCGTCAAACGTATGACCAAGGGGCGTGTTGTAAACCTGAAGATGGATTCCGCCCAGCCTGCTCCTGCAAAAGAGAATCTGGACGACCCCAACGCATCCGAGCCGGCGG
>CAYTHV010000030.1:0-25958 GCA_964437685.1 uncultured Pirellulales bacterium
ATGCAGCAAAACACCACTTTTACTGCAAAGTAATCACTTTTTCAGGCACGACTAGTTAGATAAAATTTCACCCTGCTCCCGAACAAATAGCGAAGTATTCCGAGTTAAACACACATCAATAGAGACAAAAACGTCTACCATTTGTTCATACGGCAATCTACAATCCAGCCTAAATCCTCATTCTTCACGCTGCATGGTCTTCGCATACTAACTTGCTTGGCGTAGTCCAATTCCGTACAAATATCTATCGTCCTTTTATCTCGCCATAGCTGTGTCTCGGTATGGCCATCCGAAAACGCCCAGTTAGAATTTTTTTTATGCCACCCGGCAACAACATTCCACCACTCTGCACGCATGCGCGATGGGGCAAGCAAATCCCAAAAGCCCATATTCCAACCGCGAGCATCTCGATTTTCCACAAAGACATACTTTTTCGATGGCGATTTTACTTGGCTCATCTTCGTAGAATTATTTACATAATAAGAATTATTATAGGATGGATAGTCAATATTCATTCCGGCAGCAATCGTATAGCTGCGCCATGCTTCCTTCGACTTGCTACGAGGATCACTCGCACAACGATACGGTTTGATATCGCCGATATATTTATACAATAGCCCCTTCTCAATGCCTCGTATCTCATCTTCCATTGAGGCATCTGTATAGTTGAATGTTGCATCGGGGACACCCCCAGTAAAGTTGCCTTGAGCATCTTGCGGAATTTCCACCCATGCGTATTGATAAACGCTCAATTGTTGGCTTGATGTCCTCCCACTTACCCCCGGCAGTCCTCCTACGAGATTATCTTTATTATCTGCCGAATAGGCACACCATGCGGTGATCGTTGTTCGCAGATTCGCCATACATACCGTACGCTGCCCCTGGTCTTTTACCTTTGCCAATGCCGGCATAAGAATACTTAACAATAATGCAATGATCGAAATAACAACCAGAAGTTCGATAAGCGTAAAACCCAAACATTTATTTTTTGAATACATAAATATCTCCTGTCTATCTACGCAAAGATTGAATTCGTTAATTCCAGGTTCCCGTCTTTTCAACAAGAAACCATCTTTTCCCGTCTGATTTTATCCTTATTTTGCTTCCGACATCCTCGGACCAGCAAGAACTAATATTTCCGGGAAATAGGTGATATTCGCCAAAATTGAGATTTATTTTATTAGGCTCCACCACTTCTATCATGTACTCACTGTCGAATGAAACCGCTCTTGGATGGTTAAACGTTAACAAAATATCTTTTTTAGCCCCTTTATTGGTAATCGTCTGACCATTGTACGCCGGCATTAAATTATCATTTATATCCCCAGTTGCCTCAAATACCGGATTGTCGGAAAATTTGATTTTACAGTAGTTCAAGAAAGGTCCATTCCCTTTGTAAAGACGTTTATCATTTGCCATATCGGTCTTTAATTCGATATCAAGGTTCTTGAAACCACTTGTTTCCCCTAATTCGTTATCAATATATAAAGCATAATGAGCTTTCCCGTCCGTTGAAGAAACATTCACATTTTTGGCAATTATATTTCCCGCCAACTTGACTTTTTTCTTATCTTTATGATACGGCACAACAGACCATATGACAAAACCGCTGCCGAAAACAGGCTTTGAACCGCTTTGATTCGGGTTGACTATGCATAAACCGTCAATTTGGATCAGGAGATTAGCCGAAGTACACCTGAATCCCGATTCCCTGGCATTGATACTTGTACAATCACTAATATAGACAACACCCGCGGTATCGCTTGGACCGATATCAATGCCAAAACCAACGCCGTCACGGTCACTGACACACCCGCGAAATGTCACGGAAACAGGCTGATCTTGTTTGTCGTCCCGTGCAAGAGAAAAACCCTGAGTAAGATTATTAAATGAATAACAATCTTCAAAAACGACATTTTGAATGATATCTGCCTCTATGTTTGGCTCAATATCTACTCCCTTATGAGGACCCGCTCCATGCGTATTTGAAAAAGTACACTTCTTAAATAGAACATTTTTTGCATTCGTAATCGAACAGGCATTTCTCCGATTGTTGTCGAAAGTGCTGTTTTCTACATATACGCCATCGGGGCAGCCTTCGCCAATATATATACCATCGCCCCAGCAATCGGAAACCTTAACATCCTTAACATAAACCTGAGTTGACGAACCACGAATAACAAGCCCGTGACCCCACTCACCCGTTGTACCCTTATGCGCCACACGTTCACCTTCGATCACGGCGCCATAAATCTTCACATTATCCTTGCCATTTATTCTCAGAATGGAATAAACCCGTGCATCTGTAGGCAGGGCTTTTATCTTTGCGCCCGCATCGAAGATCAACGTAGTATTGCTGGGTAAATCCAAACCACCATACCATTGATTATCATCATTGGGGTCTGTCTTGGGACCAACTTTTACAGGATCGATATTATAGATTGCTTTGGGAAACCGCACTATCACAGCACCGGAGTCAATAGCAGACTGACAGGTTTTGGTATCATCCGACGTTTCCACCTTCCCCCACCACTGCGGATAGACTTCCCGAATAAAACCTGGGCCAAACTTCACTTTCCCTTTACCATAAAAAATCTGATGAATACCGAGTGTTTCCATGGAGCCCTGGATGGAAAGCGTATTGGCATCGGCTATTTCAAAGACAGCACCGCTCTCAAGCTTTACATCTACATTTGACGGTATTTCGATTGATTGTGTAATTAACCATTTTCCGGAACTGAGCAATAATGTCTTCTGTTCACTTCCAATATCCTTTAAAGCTGCGATTATCGCCCTATCATCAAGCCGCTCATGGGCAAACGCCTTTGCGATGACAGAAGCCGCATCCTCAGCCATTACACGCACCGGCATCGAGCCTATTGTCATCAGCAGAAATACACACATTAGAGGCATCCTGAACATAAAATCGCGTCCTTTCATAAATTTTCTTATTGCCAGGTTCCAATACTTTCAACAATAGACCAGTTTACACCATCAGAACGTATTTTGAGATGGCTTCCAACCT
This sequence comes from uncultured Pirellulales bacterium, assembly GCA_964437685.1. Taxonomy (GTDB): domain Bacteria; phylum Planctomycetota; class Phycisphaerae; order Sedimentisphaerales; family Anaerohalosphaeraceae; genus Anaeroglomus. Next base: position 3,026 of record CAYTHV010000030.1, read on the forward strand.
GGTTAGACCCATACGAGCTAAGATTGCCGGGCATCAGGTTATAGCCGCTGAAATTCAATGTTATGCCATTTGCATTAAGAACATCTATCGAATAGACACTGTCAAATGATGCCGCCTGTGAACTGTTGACTGAAAAAACCACAGGAACCGAGGCGCCCTGATTTGTCAATTTCTGGCTGATGTACTTGAACATATTTGCTGAAGATATGCTGACGGTACTGCCATACACAGGATTATCCGTAAACAGAATTGTGCAGTAACCCGAATAGAGCCCTGCACCTTTATACAACCGCTTGACATTCGACATATTTGTGGTCATCTGAATATCAATATCTCTGAAATAAGTCGTCCCTCCAGTCGCATCATTACTGAAATACAAGGCATACTTCGCCTTGCCATCAGTTGATTGGACGTCCACGTTGCTTGCATGAATATTCCCGCACCAGAGATTGGAACGACTGCTGTCTATCCATAAAACTATTCCACTGGCAAACTGGCCCTGGCTACTATTCCCCTGATTAGGATTGATGATATGCAGACCATCAATGATTGTATAGATATTGGCTGAGAAACAACCGAAACCTGCTTCCCTAGCATTGGTGCTGGTACAATCACGAAATGTTACCGTGCCAACGGTATCTCTCGGCCCAGCATCAAGACTAAACCCCATGCCATCACTTTCACTACTGCAATTACTGAATACAATTGATACCGGATTATTAAGTGAACCATCAAATGCAGGACTAAATCCCTTAGTTAGATTCTTATAGGACCGACAATTCTCAAAAACAATGTTCTGAAGCACATCTGTGCTATAGTTCGGTTCAATATCAACACCCTTGTATGGGGAAGTACCATCAGTATTTGAGAAAAGGCAATTGGTAAATAGAACGTTTTTGGCACTGATGATAGAACATCCATTCCTTCTGTTATGGTCAAAGGTTGAGTTCTCCACAGTTATACCGTTGGAGACGCCATTAATATAAATACCATCGCCCCAACAATCATATGAATTGACATCTTTTACAAATATATTCGTTGATCCACCGGTTATCAATATTCCCATCCCCCATTCACCGGCTGTACCGGTATGGTAATGGCGGTCACCTTCGATAGTTGCGCCGGATAGTGTTATATTACTTTTACCGCTTATATTAATGACTGAATAATTTGTGGAGCTGTTGGGTATGGCTTTCAATTTCGAGCCCTTATCGAACACCACATTGACATCGCTCGGCGGCTGCAAACCCGCCATCTGGTCGCCATCGCCATCGGCATCAATGTTGTACACTGCGGGGAGAAATCGAATGTTTTTAGCGCCGGAATCCAACACCGCTCGACACATGGCCGTATCATCGGCTGTACCCGGAGTCCCCCACCACTGCGGATATGCCTCCTTTATCAATGAATTCAAGCTTACTTTTCCCGTCCCAGAAAAAATCTGACTAATAGAGGCTTCAAGCGACCCGTTAATGGCCACGGTATTTGCGCCAGACACATTAAGCACCGCACCCTGTTCAAATTTAAGATTTATATTTGAAGGCACAATCAGGGGACTATTTATTTGCCATATTCCGGCCCCCAGCAGCAACGTTCTTTTGACGCCGCCAATACCTCCGACAGCCATTCGTATTGTGTTATCATTTAAGGCGCCGGAATTATACATCTGAGCATCAATCCACGGCATTCTGGTCTGTGAACCATTAATATCCATCAGCCACTGGCTCGAAAACAATGCCAAATCGGACATGTCAACAAGTTCATCGCCGTCTATGTCTGCAAAAAGATACTGCTGTCCCAGTGGAATTCCCTGCTGATTTACATAGGTCTTGCCACTATCGTATATTGCCACCAATGAACCCTGCCCACCGTAGGCGCTGATAAGCCCACCCTGGATATAACCGTTGATTTTACCCGTCACATCTCCCTGCAAAACCAAGTTGCCACTGCCAATACTGATCGAATGGCCCGCCGATAAGGTAAGAACTCTTGCTTCTACTGTGCCACTGATAATAACCAGACTGCTTTGACCACTTCCGTTGAGATAAAGATTTCCATAACCTGCATCTGTTGCAGTGATTGAACCGCCATTTTTTACCGTAATCGTGGCACTTCCGCTCCCAACCGTCCCAACTGAAATATTCTGTAAAATGGAAATACTCCCACCATCAACAGTTAAACTCACACTATAACCTGCTGAAGATGGAGCCATATATATGCCCTGTGCGATCCCAGCATTGCCAGTAATCGCCGGAGCAGAGCCATTTAGACTGATATTTGCAGTATAGGTTCCATTCGGAACAGAGCCACAGGCCCAATTGTCCGCCACTATCCAGTTGTTAGGATCTCCTGCTGCTCCACCCAACCAACTGCAGTATGCTCCCATTGTATTATTACAAAGCAAACATACCATTAACAAGCATACTATATATTTACACCAATACATCTGCAACCCTTTACTTACCATTATCGTTAATTCTGAAGTGCCTGCCATTCTGGAATTGACAGGCACTTCCAGCATTCATCTAATTTCTTATTTAAGCCATCTCGATGTCTTAATCACCAGGTCTGCTAAATCTACTTTGCAATCAGCATTTTCATCGCCGGGCAAGCGTTGGCCTTCATTGCATATGGGATTCAGTGTATTGAAAGTCCATGTGCTGCTTTCCAAAACAGAGCTGTCAGAAAAAATACTTTTAATTTTCCACTCATACTCGCTACCAGCTAACAAATCGGCAGGATGGTAGCTTGTATCTACTACCGGAGTTTCTGACCAATTCGGATCTCCTACAAGACGAACAGCAACTTTATTTTCAACAGCATAACTGTCAGCTCTCCATTGCAAATTCACTGTGGTTGCCAAAACATTCGCATCATTTATCGGCGAAATAAGCTCAGGTTTTGCTGTAAAAGGCACGGTAAATTCCCATTTAAACCCAGTTTTGACTGTCGTACCGGTGCTGGCATTGACAATATCCACTCTCCAGTAATAAGTATTGCCCTTATCAAGACTTGGCGGTGTGTATAAACTGCCGGTAAGAGCAATTGGTGTTACATTGAGATTTGGGTTAAGACCAAAATACAGCTTATACGACATGTTGCTTGGTCCAAACACAGGAGCGGTCCAACTGAGTGTCTGGTCGGGATACACATTATCAGATTTATCCGCAGGCTGTGGATTTGAAGCCGCATTTGGATCTGGTGTGTACGCCACTGATGTTATAGTCGTGTAATTGCCATCATAAACTGTCTTGAAACCATAGGTGGTTCCCCATCCTGCTTGTCCATAAGCAACACCTCTGTCGGTGATCAGACCTTCCTGCACCCAACTACTGGCATTACTAAATTGAGGCCGATAGTCACCCTTGAGCACCATTTTGCCCGACCAGTCAAAGTCAATATGTGTACGGGCATTGATGTCAAGACTCACCCCCATAGCGCCATCCGCAATAACATTGCCGTTAAGATTCACAATGCCGATGCCCGCGGTTCGTGTATAGAACATCCAGCCCACCCATACGGTTGCGCCCCTTTCAATATTTAGAATCGCCTTGGCATCACTGGTGCTTCCTGTACCGAAGTTGCTTACATAGAAATTGAAATCACTGCGAATTAATGCCCCGCTTTTTACGGTCATTGTGATATCTTGATTCTGAGGACCCGCAGGAATATACAATTCGGGATTACCCGGATAATTCGCGGTCAAAGCAAAATCTCTGACATACGCCACATATCCGCTTGGTATTACGCAATTGTTCCCGATCCATACCACATCAACATCATGCGGGTTCTGCCAATCATTAGGATCCGCCTCGAAAGGTATTTCTCCATACGGGTACCAGTTATTTCCCACAGTCCAATTGGTTGGATCAACCGCATCGCCGCCAAGAAAACCAAGCTCATAATAAACAGCCATCGTCACACTGCTCATTAAGAGCGTCATCGTAACAAAAACGACACAAACATACTTTTTCGTTATATTCAACATTGTAACATCTCCTCTTTATAAATTTTATATGCGAGAGCAGCCGCACTGTTTCATTACTGGCACGCTTCCTGAGGCTGCCATGCACAGACCATCCAGTTTTGAGCCATAACCGCAAAATCTTCGAAATCAACCACACAATCCATATTTTCATCGCCCGGCAATCGATACACTGCATCGCAGATAGGGCCGGCAATCGATGTCAGTCTTGTTGTATTCGATGCCTGGTCATATACAGCCAGCACGCCGTATGTCGTACCCCATGCAGGATTGGTTGTGCCCACACCCCTGTCACGGAACGCATCATTGCCTGGAAGCGCCCATGTATTGAACGTATCAACCATATTGCCTTTTGCGATAATCTTGCCGGTTGCTGTAAAATCAATAATGGTCGCAGACGAAATATCCATACCGGTTTCAGTAGTCGCCCCAACAGCGGTTATTGTGCCGCCAACGGTTGTATAGGTATTGCCCGGTCTTCTTGTATAAAACAGCCACCCCACAGTTGCAGAAGCTCCCTGCTCTACTGTAAAGTAAACCGTATCGCTTCCGCTAAGATAGCCCAAGTCAATATTCCATGAGCTGTTTAAACTCGCTCCGCTCTTTACTGTGATATGAACATCGCCATTACCGCCGTTGGCCATGCCGGTAAAATCCTTGATTTGCACAATTCCCGAATAAATAATACAAGTCCCTTTTGCAACCGTTACTGAAGTATTCCAGCCCGGGATAATTCCACCGCTCCAATTTCCTGCAACATTCCAATCATTACTGACCGCACCAGTCCATGTTGCTGTGTCCGGCCCTGCAGGCGCTGTAGCGACTGTGATAGTCGTTTTGTTGGTCGGTGCATCATAAACTGCACTGAATCCCGGCCAGCCCGCTTGTCCAAAACTAATACCGTTAATGGTGATAAGTCCCTCAGTAATCCAGGAAGAAGTATCCAGAAATTTCGCTACGACATTTTCATGAATGATCATTTTGCCTGTTGTGGTAAAATTTATCTTCGTTGCCGTCGAAATATCAATATGACCTGCATCAATTGTGCCGGCAAGATTTGTCTGCGTTAAGCCCGGCCTGCGCGTGTTAAAATACCCCGGACAACTGGCAGTGGCTCCATTTTCGACATTGAAAATCACCTTATAGCTTCCCCCGTAATAACCCAAGTCGATGTTGTAGGTTGACACGGCAAGACTGGCTCCGCTCTTGATTGTAAGCGAGATATCTGCTGTGGTAGGAACATTGGTATACATAGTAAAATCACTGGCATTCGCAATTCCTGAATAGATAACCACATTGCCTGTGGTAATATTGACTCCAGGCCCAGGAACTTGAGGCACTTCATTTACGTTCCAGTTCGAAGCAACCGCCCAATCATTACTGGTAGCACCAACCCAGTCATATGTCCAAGCCAACACATTGCCAGACAGTGCCAAAGCCATTAATATAGCAATAATACACGTTTTTCGCATTTTAGAATCTCCTCAATCTTTTCTAATACTTAGAAACAATAATTGGGTACAGCCTGTCCGTATAGCCACTTTGAAGCTCAAAACAGACTTTAAAATCTGCCGGCAGCCTTTCAACCGCCGGCAGACGTAATAAAACATTGCTAATGCTCTTATATTTTGCGATACAGAGCTAATCCGCCCAATGCCAGCAATAGCATTGATGTCGGTTCAGGCATCGGGGTAATTGTCGTGAGGCCAGCACTCGCATCATAGATCGAGCTAAAGCCCTGCCAGCCAGCTTGACCAAAACTGATACCGTTAATCGTGATCAGGCCTTCTGTTACCCATGACGAACTGTTCAGAAAATTGGCCGCCACATTGTCATGAATTAACATTTTTCCTGTTGCGGCAAAATCGATATGAGTTGCTGTGGAAATATCAACATGGCCAGCTTCAATCGTTCCAGCAAGATTCGTCTGGGTCAAACCCGGCCTGCGGGTATAAAAATAACCCGGACAGCTGGCGGCGGCGCCATTTTCAACCGTAAAAATTGTTTTGTAACTGCCGCCGTAATAACCCAAATCGATATTGTAGGTTGACACGGCCAGGCTAGCCCCACTCTTGATTGTCAGCGAGATATCCGCCGCGTTAGGGTTATTGGTGTACATAGTAAAATCGCTAGCGTTCGCGATTCCCGAGGAGATAACCACATTGCCTGCGGCAATAGTTACTCCTGGTCCAGGAACTTGAGGCACCTCATTTACATTCCAGTTGCCAGGGACCGCCCAAGAGCCATCGCTTCCACCCCATACATACGTCCATGCAGACGCATTGCCGGCCAAGACCAGAATCATCGACACCATTGCCATCACAACTAACTTTTTTGCTTTCATAAACTTTCCTCCACAAAAAATTTCATTGGCATCTCTGCCTGGCCACACGCCAAACAAACAGCCAATTTTTCTAAATCACAATCATTAAAACACTCTCCAATGCAGATTGTCAACCTGCCGATTCTCGCCAGACAAATTCCATCGGAATAGCTGTTCGGCAAAGAGGGCTATCCGGAGACGTCAACCTTTCAAAAAACGCCTGTTCAACAGCATTCACTGTTTTTCCAACCTGCCGATCTACACTAGCCATGGGTGGATTATAAAAACGCGAAGTTGTGCTGTTATTGAACCCCACCACAGCAACATCTTCGGGAACTCGAAGCCCTTGTTGGTGAAGCCAACTGATCAGACACATCGCTATTTCGTCATTGCCGCACATCACAGCATCATAGGGAAAGGAATGTTTTGGACAGTTTTTTTCAAGCAATTGCCATAACATGTCCGCAGAATAAGCGCCTGAATCCATGGAAAACAATGGATCCTCAATCTGTAAACCTCGTATCTTCAACTGGCTGATAAATGCCTCTCTCTTTTTCCTGTCACCAATTGCATCTGTGCCCATTACTAAACCCGGCCGTTTTCTGCCGACCTTCGCAAAATGATCCGCAACCTGACGAAAAGCGCCTAATCGATCCTGGATAATCTGATCATACGGCAAGGGCTTTAATTCATCGGTAACAAGAACAACCGCTGGAAAATGGCTCAACAAATCCCTGATTTCATTGTGAAGCAGCCAATCATCAACCGCCTGAATAACTACCGCTTCCAGACGCCTTTCCACATACTCCGTCAGGAGCGACAACGTGGATCGGGGTTCGCCGTTAAAACTGGAAATGTGTGCCATATACCCCCTTTTCTGCATACACACGGTAATTCTACCCGTGATATCGGCAGCGTCGGGGTTTCCGCTAAAATTCCACAACACACCCATTGTTTGGGTTTTCCCGCCAGCCAAAGCGCGGGCCAGATGATTGGTCTTATAATTAAGCATTCTGCTTGCTTTTAATACGGTATTTCGGGTTTTTTCGGATACCAAGGAAGGGTTGGAAAAAACTCTTGCAACAGTAATTCTGCTGACATTGGCGAGATTTGCCACATGATCAATGGAAGGCTTCTTCTTATCAATTGCAGGCCTTAAAACCGGCTCACGTAAAATCGTCATAATATGTCCATAAGTTAAACCAAAGCCATATTTATTTGATACCGGTATCATATTCTGTTTAACGCCCGGAGTCAACACTATTTTAATCCCTCGTAAAATTATTATAATCCGTTTAAAATAAATGAGTTATGGAATCTTGATGTGATTTTTTATATTAAATTTATATGCTCTTATTTAGTATTTATTGTTACCGATACTCATTTTTTTCAAAATATCTGGCAACTACGCCATTAGTTTTCTGATTATTTTTGCATTAACGGGCAGGCGATCTGATTTCCAATTTCTGTATGCCTGTCATATCACAGGCATACCGCAATTGCTCGCTCATATCGCCATACGCGATCATCCAGTGGTGGCCGGTCCCAAAATCCGCCGTCAATGTAAGAAACGTCGATATATCGCAGGGCAACTTGACCTTGACTGGAATGCCCGGAAAAACCATCTCCGTCTCAACTGCCTGCCCAGCAAGAAACGTAAGACGATACGATCCTTTCTTGCCGCACAGATTCGCCATCGTCACTTTTCCCGGCCTGGCTGGATATAAGCTGACCGCTCCCTGCCCCATCAAGCGAACGGAATCCAAGACGACATTGTCTTTGTTTGCCGCCAGCGATACCGAGCTGTTGCCGCAATGGCTTAGTACCGCGGTATTGTCCGAATAATCTAAATCAAGCAGGTCTGTATTGTGTATTGGTGCAGAACCGACATGATGCATCAGGTATGTTAATATCAAAGAATTGATGTCCCCTTCACAACTGGCTACAATTCCATCCTCCGCCAGAAGTCCACAAGCCAGACATACTTCACCCATTAAGTCTGGATAGCAACCCATCGCAACGCCGGCGAGATTATTTTCAACAATCCACTGTTTCATTGCCAAATAGGTTTTCATCGACCGAACACCATCGACATCGGCAACTTTACACCGGCATACTCTTGTTTTGAGGTTATCCCAGCAATGACTGGCTTGTTGTGCATCGGCCTTATCGCGCCGTTTTGCCAGTTCCTCCGTACTCAGATAAATAATGATAGGTCCGAAGATGTTGCGAACATCATATTCATGAAAAGCAACTTCAGTCATGCCGATGGTTCGATGGCCGAGCATTCCCAATCGCGAGATTCTTAATCGATTGACAACACAGCATGCCTGCGAATACTCAAGCACCTCAGTTAAAACCCGGCCATCCGAGACATTTCCAAAGACAAACTTACGCGGATGATTTATCTCCGTCAGAACCGAAATCAACTGCTGACTTCCGCAAAGTGATCCGGTCTCAACGCCAGGAATCCCCCATGCTATTAGCGGCACATTCACTTTATTAATCACATCGACAGGAACATGGTCATAAGACCACGTGGCCGCAATCCAGCAAATCACATCAACACCCGCCCTGCTGAATAGTTCTGAGGCTTTAGCGCCTGTTGATAAGTCATACACAGGCAAATCTACCGCCGTAACTTGAACCGACAGCTTAGACAGTGCCGCTTTAGCGGCTGCAAGTAATTCCGGAGCCTGTTCGTATCCCACCTCAAGTGGGGCATAACTGACAACCAATCCTATATGCGGCTTCATAGGGCAACTCCGATTCAGTTTTTTGAATTTCCGCCTGGATGACCTTTCCCCGGCAACTCACCTATTTATGTATATTATTCCATTTTACCAGGATTTGGTTCAATTTTAAAGCCGTATCTGGATTCAATAAAGCATTATTTTCCTGTTTTAACATCTTTTCGGCTTTTTCAGATGCAAGCGCCGTACATCGTTTGGCACCATTATTTTTCCAGTTTTCATAATTCATCCCGACAATTACACCAGGTTCGATATGCTCTCCTGTGCGTAAATTCTGCAAAGTGTGATCTAAACCCAGAAAATCTCCACGCGGTCCAACTTCGGCAATAATATCCTTCGCGATCGTATTTTCAGTTACTTCAATACCAGCCATCATTCTTTTTGCGAAACGATTCATTTCATTATCTAAAAGAAGTTGTTCATTGGTAATTGACATGCCGGTACCAAACATTCCCGAATTTACAATCAAATCATTTCCACCACTGGCCGCAGCAAGCAAGCTCATCATTTTTTCCCAGCCAAGCTGTTCATCATCAATATTGGCGTCGGCGTCAGGCCCGATACTGTGACTTGGCATATTGTAATAATGCGCCATCTGTGCCCCGGCAATACGCATCAAAGCCTCCTCCGGCCTGCCGATAATCACATTGCTATACCGCATATCATAGGATGTCCAGGCTGCCGCATAAATCTGCGGCGTTCCCGGATTCACCATGTGAGCAATAACCACTCCGGAAAGAACTTCTGTATTATGTACTGTGATCGTGCCCGCAATGGTATAAGGCGCCGTCAATCCGGCAATCGGCTGCGGAAGCCACGCCAAAGGCATCCCGACTCTGGCACATTCGACCGCTGCTTCAGATGCCCCTGCCTCCCAATACAGCGGACTGGTAGTCGATATCTGGCTTATCATACTGGAGCGTTCTTTAAAATCAGAAAAACCTGTTGATACTCTGGCAAGATCAATTATGCTAAGATTAACTTCTTTGCTTTCTGATGAGAAAAATATGGGTTTCTTGGAATTTCGCATGATCGCTGCAACAGCATGCGTCAGCATCGTTTTTGCCGGAACATCGGATGGATTTAGCGGCACCCCTACCATATCAATATCTTCAAGCTGCTCACTGAGCATGGCAAAATCTTCAACATCCTTAAGCATAGAGCTTCTTCGCTCTCCATTGACGCCGTTCATTACAAAAACTGCATTATGTCCTCCGGCAAAACGGACCGATCCATCACCAATCAGATAAGCATCTTTCCCCTCTCGATCCGTCATTTGGATTGTTTTCGAATTCATGGCTATGCAGTCATTAACAAGACTTCTTGGAAACGTAATTCTATCTCCGTTGCACAAAGCCCCCTTTTCTGTTAATAACTGCCTGACAGATTTGCTTTCTATAAGTAAACCCGTATTTTCCAAAATATCAAGAGATGCTTGATGTATGGATTTTACTTCTTTTTCACTCAAGACCTGCCAATTTGTCAATTTCATAGTCTAACCTTATTCATGATTTATCTGAATCCATTTTCGGGCGCTATTGCTTTCCAGCACGGCCTCGACAATGACATCGGCTCTATGGCCATCTTCAAAAGTTGCAAAATCTATTTCTTTAGATTCGCCTCGGATATAGCGATACACGTTTCTACAAAAATTCTTCACTGCACTGGGATACCCCTCATTATGCCCTGCCGGATAATGAGCATAATCGCGAATCCCTTTTTCCATCAGCACCGCATCTTTAAGCATCAATTCATTAGGCTGATTACGATGGCCAATCATTAGTTCATTGGGCCGCTCATGGTCCCACCAGATACTTTTTTCCGTCCCGTTCAGTTCAAAGACAATATGGTTCTTCCTGCCCGCCGAGACATGTGTGATGCACGTCATACCCCGTGAACCATCGTCAAATTGCAGCAAAACATGGCCATAGTCTTCGGTATCGATTTTCACTTTTTCATAATCCTCCGGCTTTAATTCCTTGCCGGAGAAGGTTTCGATTTCGCCTTTGGGTTTCTTGCGGTAGTCGTGAAGCGTCAGCAGGTCGGCAAATACTTTGACAATTCGCTTGCCGGTAACAAACTGGATCAAATCAAACCAGTGCGAGCCGATATCGCCCATCACTCGACTTCTGCCTGCCATCTTCGGGTCCAGACGCCAGCTCCAGTCGGTATCATACAAAAGCCAATCCTGCATATAGCAGCCCTGAACCGCAAATACCCTGCCAAGCTCGCCTTTTTTGACCATCATTCTCGCCTGCTGAACCAGGGGATAGTAGCGATAATTAAAATTGACCGCATTTACCAGCCCTTTTGTCTTTGCAAGCTGAACAAGCTCTGCCGATTCCTTGCTGTTCATCCCCAATGGTTTTTCACTGATGCAATGCTTGCCGGCGTTTAAAATATCCTTGTTGACTTGCAGGTGCATCACGTTGGGCGTACAGTTATGAATCACGTCGATGTTTTTATCGTTAAGCATATCCCGGTAATCGCCGTACGCCTTTGCAATGCACAACTGCTTTGCTTTTTGATTGGCCACGTCCTGATTGGCTTCAGCGACGGCGGCAACCTCAACATTGCCAAGCCGTCTTAAAGCTTCAATGTGTGCAGGCCCGATATAGCCTGTCCCAATAATTCCCGCCTTTACGTTTTTCATGTTTTCACCTCTCACTAATCTGCCATGGCTGATTTAACGGCCTCAACGGCCTGATGTTCCTGCTCTGTCGTCAATTTTGATGGTATCGGCAGCAGAATCGAACGTGCAAACAAGTCGTCGCTTTTCGGGCATGCGCCTTTCTTATAATTATAATCGCTTGCTTTATTTTCAGCCAAATTCCACGGATTACCCGCAGGCGACAGCGGAACCTTGTTAATCAACGAGGGAATATTATAATAAATGTGCAGTCCATATTCGGCAATTCGGAAGATATTATGAAGTCCAGCCGCTTTCATCTTCGCCGCAGCCGCAATCGCCTTATTCTCGTCGCCAAGAATCATAATAATAAACGGACCACTGTCGCCCTCGGCATCATTCAGTGTGCGGAACTTCAAACCCTTAACGCCCTTAAGCCCATCTTTAATTCGTTTCTTGGACTGCCGCATACTATCGGTTATGCGAGGCAATTTGTCGATTTGAACCGACGCGACAGCGCCGCACAGCTCGGTCATTCTGCGGCCCTGTCCCCAGCAAACCGCATACGGCTCAGGAACGGAAAGCCTTCCGTTAACCCGAATCAAACCCATGTCATGGGAACTGAATGCTTTAAGATACAGCTTTTCATCATTGGTGATAATCAGCCCACCCTCACCGCTGGTCATATTCTTATTCAATTGGAGACTGAATATCCCCATATCGCCGAACGTACCGACTTTTTTACCTTTATAGGAGCCGCCATTGCACTGGGCGCAATCTTCCAGAACGGCAATATGATGCTTTTTCGCAATCGCCATAATCGAATCCATATCGCATGGACAACCCGACATATGGATCGGGACAATTAATTTTGTTCTGGGTGTGATTTTCTTCTCCAGGTCGGCCGGATCAAGACAAAAACTCTCATCCACTTCACACAGCACAGGAATCGCGTTGTTGGCGACCACCGCTCCAATGGTTGCAACCCACATATAGGAAGGAACAATCACTTCGCAGCCAGGCCCGACACCCAACGCCTGCATACAGGTGATCAATGCACCCGTACCGCTGTTGATGCCCAATGCATATTGACTGCCGTAATATTTTTTGGCCTTCGCCTCAAACACATCGACATATTTGGCATTGTGTAAGCCATAATACCTAAACAATGACCCATTCTTTATCACATCAACAACCGCGTTTTCTTCTTTTTCATCAATCCAGTAAGCGCCTGGAAACTCAAAAGGCCAATCCACTTTTTTCATCATAAAACTCCTGTCACAAATACCTGATTTATGCCAACAGATGGGTCATTATTAACAAGTCCAATTCTTCATAGTCTCTCGCCTTAATCAGCGATTCGACTTTCGCGTTATCCAGACTGCGGGAAAGTTCAAGCAACTTTAAAAAGATGTCCTTGCTATTGCTTAAATGCTTGGTCGCGACATTATCCTTTTGTGTCCGCATCGTCTTGACATCCAGACCCACCCACTCACCATGCTTGCCATAATCATATTTATCCAGAATTCGGACCTGGTTAAACGCCCTTCTGAGGTCAACGGAACCAAACGACTTATCCTGATCAAACTTCAATCCATTCTGGTCATTTAAATGCACTGACCACAGCTTGTTGTGAGCGAGTGCATAGCCCATTTCATCCGAGGGATCAAGCCCCGCCAAAATCGCGTGAGCAGACTCAATCACACATCCCACACGGCTGGCATCCTTAGTCAGCATTCCTAAACCAATTGCATGCCCGATGGTGGGAATATAGGTATGATCCATCGGCTCATTGGGCTTTGCTTCAATGGCAATTTTGACCGTGGGATGATAACTAAGCATCGCATTGAGTGCCTCGGCAAGCCGATCTACGGCGACTTTACTGTCTTTGGCTTCGCGAATGTAGGTTCCTTCGCGGGCAAGCCATAATACTATTAACTCCGTCCCTAAAGCATCCGCAATATCAATCGCCCTTTTGCTTCTTTCGATGGCATAGTCTCTGCATTTCGGGTCATTACTGGTGTAGCCGCCGTCAATGGTTCGAACATCTTCCCAGAGCCGTGGGGCGACAAATTCAGCAACCAAACCCTCTCTGTCGAGAGTTTTCTTTAACGCCTTCGCCTCATCGACAATCTGCTTGGCCGACAAATCATTCATTGTCGGCACGGCATCATCATCATGAAACTGAACGCCATCAAAACCGAGCTTTTTATAGGCCTTTAGTTTCTTGCCAAATTCAACAGATTTTCTGACCGTCGGGCCAAACGGATCCGCACCTTCATGGATATTCCACGGCCCAAATGTAAATTTAAATTGACCTGACATAACTATCTCTCCTGTATACTGCATTATCGTTATTGCTTTGCGGCAAATAAAAAATGCTTAGCCGCAACGGCCTTTTAGCATTCCCGTTATTGCATTCTAACGCTTTTTTGATATAATACAATAAAATTTTAAAACTTTTTGCCAAAATTTTTGTTGGCCTGAGAGTTTTTGCGGCGGTATTTATGTTTTTCATGATGAATAAAGTCCTGTTTTGTGATTAAATAGTGAAAATAGCACTATCAATATTGCAATATCAATAAGGTCAGTAATAAATGATAAAAAAAATCGGAAAATCGACACTGGCAGACGTCAGCAAGGCTGCAAATGTGTCATTAAATACCGCCGCCAAAGTACTTGCAGGCCAGGCGGAAAAAGCCCGAATATCTGAAAAAACAGCCCAGAAAATAAAAAAGATTGCTCAACAAATTGGATATGTTCCCAATATTATGGCACGCAATCTAAGGGCTGCCAAAACGGGACTTGTCGGCGTTTTTGTCGCTGAGATGACCGACCCTGTCTATGCCGCCATTACGCATTCAATCCTCGAACAGTTGCCCAGACATGGTTTTTTCCCTCTGCTTACCGTTGCCGAAGCGGGCATCGAACTATGCCGTCAGGCATGGCTTCGAAATAGAATCGAAGGACTGATTCTTTGCGGAACAACATCAGAGATGACACCTGCGTTCTTTTCGGAACTCAAACATCAAAAAATCGATGCCATCATAGCCGGCAATTTTTATGAGACGTCAGAACTGTCTGCACGAATTCTCGGCGTTTCAACCGTTCATCTGGATAACCATGCGGGCATACAGATGGGTGTTCGCCATCTGAGAGAACAAGGATGCCGGAAAATCGCTTTCCTCACCGGGCCAGGTTGGCATTCTGACGCGAAAGGACGTCGTCTTGCCTATGAAAACGTGATTAAGGAATACCACAAGCCTATCATAGCCGACCCCAACACGAATGATCAATATTGGCAGCGAGGGTATCTCGCGGCTGATTTACTGGCAAAACAGAAATTACCATTTGACGCGGTAATCGCTTATGATGACCTCGTTGCCGTCGGTGCAATAAAATGGTTTACAGACCACAATATCAATGTCCCCGCAGATATCAAAGTGATGGGCTTTGATAATCTGCCGCAATCAGAGTATTCGGTTCCTCCGCTGACCAGCCTCGAACAACCCTGTGCAACTATTGGACAAAAGAGCGTGGAATTGCTAAAAAACCGCTTACAGCACCAAACCTCAATCGAGCATATCTATCTGATACCCTCATTGATTATTCGGGACAGCACAAACAATAAGTACATCGCTAATGCTGATGATGTGCAAAGAAATAAAAATTGTTCTAAAGGAGATGTAAAATGAAACTGATATATACAGTTCTGCTGTTGATAGTTGTTTTAGTTGTCTCTGGCTGCAATTGTCCAAATAGTTGAAGTAGCCGGACAAGTATATCCGAGATGGCCAACTGGATGCCTTGTAAGCCAGCTACTTCAGGTGCCGCAGAAACTGGCTCCAGCCATCTTTATCCTCTTTACCGCCTTCCAAAATACCCAGAATGTCTCGGAATCCATCCATAGCAACACCAATAGCCACCAGGACCGGTACATTGAAATTCATCGCCGCAGCAGCAATGAATGAATATTTGGCAACAAAGAAGTAATCTTTTCTCTTATTTTCTTGCAGTATTGCTGCGCAGCTTGTAAAGTTAGAGAAAATTTTGGAACGTGTGCCCTGATCTTTAAGGCAGTTCTTAACTGCTTATAAAATAAAGAGATGGAGAGGTGTCGGAGCGGCTGATCGAGCTGGTTTCGAAAAACTTCAAGAAACCCCCATTATTTCGCAAATATCGCAGATTGAAACACTTATCAAGTAGTAAATATCGCATAAATCGTAACTATTGTATCTATCGGTTGTAGTTTGGTTGTAGTCGTTTTTCCCTTTTCCTCATCAATTATTTTGAATTACCATAATAAACCGCTTCACTGTTTTTTGCTAATAATCGGACGGTTGTCCGATTGTTCCAGAATCTCAATAAAACGCCGTTTTCGTGCATGTTGCATTTTCAGCCTATTCAAATATTGTTTCCATTCCGTCTGCTTTTTCACGCGTGTCATGATTTTTTCCGCTTTTCGCAAATAACTTCCGGCTTGTTCATAAGCACTGGGTTTGGTCTGATTAATAAGGCTTTCAGCTATTGTTTTCCAGATTGACACTGAACGCTCCGGGGCATAATCCTGAATTGCTGCGGCAATTTTATCATCGCCGATCCCCATCCAACTCCGTTTATTCTTTTGTGATTGATCATACCAGAAAAGCACCCGGTCGGGCTGTTTCTCCAGAATAGCAATGTCAATAAGAATATCTGTCTTCGGGAAAGTATCGCGGTACAATCTGTCCGGCTTAGCCAGCTCGGATTTACCCAGCGGCCACTCTTTTTGTTTCCATGGCAATTCGCCTTTTTCGAGATAAAGTAAAAGGTGTTCTCTTACCTTTGGCCAGGTGTTAGTTTTTATATTAGCCTTTTGACATTCCACAAAAGTTTTTTCTGAAGGATAACACACAAACTCTTCGGTTTGCATGGTTGCCACTGAAACCCAATCTTTTTGTGAAGATCGAATTTCTTTCAATCTGTTTCGCAAATCGGAGGCGATTCCGGGTAATTCCTTCTCGGTTTTTTGAATGCCTTCCTGAATCCAACGTTCAGCATCCTCATACCTTTTCGCTGCGATAAGATGCTTCACCAACCGGGTATAACTGGCTGTCTTTTGAGCCTCAGTCTCACAAAGCGGTATAATCTCATCCTCTCTGCCGACTTGTTCAAGGGCGTATATAGCCCAATCACTGACTCGGTCACGCATGTAATTCCGATGAGAATCGCTCCGGCTATTGGAAGATTTCATTTGGTTAAGTTGTCTCAGTAATTGATCGGCCAGAATATTCCAATCCACCTTGGCATGTCTGCGTCTTAAGTATTCATCAAACGCATTAAAAACATCATAATCATCTTTCAGAACAACATCAACCGCCCATGCCAGCTTGTCCGCACTGGCCATAGAAGATTGCGTCAGCGCCTTAATAATCACCGACATACATTCCTCTATTTCCATAGCAGTTTCACCGTCATCATGGCTTTCCTCAACTTGCCGGCTACCGAGTTCAATCAGTTCTTTTCCCAGCTTTAGCACCTCGTCCGGATGACCAGCCTTCAGCAAAGTTTCCAGTTTTATACGTATCTGGGAATAATCGGGCGTGTATCCTTCGTGCTGCCAGTAATTCTGCCACCCGGGCTCACTGGCTATTTCACGAATGTCTTTTTTCAGATGAGTGATCAAGGATTTTACATTTCCCGAAGCAAGCTGTTTGCGGTCTATCAACTCCTGTGCCATTTTCGGGAATTTTCCCGCCAGATCAGCAATCAACTCTGTAAGCTGCGTCTTGGTCTTTCCGTTCAGATAGTCGGAGACATCGGGCTTTGCCTTTTTCTTCAGAGGCGATTCATTATGATCATAGTTATCTTCGTCGTCGAAATCAACAATGTCGTCATCCCATCCATCACCGTCAAAAAGTAAAAGACGTTCATCATCTTTGGCAGCCCGGGGTACTCGTTTATCTTTTTTCATTTGCTCCAGATACTCCAACACCACCGCCACGCCGTGCTTACAATCACAACCGTACGGACAAGTGCATATCGATTCCGGCAGTCCGCCTTCATCCATTGTAACCTGTGTGGCATACTTGCGTGTTCCATTGACCCATGCAAGCAGACCACCGTTATCAAGCACTGCTAATTTCGATACCAGTTTCTGATGTTGATAACTTTTGCCCCGTGAAACGATTTTGCTTCCGGCCCATTCTCTAAGGTCATCCCAAGATAGTTGTGCGAATAGGTCTATTTTCTTTTTTGCCATTATTATTCCTTCGGATTGTTATTTTCATAAATTGACTGGTACTCATATCCAATTGCTTTATAACCGGTTAATCTGCGTTCGTGCATTTTTGCCAGCATTGGCACATTCAAATCCGCATAATCGTAAATAATGACCTCACTTTTGCTGTGATGGTCACGATGAAGCCGTCCGGCATACTGAGCCACAGTACCCTTCCATGAAACCGGTAATGCCAAAAATAATGTATCAAGCCGGGAATGATCAAATCCTTCGCCAAGATAACGGCCCGTCGCTAAAATCAGATTTGATTTGTCATCCGAAACAGAATCCAACTTATCTTGTGCATCTGCCAACTGCTTTTTGCCCATGCCCCCTTTAAAGACAATCAGATTATCAACTTGGTTTTTTAATATTTCGGCAAAATACTCCAGATGTTCACGACGTTCCGTAAGCAAAACCGGAAAGCGACCGTCATGTATCGCTTCCATCACATCTTCAAGAATCATAGCATTCCTCGGAATGCTGTCCATCAATGCTGAGTACAGGTCGGTTATTGTAAGTTTTTCTTTCGTTTTCAGATCGGGCGATAATTCGAATTTTGTATTTCTGATAATCAGCCTATGAGTAAAGGTTCGCTTTTGGGCCTCTGATTTTGCACATACCCTGTATCGAACTGGACCGCAATTCATGTAAATAATTGGATGGTGTCCGTCTTTTCTGGTTACTGTAGCGGAAAGGCCGGTTATATATTTACCCTTAAACTGCCGTGCAATTGCCTCGAAACTTGGGGCTGAAATATGATGACATTCATCTATAATCAAGTGGCCATATTCGGCGACAATATCATCAACTTCCCCTTTTTTACTAAGACTTTGTATGATAGCGATGTCAATTTGACCCGTTGGCTTCCTCTTTCCTGCACCAATCAGGCCAATATGAAGACTGTCAATAGTAAGGAATTGCTCCAGTCGAATTTTCCATTGCTTCTGAAGTTGGCGACGATGCACCAAAATCAGGGTATTCACTTTCCTTTGAGCCAGAAGGTAACACGCTATCACGGTTTTACCGAATGCTGTCGTTGCGGCGAGAATACCATTGTCATGTTCAAGCAAGGCGGTTGCCGCAGTTTTTTGTTCCGGGTATAGTGTTCCATTGAATGCGACATCGATTGGTTGGCCCGAGACTCGTTTCTTGGCAATAATCATCTCAATTTTTAATTGCTTAAAAAATTCTATTACATCATCAAGGCAGCCTCTGGGCAGTACAATATGCTTATCAAAGTCTTCTGTGCAACAAATAATACGAGGTATGTGGTATGTCGGCATCCGCATCGCTTGTTTTTGGTAAAATTCAGGATTTTGAAAAGCGGCCAGCCGTATTAGGGCATTGCGTAACGATGGCGATAAATCTGCTTTAGGAACAAATATCTGATTTGCCAGAATAATGTGAACTTGTTCAGGAAACGGCCCAATAATCTGTTTTCTTTTACCTGAAGGCGGCGTTTCCCAGGGTTTATCGTCTTCTTCCGTCACAGGCAGTTTCAAGCCGATTATTCTGCCGGTATCGCAGGCGTTCTGAAAAAGCGACTCGATTGTATTGCGGCCTATTTTCTTAACAGTACCAAGATACTGCCATTGGTCAGCATAAGGAATGAAATTGTCGTTAAGAAATTCTGTATTCCCATTTTCTCTTGGTTTCTTCTGCAATGGCAGAGCAATTAAATTCCCGAGTCCTCCCTGCGGTAGTGTATCTTGATTCGGAAAGAAACGGTCATAAGAATCCAACCCCAATTCAGGACGCCTTTCCATAGTTTCGGTAATGATATAGCTTCCGATGGCTCGCGCTTTCATACATGGGAGAGGCTCTTCAAAAAACAGCCAAACATGGCCGCCATTGCCGCTGCGGGAACGTTCGATAGAAACTGGAATGTCCATATCAGTGCATGTTTTTGCAAAAGCCCTGACATCCTCCTGCCATGATGATTTGTCAAAATCAGCAGCCAAGAACCAGCACTTTTCATCCGGCGACATTGGATATATCCCAATCGTAAAATCTTTATTGCCATACTCGTCTGGATTTTCACCCCGCAAATGCCATTCAATAACCTGATCCGTCAACGGCAAATAATCGCGGTTTTCACAATTAGAGCATTTGACTTTAGGTTTGCCGCAGATTCCTCGGGTCCATTCATTTCTGCATGCTGGTTGATATCCGGATTTTCCTGTTTTTGTACTTTCAAAACGGCGTGGATAAACATCTTCTCTCCCTCGGAACAGGCTGCGGTACAATTTGATTTTATTTTGGAAGGACGAATGGTTATTAATACCGTGAAAATTATTGGGAGTATTTCTGGAACAACTTACATCGGATTCTATTTTTGATATCCTGTGGAGCAACATTTGTCGTCGTGCTTCTGTGTCAGCCAATTCTGCTCGGAGTTTTTCAAGCTCCTGTATTTGATTATCTTCCAATTTTATCATTTATCGTTTTATCATGAACGATTTATTTGCTTTTCAAGAACAGAAAGTTGTTGCAAAATATCTTCAATTTTGGGTGGTTCATTAAAAAACATGGCAGTCATGTCACGATAGTCTCGTCTTATTGCTGCAAGTCTTTCTTGAGGCGGTGTCAGTCGAAAACTGCCGGGTACAGCCAAGTCATATCTTGCCCATCCGCAATGGTAAAACATATCTTTATGAGTTGTCACTTTTTTGAGCAAATTCATATCTTCTAATGCTTCATCAACAATTTGTGTTTTGCCCATTTGGGCTACATCGGCATAGTGACGTGAATAGCGCAACGGCATGGGATTATCGAGAGGTCTGTAATATTCGGCATGAAGAATAGTTGCTTTCTCCCAGAATGTTCGCCTAGCAACAACAGTTGCTATTGAGCACGTTGGTTGAGAAAAAAGATTTGGGAAATACTCCGCTACATAAGGTTGAATGTTATAGTTTTTATTCGGTACAGGTTCTGCGTGTGTGCCTAATTCCAGAATAACACGGGGACGAATGTAGTCAAGCTCGGTTTCCAAGGACATAGGATATGCAAATTCAACAATACTGCCATCAGCGGAGTCAACCTGAAGTTGCCAGTCATTTGTCGATAATTTCTCCTGAACCCTCGCAACCAAAACAGGCAAAAATTCATCTATGATATAATTTCGGCATGTTTGAAGCATTTCTTTGAGTAAGATCGCACGTTTAGTGTGTGAAAGTTCTGTTTGACGGGGATCTTTTGTATCAAAATAACCGAGTTTTTCAAAATTCACTGCGATATCTATATCTTCTGAAAAACGCTGGATCAAATTGAAACATTTTGATAAACTTGTGCCACCTTTAAAAACTAGCCTGTCCGAAAACTCTGTTATTGTGAACAAGTGTTTCAGTATCCAACAGACCCAGAAATCCTTTTCGACAATGACCGGATTTAATCCCATACGCGCCGCTGTTTCGTTGAAGAGATCGGCTCTGTCGGAACGATCCAGTTGAGCAACTTTATCCATAGTTAATCCTTTGCTATTCGTTGCACAACTTCATAAATCCATTCGGCACTATAGCGAATATGTTCCAGAAGTTCTTTTTTTTCTTCATGTGATAAATTGTTCTTCAGATGTGTAATGATATTGTCATTCACATTATCTTTACCTATAAACCTGAGTGCCTGAACTATCAACCCTGATATTTCGCTGTCGGCATAGATTTCCTTGGGACGGGCGTGCTTAAAATGGATCGTTCTTTTGCCAACCATGGTTTTTTTTGTAGGACCATTCGATAAGTAAATAAACTTTGCTGGAACCTGCTGAGATAGTCCTAATCGGTTTGCCGCCAAATTTCCAAATGGAAGAATAGACCACCTGAATTTCCTGGCAATAGCTTTTGCGGCAAGATTCATATCGGGGCTGAGCTTGCCCCCAAGTGCGGGATTGGTCTTGGGATAGTCAAACACTCCCCGTCCGATTCGCCGAATGAGACCATCCCTCACTAATCTGGACAGTATTTTGCCAATTGAACCGGCAGGAGCTATATCTTGGAAATCTTTCCGTGTAAAAACGTATCCCTGCCCCATGCCTATAATCCGTTTCTCGATATGCTTTTTAATATTATCCATGACAATACCTTATTTTTGTCACAAATAATATACCACTTTTTGTGACATGTCAAGAAGCGAGTTACTATTTACCATCGTTTTTCTACACTGGTCTATTTGACCAGTTACATAAATTCTACCCCCAATATCTCACTGATTTCGCATATTTTGGTCTTTGATAAGTCCAAATAATCTGCTATAATTAACCAAATGGTTGTAGTAAGCTAAAAAACCGTATCAATGAAAATATATGTAAGTGATTTTAAAATATATACTTGGAGAGGTGTCGGAGCGGCTGATCGAGCTGGTTTCGAAAACCAGTGTGCTCGTAAGAGTACCGCGGGTTCGAATCCCGCCCTCTCCGTTGATTTTTAAAGGTTTATGAACGTTTTTAGACCCTAAAATCTAACGCAAAATCTAAAAACATATTTTTTCATAAGTCTCTTATTATATTCATCTTGTAGGTTGTAAAAAAACTAAGAATTTTCAATAAAAACTTTATATTATTGGGTTATTAGATTTTATACCCAACTCTGAGCCTTAGTTACTTCTCAAAAATACTCTGATGCTAATTTAGGACTGACAGCAGGATGGATTTTACCGCTGGTTCACCGCTGGAACTGCTTAAATTTCTTTCTTTCAAAAGCTCTTAATAGATAAGGTTGGCTGGTTTATCTTCTGTTAATTCTTTTCACTTTGTGAACTAAAATCATTTGCATTCTGGCAGCAGAGAAAAATATCAAAATGTTATGCTCAGCAACCTCGATATAGATGTTGATTTAGGTTAGAAAAAGAGGCAGCTTTGGGGGCTGCCTTGGAGAGATTAATCAGGATGGGTAGGATAATTGCTTTTTGCAGAAGTGCAGGAATTAAGACAAATGAAAAATTCAATCTTCACTGTTTAAGAAAAAGTTATGCTACGAATTTAGCGAAT
>CAYTHV010000031.1:0-5165 GCA_964437685.1 uncultured Pirellulales bacterium
CGTCGGAGGCAGCAATGTTGCCAGCATTCGCAAAAGTGTTGTTTTTCCTGCTCCATTAGTGCCGTTAAGCCCGACAACCTGCCCGGATTCTACACCGAATGATACGTCGTCAACCGCTACTAAAGAGGAATACTCTTTCCGAAGACGATTCAATTGCAAAATATTCATCATAATGCCCTTTGCCCAAACAATTAATCGGTTGTCGGCATTATAAATTTAACTTTCACAAACATCAATTATTTTTTACTTTTTTTCTATAACCAAAATTTGCCTGCGGATTCATGTCCAAAAATGTGTCATATCGTCCGCTGCGCGGGCTGGGAAAGAAAAGTTTTAAGATGTAGAACGCTGGATGCATGAAAAGTTTATAGTGATAGTTTTAAGTTAATCGTTATGGAATGCCTGCGGCATGAGAAATAATGCTGGATTCCCGTCCCCGCCTGCGCGAGGACAGGCTCTTGGCGAGAATGACAATTCTGAACTCCCTACTACGCAGTATTTTAGTGAACCTGGTATTAATTGGTCGTTTCGTTGAGAAGCCAGTCGTAGCGCATAAATTCAAATTTGGCGTCGCCGGCTTCGAGCCATTTCTGCTGATCTTCCGGCAGGTATTTCATGAGGAAATTCAGCCAGGCTTTTTCGTCATCTTTGCGATTGCGGAATTTTTTGATTTCAGCATATTCAGAGTTTAAGAAAGCATTCCGGAAGATATTAAACTGATTGGACAAATAGACGGTATTGGTTTCCTTGTCAATCTTCAAGCCCCTTGGCAAAGCAAGGTATTTCCGCAGCTGTTCATCGAGAGTTTCCGCACGATACGGCTCCCTGCGCAGCACCGCCCCGCCCATCGTCGCATAAGTCAGCGCAAAGCAGATACGCGGGTCTTTGAAGCGTTCCAAAAGCATTTCGTCGCGAATTTCCTCGAGATTATATTCCAAACCCTGAATCTTGAAATAATTTTTCGTCCACGGATCGGTAATCTGCATAATGCTGTTATTGGGATACAAAATCATATACCATTTGGGCTGAATGGGATAATTATCCATAATCAATTTCAGCGTGCAAATATTATAGGCGTTAATCCAAAACGCCTGTTTTTCAGCATTGTTCATCACCATAATCTGTGCCGGATGGGAAACTTCAAGAAGCCGTAAGGCGGCATTTAAGCTCGATCTTTTCCGGCGCAGCAATGAATAATCGACATCGCCATTGTCATTGACCGCCAAGTCAAAGACCGCCTGGCAGGCTTTATATAACTCCGGCAAGGGAGATTCGGAAGGAAGCCGTGTTTTGTCCTGCTCTTCAGGAGTTAGAACAATCTCTTCCTCGTTGGGATCTTCGATGTCCTGATTTGGATCGGAAACTGGAATATTCGGAGTGTTTGGTTCAGCTTTCACTTGAGGCTGTTCCGGCGCCGCATTGGGCAGCGGTGTCGGCTGATTGGGGTCAACTTTGGGAGCATCAGGAGACACGGCTTCTTCGGCAAAACTCACGGTAAAACTCATAGCCGCAAATAAGGCCAAAAAGAAGATAATTACTATACATTTTCGCATAATCAATTGCCTTCGATACAAAGAATAGGAATTATAATATAAACAATCTTTAAATCAACACTTTGCATCACAGCGTTCTTCATCCCCTAAATATATCTTACTATATCCACAATCAATCTGTTCAGGAGATTTTCCGCCTATATAGTTTGTATGTCGTCAAAAAACCAAGGAGAATTAACTGAGGCAAATTTTGACTTTTTTTGAATTCCTCATTTCTTTCTTGCTTGCCGAAATTACTGAGATATGTTAATCTAATTACAGCAGTATTATCGGAGCATTTATGTTCTCAGCACAATCGGGACATATTATGGACTCGCAAGTGCTTGTTTTGAATAAGCACTACATGGCATTTCGAGTCATTGGACTCCGCCGGGCGCTGTCATTAGTCGTCCGGGAGTTGGCAGAGATCGTATCGTGTGACGACGGTACCTGGGCAAACTATGATTTTCAATCATGGCGTGATTTATCTGTTTATAAGCAGACGTTTGAAGCCCAGAACCATGATTGGGTTTCCGCCGTTGATTTTGACATTGCCGTGCCGCGCGTGATTCGGCTGCTGTTTTACGACCGATTACCTCAACAAACGGTTAAATTCAACCGTCGTAATATTTTTGCCCGGGACGGCAACCGCTGCCAATACTGCGGCAAGAAATCCCCCACCAGCGAATTGTCGCTCGACCACGTTGTTCCTCGTACTTTAGGCGGCGGCAACGCCTGGGATAACATCGTCTGTGCCTGTACCAAATGCAACGCCAAAAAAGGCGGCCGTACCCCTACTCAAGCAGGCATGAAGCTCATCCAGAAACCCGTTAAGCCCAAACGTAATCCAGTTCTGCACCTTCATCTGAACCATGAGCGATATAAAAGCTGGAAACAATTCCTCGACCATGCGTATTGGTCTGTAGAATTGACATAATCCTTCAATTGCTTTTAGAGATCCTTGCCCCCTATCCATTCGTACACACTCTGTATGGAAATGTCGCGCGTAGTAAATAAAAAAGGCCCCGGTTTTCACACCAGGGCCTGTATGCAATCGCAAAAACTAAGGTTAATCCAGATTCAACGTCATCAGGAATTCCGCATTGGTACGGAACTTTGCCAGACGATTTTTCAGTAATTCGACCGCTTCGACAAGATTCATTTCGCTAAGCACTTTACGCAAACGATAAACCAGCTCCAGTTCCTTGCGATCCAGCAGCAATTCTTCGCGTCGCGTACCGCTCTGGCCAATGTTGATGGCCGGGAAGATGCGTTTTTCGACCAACTGACGATCCAAGTGCAATTCCATATTACCGGTCGCTTTGAACTCTTCAAAAATAACTTCGTCCATCTTCGAACCGGTATCAATCAGCGCCGTGGCCAGAATGGTCAGCGAACCGCCATTTTCGATATTACGAGCAGCGCCAAAGAATCGCTTGGGCATCTGCATCGCATTGGCATCCACACCACCGGTGAGAATCTTGCCTGAATGCGGCATTTCGGTATTGTATGCACGGGCCAGACGAGTAATCGAATCCAGCAGAATCACAACATCTTCGCCGTATTCAACCATACGCTTGGCTTTTTCAACAACCATTTCCGAAACCTGACAATGACGCGCGGTGGACTCATCAAATGTCGAACTAATGACTTCAACATCCTTGGCAACTTTGCGTTTAAAGTCCGTTACTTCTTCAGGTCGTTCGTCAATCAGCAATACGATCATCTTGACTTCCGGATAATTCGTACTGATGGCATTTGCCAGCTTTTGCAGCAAAACTGTTTTTCCAGTTCGCGGCGGAGCGACAATCAAGGCACGCTGACCTTTGCCGATGGGCGTAATCAGGTCCATAATACGCGTGCTCATTTCATCCTTGGCGGTTTCAAGAATAAACCGTTCTTCGGCATGCAAGGGAGTCAAATCGCGGAAAACCACCTTTTCAGTCAGCTTTTCCGGCTCCTGGAAGTTAATCGCTTCTACGCGAAGCAGAGCGAAATATTTCTCATTTTCTTTCGGCGGGCGAATCTGGCCGGAAATAATATTTCCGGTTCGCAAGCCAAATCGACGAATCTGTGACGGCGAGACATACACATCGTCCGGGCTGGACAGATAGCTGTAGTTGGGACTTCGCAGAAAACCATAGCCATCCGGCAGAACTTCCAATACGCCTTCGCCATACATCAGACCATTTTGACGAATGCGTTCCTTGAGGATTTTAAAGATCAAATCCTGCTTGGCCATCGCCATATATTCCGTAATGCCTTCATCCTTGGCGATCTGGTGCAGTTCTGTTACATCGAGTTTCTGAAGCTCGGTTAAATGCAGATTTCCGCGTTTGATTCGCTCATATTTTTCATGAATCGATTCATCTTTCGGCGTCTCTTCTGTTTTCACCTTAGCTGGAGCAGTACCGGCAACCACCTCCGCAACCACCGGTTCAGGCTGTAAATCCTGAATTTGCGGATCAGGTTCTTTAATATTACCGGCGCCTTCGACCGGACGGGGCTGTTCGGCTTCCAACTGAGGTTGAAACAGAGATTGCGATTCCTGAACTTCAGTCTTCTCAACCGGTTCATTTTTGGGGCGTTTTGTATAAGAACGCTTTTTACGCGGGGATTCTTGTTTTGATTCTTCATTTGCCTTGGGTCTGGGCATAGCTACTCCTTAGTTTCTCAATGGGTTTCTTCACGGTCCTCAAAATTCTTTTAACTTTTATAGCCAATTGCTAACTACCTGAAATATTGTCAGTTATGGGTGTATTATCCGGATTTTTTTTTTTTTTTCTCATCCGGCTTGAATTGTCCGCCAAAAACTAATCTTTTATGTTATTTTACTGATTGCCTGTGAAATCAAGCTTAAAATCAAAAACGCATTCGTCCTGCCCCTGGAATATACAGAATTAGCCCCGACGTTCCGGGCATTGTAAAAACAGGATTTGAAACTATACTCCCCGATTCTTCATTATAGCAGAGTAAACTTGTGCAACCTGACCAGCCAAATCTGACAAATCGGAATTGTTCTGGATGCTATATTGTGCAATTTCTTTCTTTTTTTCAAGAGAAATCTGAAAATTTTCTCTTTTTTTTATCTGATCCGCCGAAAACCGCCCGTTTCGCTTTACTCTCTGCTGACGGATTGACAGCTCGCTTTCCACAAAAACAAGGATATCACACCGCTTGTGCCAATTGGCTTCCATTAACAAAGGCACATCCAATACCACGGCAGAAACACTCGGAGCTGCCAGATATTCGGCTAATAATCTCTCGGTTTGCTTCAACACCGGCGGATGGATAATCGCCGTCAGCCGCTCCAGCATCGCCATGTCGGAAAAAACATTTTCCGCCAGTTTAGCCCGATTTATCGTTCCATCCGAAGTGAGTATCTCCGGCCCAAATACAACCTTAACCGTATCCACAATGTCCTTGTCATCCATGACCTCACGGGCCAACTGATCCGCATCAATTACGGCACAGCCTAAATCGCCCAGAATGGATGCGACAGAACTTTTTCCGGATCCTATTCCCCCTAACAATCCGATGACAGGCTTTTTATTCATAGAATTACTATAGCAACATTATCCATATTTATCAAGCTTGAAATGGTTTATAAACAATTGGATAAAAAAGCTTTGT
>CAYTHV010000031.1:5175-18509 GCA_964437685.1 uncultured Pirellulales bacterium
TTGTGGAACCACTCTTTTAATGATAGAAATGCCTTGTGCCGGTAAAGACCATCACAATGCCATGCTTGTCGGCACAGGCGATGACCTCATCGTCTTTCTTCGAGCCACCCGGCTGGACCACACAGGCGATACCCGCTTTGGCGGCGTTTTCGACATTGTCCGGGAACGGGAAAAACGCATCCGACCCCATCGCAGAGCCTTTGGCCATGGCTCCTGCCTGTTTAACGGCCAGCATCCCTGATTCAACGCGATTCATCTGGCCGGCGCCGACGCCAACCAGTCGTTTGCCGTTAACCAGTGTAATCGTATTGCTCTTGACGTGCTTGGCGACCAGCCATGCGATACGCAGGTCTTCCAATTGTTCTTTGGTCGGTTTCAATTTAGTTGGGAATGTCAGTTTATCCGGCTCCCAGCCGACCAAATCGCGTCCCTGTACGAGCAGTCCGCCGACCATACAGCGTACATCCAATTGCCCGGCATCGACGATCTTGCGATCAATTGGGCCGGTCTGCAAAAGACGTACCCGTTGTCCCCATTCTTTCAGTGTGCGAATGGTCTTTACAGCATCATCATCATACGAGGGAGCAACAATCACCTCAGCGAAGAACCCGGCCGCCCCCTGTGCCTTGCCAAAACGGGCATAGGATTCCATAATCACCGTTGCCAGTTGGTTATCAACATTGCGATTTAAGGCAATAATCCCGCCAAAGGCGCTGACAACATCGCCCAGATAGGCTTTCTCGTATGCTTTGGTGATATCGGCGTCGATGGCACAACCGCAGGGATTCATGTGTTTAACAACAACTGCCGCGGGTTCATCAAATTCCTTAACCAATTCAAAGGCGCCGTTGGCATCCATCAGATTATTGAAGCTGATCGGCGTGGTACTGCCATCCAGCAGTTTGGCTGTTCCGACACTGACTTCTTTGGCATCGGAAAGACGATAGAACGCACCTTTTTGATGCGGATTTTCGCCATAGCGAAGTTCCTGATCTTTACGCAGTGAAATCGTCAGACGATCAGGGAAAGTCTCGCCTGCCTGCTCATTGAGATATTTGGAAATCGCCGCATCATAAGACGCCGTCAGGGCAAATGCCGCCCGGGCGAATTGTTTACGCAACTCAAGGCTCGTACTGCCCTGCCTGGCCTTCATTTCTGAAATAACCTGTGCATACTGGGCCGAATTTGTAACAATCGTTACATAGAGATGATTCTTTGATGCGGAACGAACCATGCTCGGCCCGCCAATATCAATATTCTCAATCGCATCTTCAAACACGCAACCCGGCCTGGCTACCGTCTGTTCAAATGGATAGAGATTGACACATACCAGGTCAATCGGTTCAATCGCGTGCTGTTTCATCGCCGCAACATGATCGGCCTTATCCCGCAATGCCAGCAATCCTCCATGAATTTTCGGATGCAGAGTCTTAACCCGCCCATCCATCATTTCCGGAAAACCTGTTACGGAATCAACACTGACAACGTTTAATCCAGCCTGAGCCAGCGTCTTGGCCGTACCACCGGTACTGATAATGGTAACTCCCATCGCAGCCAGTTCTTTGGCGAACTCAACCACGCCGGTTTTGTCAGACACACTAATCAACGCTCGTTTAATTTTTACATCCATTTCAGGCGACTTCCATCCATAAATGAAACGTATTATACTCCTGTCATTTCGTAATGACAGGCTCAGAATTCTTAGTAACCGCAGCAGCCAGTACCAACCCTTGCGGGTTTGCCAGATAAATTGATGAATCCGTCATATTCGAAACAAATAGCGATACGCCCGCG
This sequence comes from uncultured Pirellulales bacterium, assembly GCA_964437685.1. GTDB lineage: Bacteria > Planctomycetota > Phycisphaerae > Sedimentisphaerales > Anaerohalosphaeraceae > Anaeroglomus. The sequence continues at coordinate 6,970 of CAYTHV010000031.1, forward strand.
GTGTTAATCGACACTATTTCTTTACCTGAGACGTTGTCCATAACCATCATCACGCCCGGCTTGACATAGACATAAGCAAGGGTTTCGCTTTCCGCCAGGACTGTATCTCCTTTGGGTAAATTCCAGATTTCACTGCCGGATTCCTTATTCACCGCATACAACCCTGTACCCGCCGCGTACACGTAAACACAGGTCTTGCCCATCATCAATGGTTTTTCAACTTTATCCCCAACAAAGAAAGGCTTTTTCCAGGCCTCTTGCCCATTGTCGGATTGAATTTTGTACAATTTAGTGTCCAAACCCGCCGCATAAATAAATTCGCCATCCTTTTCCAGCGGGGCAACCATCGGACCTGTCAGATTATATTGCCACATCTTCTGCGCCGAATCCGCTTTCATGGCAATGATATTCCCCGCCCTTGTCCCAAACCAGGCCATCGTATCGGATGCGATTACGGAATAGATCACTGAATCGTTATCCGCCGATGCCATAAAGGTCAGAACTCCCTTTTCAATGTTGAACACATAAAGCCGGTGATCCGTCCCGCAAACATAAGCGCTTTTGGTATTTCGGGCGATTCCGCCATAGTTACCGCCCAACTGCCTTAATCGCACAGTACGCTCAATTGTCCCCGTTGCAGGATTGAAGAATTTCAACTCCTGACCAATCAGAAAAATACTTTTGTTCTCAAAATGTATCGGCGGCTGAATCGGCAACCCCGGCATAGCCATCTGCACCATCGATCGAACAGAGCCGTTACTGCGATCTATACAGAAAAAGTAGTTTTGATTGGTCATTACATACAGATACCCCTCGAACACATAGAGCGACTCAAGTTTTTCCCCCGCTTTGAGGGGAAGCTGAACCTGCCATGCCGAATCCAAATCGGCCTGATTCAGCAATTCTGTCGCAACAAGGGCATCCTTGCCGACATCAGCCAGAGATACAGATACCGCAAATGCAAAGAAAATAATTCCATGTTTAAGAGAATACATCGACTTCCTCCGGTCAGCTTGGTTTCAAAAAAACACTTAAATTCACATTATGTTCCACTTCGAAGGACCTCATTTGCTCAATTCGTTCAATGTCATCTTTAATGCGATTGACTAATTTGAAAATATATGGCTTACCTTCAAGACGATTTTGAAGATCTTCCAGCATCGGTTCCCAGCGGTCCCCATAGAGTTGCATCTTCAGAACAATCAACATACGATGCTTATCATCAAGAATATCCAGAAACCCTCGAACAGCAGGGTCTATAGCTTCACAGTCCTCAACCTGTTTTTTGTTACGAATTTCGGCCATAAGATAAACTCAATTTCAGCCTTATCATAACCTCAAAAAACCAATCTTACAACCTTATTTTCTAATCCAACCCCCAGATTATTTCACCTAAGTATCCACTGTAAAAAGGATTACTTCGCAAGCATCATTTTCTGGTCACCCAATTCGGCCATACGCAAGATCAGGCGGCTTCGTGCCTTCTCTGATTGTCCGGATGGAGTATATTCCTGACTGGCAATCACCTCCTGAGCATGGGATATAATTTGTTTAACTTTATCTGGATTCACTTCATTAAATGTAATCGCATCATAAGCCAGCACAGTCAGGTTATTTTCACTGAAACGGGCAAATCCCCCTTCCAGCACAAAGTATGCATCCGGATGATCGGAAATCTCGTGGACCTGCATAATCCCCTTGCCCACACCTGTCAACATAGGGCAATGATTTCGCAAAATTCCGCGTTCACCATCTGAACAGGGAAGAATCACTGACACTGCACGACAATCCAGCAACTTTGCTTTCGGCGTCAGCAAAACAACATGCAAAACAGGTTTTGTTACTATTCCAACCACAATCGGTATCCTGATGTCACTTTTGATATTCTATTTTTTCTGAACTTTCAACTGCGCTTCCTCTACCGCGCCGATATACATAAACGCCTGCTCGGGCAAATGATCCCATTGGCCTTCGCAGATTTGTCGGCAACTGTTGACGGTTTCGGAGGAAGTCACATACTTGCCTTCCAAACCGGTAAATTCCCGCGATACAATAAACGGCTGCGAGAAAAAGCGTTCCAGCTTACGGGCACGGCCGACGACCTGTTTGTCCTCACGGCTCAGTTCATCGATGCCCAGAATCGCGATAATATCCTGAAGACTCTGGTAACGCTGGAGATACTCCAGCACCTTTTGTGATACTTCATAATGGTCTTTACCGACAATATTCGGGTCCAGAATACGCGACGTACTTTCCAGCGGATCGACCGCCGGATAAATTCCCTTTTCCGTAATTTTACGCGACAGCACCACCGACGAATCCAAATGAGCAAACGTCGTTGCCGGGGCCGGGTCCGTCAGGTCATCAGCGGGAACATAGACCGCCTGTACCGAGGTAATCGCACCAGCCGTCGTCGAGGCAATACGTTCCTGAAGCTGGCCCATCTCACTGGCCAATGTCGGCTGGTATCCTACGGCACTGGGAATACGTCCCAACAACGCTGACACTTCCGACCCCGCCTGAGAAAAACGGAAAATATTATCAATAAACAACAAAATTTCGCCGCTGCCAGTTTCGCACAAATATTCTGCCATCGTCAATGCACTAAGCCCAACACGAAGACGGGCTCCCGGCGGCTCATTCATCTGGCCGAATACTAGACAGGTATTGTCCAATACCGTCATCCCGGTATCGCCGATTTTGGTTTTCTGCATTTCCAGCCACAGGTCATTACCTTCGCGGGTACGCTCGCCGACACCGGCAAAAACCGAATAGCCGCCGTGCTGAGTCGCGATACGAGCAATCAGCTCCTGAATCAAAACCGTTTTACCAACACCGGCACCGCCGAATAACCCGGCCTTGCCGCCTTTGACAAACGGGCATAGTAAGTCAACCACTTTAATGCCGGTTTCAAACATTTCGGACTTGGCTGTGAGCTGTACAAATTTCGGAGGTTTACGATGGATCGGCCGTGTCTGTTTTACCTGAAGCGCCGGACCGCCGTCAACGGCTTTGCCCAGCAGATTCAATACACGCCCGAGTGTTTCTTTGCCAACGGGAACCTGCAGCGAACTGCCGGTGTCAACGACATCCATCCCGCGACGAAGACCAAATGTGCTGCCTAACGCAACTGCACGAACACGCCCGCCGCCTAAATGCTGCTGAACTTCGCCGATAAGGTCGATCTTTCGGACTTGATCTTCGCTTTTGATTTCCAGCGCATTATAAACTGCTGGTATCCGTTCCGCATGGAATTCCGCTTCAAACGTACTTCCAACTACCTGTGTAATGCGACCAATATTTGCCATAATTTCACTCGTTATTAATTTCTCATCCGCCGACGGCGGATTTCCATTGTTTCATACGCTGCTATTTTTTCACCGCGCCAACACCTGTGATAATATCCAGCAGTTCCGTCGTAATCTGTCCCTGGCGGGCGCGATTATATTCTTTTGACAACTCGTCGATCATTTCGTCGGCGTTTTCACTCGCGTTACGCATCGAAACAACGCGAGCCAGATACTCGCTTGTCATTGCCTCCAGAAAACACCCAGCTATCGCCGAACGCACAATCATTGTCCCCAGTGTTTCAAACATTTCTTCCGGCTTATCGCTCAGGAGGAAATCCTCAAACGCCAGTTCCCACGGCCATATTACCGTTGCCCGCGTCGTCAGATCATCGATCAGATCCGACACCGGCAACAGAGTCAGGGTCTGAACACGCTGGGCCGATTGGGAGTGAAAACGATTGTAAATAATACCCAGTCGCCCGATGCGGCCGGCCATAAATTCCCGAATAAAATAATCCGCGATCTTATTGGCCTGCTCAGCGGACGGCATTTCATCGAAAGAATCATAAACTTCCTGGGGCTTGATTTTTCGGTGTTCCAGGTAGTTGGCTACCTTGCGTCCCTTGGCATAGATTTTCAAGTCGCGATTAAATCGCACTGCCATTTTCTGATGCGTATCAATCTGCCGAAAAATATCGGTATTGTAGCCGCCGCAAAGACCTCGATTGCTTCCAATCGCGATGACGGCGTTGGTTTTTGAAGAATTCGGCAAAACCAGGGGATGCTTTATCCCCTCCGACGCGGTAATCATCAAATATGCCAGTTGTGCCAGGGCGTCAAAATATTCCACACCCTGGATCCACTGGTTGTAATATTGACGATATCGCACCGCAGCAATCGTTTCCATCGTGCTGGTCACTTTGCTGATATTCGTCGCGGCTTTTTTCCGCTGTAGAATGTGTCGTGTATTTGCCATCGTACAACTATTTCAGTTTCCGCTTATCCGCCAAAGCTGAATTTATAGATCGTCTTATATGTCAAAATCGCTTCGCTCAACGCAGGCAGCAGATCATCGCTGAGTGTCCCGGATTGGTTCAATTCATCCAGATACTCACCGGCTTCCAGCTTCAGCCACAACAGCAATTCATCCAGAAAATGACTAACGCGAGAGACATCGACTTCATCCAGTGCTCCGCTTGCCCCGGCCAGAATACTAATCACTTCCTCAGCGACGCTCATCGGCGAAAATTGCTTCTGCTTGAGTACTTCTACCATGCGGTAACCGCGGTCAAGCTGTTTTTGCGCCATTTCGTCCAGGTCGGTTCCCAATCGGGCAAACACCTGCAATTCTCTGAATGAGGCAAGGTCCAGACGCAGCTTGGGAGCGACCTTTTTCATCGCCTGAGGCTGTGCGGAACCGCCGACACGGCTGACACTGATACCCACATCCACCGCGGGCCGAACGCCGGCTAAGAACAATTCGCGCTGCAGATAAATCTGGCCGTCGGTAATCGAAATAATGTTCGTCGGAATATACGCCGAAACCTGCCCTTCAAGCGTTTCGACAATCGGCAGCGCCGTCATTGAACCGCCGCCCAGCTTATTTGATAACTTGACACTGCGTTCGAGTAATCGGCTGTGCAGGTAAAAAATATCGCCGGGGAACGCCTCGCGTCCCGGAGGACGACGCAGGATAAGGCTTAATTCACGATAGGCAACGGCGTGCTTGCTCAGGTCGTCATACACACACAGCGTATGCCCCTGTTTTTCATACATAAAGAATTCGGCAATCGTCGCGCCGGCATAAGGCGCAATATACTGCATCGCCGCGCTATTGGAGGCGGGAGCCGCAACGACAATCGTATGCTCCATCGCGCCGTGCTTTCTCAGGGTCGCCACAACTTCGGCAATCGTTGAATCCTTTTGCCCGATAGCGACATAGATGCAGATAACACCTTTGCCCTTCTGGTTAATAATCGTATCCAGCGCGATAGCCGTCTTGCCGGTCTTGCGGTCGCCGATAATCAGTTCTCGCTGTCCGCGTCCGATTGGAATCGTCGCATCGACGCTTTTGATACCCGTGGCAAGCGGTTCTTTGACCGGCTGGCGGTCGGCAATACCCGGAGCCTGAAACTCAATGAACCGCCGGGATTCCGACTGAACCGGCCCCATTCCGTCAACCGGTTCGCACAGCGAATTGACCACGCGTCCGATCAGTCCCGGACCTACCGGCACCGACAGCAGCCGACCGGTCGCCTTTACCATGCCGCCCTCTCGTACTTTCTCAAAGTCGCCATAAATAACCGCGCCAATCGAGTCCTCATCGAGGTTAAACACCTCGCCGATCACTCCGTCGTCAAATTCCAGCATCTCGCCGACCATCGCGTTCTCAAGGCCATAGATACGAGCGACACCGTCGCCGACTTCAAGAACGGAACCGACCTGCGAAACCTCAAGCTGACTTTTGTAGCGTGAGATTTCCTGCTTAATCAGACTGGATATTTCAGTTACATCGAATTTCATTGTTTTGTCTCTTTTTCGACATTTTGCGTAGGACTCTGTCGACCTGAACGATCTACTATCGCTTTGACCGTCCGACCCAGAATCGTCCGAACAGAATTATCAATCATTAAATCGCCCTGCCGGATAATGATACCGCCTAATATCTCAGGGTCGATATTGACTTTAAGTTTCACTTCGGCGCCGATGGAGTCTTTGATCTCCAGACGCAGTTGCTCTAATTCGGCATCGTCTTTTTTCTTCGCAAGCGTTACATCCACCAGCCGACAATTTTTCAGCCTATCCGTAAGTATTTCATAGCGGTCGGTGATTCCAAGCAAAAATCCAACCCGGCTTCGTCGCGCCAAAACACACAGAAAATTGAGCGTCAGTTCGCATACCCGCCCGCCGAAAACACGGCGAATTACTTCGGCCTTTTCAGTATCTTTCATCTTATCCGAAGTCAGCAGCCTGATAAAATCCGGCTCATCATGCAGGAGCATGCCGACTGAAGCCAGATCGCCGAGTACCTGTTCCACCTCGCCCGATTCCTCGGCCAATTGAAACAGGACATCGCTATAGACTTCGTGAATAATATGTTTGGACGACGCCGCCATTATATTTTACCCAAATTAACCTGGTGTGCCGCGATGTGCCTGCTTAAGCCGTTCGATAGCCTGCTGAATCAACCGTCGATTATCTTCGTCCGTCAGCGCTTTACTAAATACATCCTGACCAATCTGCTGAATAATCTCGCCGGCCTGCGACCAAAGCTGTTCTTCCGCATCCACTTTCTCACGGACAATATCCGCCTCAAACCGCAGCTTCATCTGTTCGATTTGCTTGCGATTTTGGTTCTCAACTTCTTTCGCATCGACTTCAGCCTGCTTGACCCGGTGACTAATGATTTCACGCCCCTGCCGCTCGGCGTCAGCCAATTTGCTGCGATAATCATCCAGCACCTGCTGGGCCTGCTTGCGGGTTTTCTCCGCGTCGTCAATCTCTTTTTGGATATGATCCTGACGCGCCTGTAAACTTTTCAGCAACGGCTTCCAGGCCAGCTTCCACAGCACAAAAATCAGCAATCCGAACCAAAGCAGCGTCCAGATCGATTGCGACAGATCGCCCTCGAAGACGCTCGGAGCTTTTTCGGCAACTTCGCCTTCAACGGCAACCGTTGTCTCCGAAGCCAAAACCACAGCCGCGGTATTGAGCCACAGCCAGGCAGCCGTCAATAACCTGAACATTCGCATCGCAGTTCCCCGGTTGATCGCTATTTCATCACTACAAGCAGACAGATAATCATCGCAAACAGCGTAATACCTTCGATCAGCGCCGCAGCAATAATCATTGTCGTGAAAATACGGTTGCCTGCTTCCGGCTGACGCGCAATGGCTTCGACCGCACTGCCGGCTAACCGACCAATACCATTGGAAGACCCCAGCACAATGATACCTGTGCCAAGCATTCCACCAAGCAATCCAAGACCTTTGTCGCTGATCGTTATTTCCGACAACAACATTGGCACTAAAGCAAGTAGATCAAACATCTTATGACTCTCCTAAACACACATTAAAACGAAACCTTTTATTTCACTCTACAGAAAAACCCACCATTTCAGGCGGGTTTTCACTAATGCTCATCCGCTATCGCAAATCCGATAAAAATAGTCGTCAAAAAAACAAAGATATACGCCTGCAAAAACGCAACAAACAGTTCCAAAAGACTAAATGCCACAGTGGCCAGTTCGGAAGCCGTTGCGACCATAAAATTCTTGAATATCATAATAAATCCAAGAATGACCGCAAGTAAAATATGTCCGGCCAAAATATTTGCGAATAATCGAATCGCCAACGAAAAAAGTCGAACAAAGGAACTGACTATTTCCAGTGCGAACATAAACGGAAACATCGGCCATGGCACTTTCGGCGTAAAGGTCTTAACATAGTGCCAAAGTCCTTTTTCTCGAATCCCGGCGATATGAAACAGCAAAAACGAAAACACCGCCAATGCCCCGGTAACCCAGATATTCGCCGTAGGAGCGCCGCCGATATTCTTCTGCTTGGTCAGGACATAGACAAATTGTGAAATCGGCATTAGCCCCAACAGATTCATTGTCAAAATAAAGAAAAATAGTGTCCACAATATCCCGATATACCGGTCGGTGTGATCTTTGAGAAAGGGTCTGGCGACGTCTTCCCGTAAAAATACACAAATGGTTTCAATCACATTCCCGAAACCGGTGCGCACCAGAACCGGACGACGCAGCACCATGGGCAAAATGATCATTAACACAATCGATGCAACCGCGATCATCAGCATGTGATTGCTGAAATGAAATGGGTAAGAACCTATGTGAAATGTCCACAGATTCTTACTGGTAATCTCTTCGACTACGTTTGCGTTTGCAAGCAGCACGATATTCATTTTCATATTTGGAATCATCCTTTTCCAGGGGCCTTCCCTGAAACAGATGAACAATCAGCCACGTATCTACCATCACAAATGCCGTGTAAAATATCCCGTAACACCCGAGAAACCAATTGCGACTGACTGTTACAAAAAGAAAAATTATAACAACAACAACAAATCCTATCAAGAGCCTTATCACTCCGGCAATAAAAACATTCAGAATCAATTTCTGCGAGTCTTTACAAAGCGACCCCAGAACCGGACCGAAAACCGCCATACCGGCTATAACAGACCCAATCATCGCAGTCACACAGCTTTTTTGGGCAACCGTCCCAGCCTGCTCACAGTAGCGATAAACAACTAAAAACACAAATCCCAAAAAAAGCCCGGCCAAACAGAATCGGCGAATTATTGACTTAATTTTGTGGTCCCACATGCTATCGAGTTTGATCATTCTCTTCAGAATTCTTCTCGATTTCTTCATTGGAACTTTTTGCGCGTTTCAGCATAAGATAAAACATCGTCCCAAAACCCGCAAAAAACCCCATAATCAGCCACCCGGGGCTGGTATTCTCGAGGGTATCCAGCCAGTATCCGACCCCGGCGCCAATGCCGCAGAAGACAGCAAACTCAAAGCCCAGCCCCATCCAGCGAAAGGCACCTCTCAGGAATTTTTCATCTTTCAGGCCTTTGAATTTTTGACCCATACCGGCTACTTTCCCCTGTTGGGGTAAAAACAGCGTTTTAAATATTCACATCAAGTCACTATGACTTCGACTGATCCAAAATCAGCGTCTTGACTTTCTCGCTCGGCAGATTCAACGCACCGTATGCCCCGGCTGCGGCCGCCCGCAACTGCGGCTCGGTTTCCGTAGAACTAACCAATGCGTAAATCGCATCGATTTGTTCACTCAGCAGGAGATTGGCGTTCTGTTTCGCCGAAATTGCCAGCGACCCAAATGCCGCGATCCGAACTTCCGGAGAATTCTTGTCAGATAACGCCATCACTGCAATAGCTCGCTGGTCTTCCGGACTTTCCAGCCGGGCCAGCACATCCGCCGCAAGCGTCTGCATTTCGGGGTTGCTCGATGTCGTTGCCTGAATCAAAGCACCCATCGCCTTTGACAAATCCACAATCGTATTATGCGTCAGAGCCAGCGACTGCATCGCCCGAATGGCCCGGAATGCATATTTCTCGGATAATTCCGCCCCAAGCTCCTTGGCGCCTTTTTGAAGTACAGCTTCGGACAGATTTTCAACAATCGTCTCACTGCCGACAAACCCGCTCGTCGGCAACGCAAGAGCGATGGCTATCGCAGCGCTATAACGAACCTTCTGATCTTCATAGGTCAGCGCCTTAGCCAGCGGCTGTTCGGTTCCCAACTGATACAACAGCGACTTGGTTCCCGCATTCACCGCCAATGCCTCAACAACGCCCAGCGCGACAAAGGTTTCTTTGTTCGCAAGAGCGCGAGCCAGTGCCTGATGCAGATATTCCGGACCGGCAGTAGTCGAATAAGTCATCGCGTCGGCATGTCCTTCACCGAAATACTTCGGCATCGGAACCCCCGCCGACTCGGCACGATAAAACCCGGCAATCCATAATCCAATCGCTTTACCCGTTGCCGCGTCTGCCTTCAGCGCCCATTCGCAGCTTCGCATCGCCATCAGTTCATTGAAATACTTTTTATCCACTTCCTGGCGGGTCAGCTCTTTTTTCGCCGCATCCCAAAACCAGACGTTGCCGAAATCATACTCATCATTGACGTTGACCGATTCGGCCCGATCATAATACATCTCGCCCAATTTGAAGAACAATTCCGCAGCGGAAATCTTCAAGGCGCTGGAATCAATATCGCCAATGGCTTTTTCCGCCAGCGACTTTAACTCATCCGAAGTGCTTGTTTCCATAATCAGTTTTAAATAGGGCAGCGGCTCAAAATAACCTATTTTACCCAGCGCTCGAATGATTTCCGCCTTGACCGCGACATCTTCCATTTGCAGCGCCGCCGTCAGCGGGCGAATCGCATTCCGTCCAACTTTGGGTATCGCCTGGGTAATGGCCGCAAACTCGTTCTTACGGCTTATATCCGCCAGAGCCAGCAACATATATGGGATCGCATACTCACCGGCATTGCGAAGGCGCTCTTCCGCAGCGATTCTGCCGCGAACAGTCGTGCTAAGCCGACGAATCTCCTCAACAATTATCTTTGGATCCGTCCGGCGGATAAACCGCCCTTTTTCAATAATATCCAAGATCTTGCCGCTGACTCCCTTAAGCTCTTCGCTCTCGGCATTCATTTTGAGCAAGATGTTATAACCATCTGGATTTTCTTCACTTAACGCAAGCAATTCAACCGCATCGGGATTCGAATCAATCAATTTTTGACCAAATCCCTGTGCCAGATCAAACCGCCCAATCGCGGTGTAGTGCAAAAAATCATTCCAGTCATCCTGTATCCCCTCGGCAAACACTCCCGAAACCAGGATCACAGAAAAACAAACAGCAATTATCCCTTTAATAACCATAACAATAATCTCCACCAAATAAGTCCAAATTACAATTAAAATATATTATGCCTGAAAGCCTGAACAATATTCCAGACCCTACCCAGCATAAGAAGACGTTACCATATATATAAGGATTGGACAGGCGATGTCAAATCAAAAAGAAAAAACAAGGCCAAATCCGTCAACTTTACACCCCACTATTCAAGGCTTTGTACAGCTTCTTTTGGCAGATATAGTCTAAAACTCCCTGTGGGAGCATAGTGCCGCCATTCTCTCCATCTCGGAGCATCCGCCGAATCTGGGTGCTGCTGATATCGACCAAAGGCGTCTTGATTATATGATTGACCAGCCCGTCAACTTGCTCTTTGTGAAAAAACGCTCTAAGGTGATCCATGCTGGGAGGCTCAAGCCCTGCCCGGTACATCGTACACACCTGACACCGCTCGACCAACAGTTTCGCCTGATACCAAAATTGCAAATCTTTTATGGCGTCGGCGCCAAGCAGCCAATACAATCGTATCGCATCGCCGTAAATATTACGAAAATGGTTTACAGTATCAATCGTATAGCTGGGTTGAGGACGATGTAGTTCGATATCGCTGACTTCAAATCCAGTCTTCCCTTGAATCGCAATCCGAATCATCGCCAGGCGATCTTCACCACCGGCTTCCGGCGGGGTGTGTTTCAGCGGTGAACGCGCGGCCGGAATAAAAATCACACGGTCAACCGCAAGAACATCGCGCACAAAGCAGGCCATGGTGATATGACCGTTGTGAATCGGGTCAAATGAACCGCCGAATAAGATGATGCTGTCTTCTGAACTCACCA
>CAYTHV010000031.1:18519-25027 GCA_964437685.1 uncultured Pirellulales bacterium
ACATTTGCTTGTTATATTCACAAAAATTATAACACAGATTAAAAAAAAAGATAAAAATTTTTTCTTTTCTGCACCAACACCCGCATCAGTCACATAATCGCTATCATTATAGGTTCAATATCGTTTGTCCAGCAAAAATCACAAATGTAATATTTTACGGCTGTACGCCCAATAGCAACAAATTTTTTATATCACATACATTCTTTCTTAACAGACGCGCACGTCTCGGCACAGGGTCTTGTCGCATGTAAAAATCATTCCAAAACCTGTTGAAATGGACGCTTAAGAAAAAAAATCGTTAAGAATATTTGAACTTCATGACGATAACTGTATTATAATAGGGAATAAGATCAAGTATATAAAACCTGTACAGGTTCCTTAAGATAACCGACGAAAGGAGGTGATTAGGACTATGGCAAAGAAAGTCGCAAAGAAAGCTGCGAAAAAAGTAGCGAAGAAAGTTGTGAAGAAAGCCGCGAAAAAAGTAGCGAAAAAGAAAGTCGCCAAAAAGAAATAAATCCGAACTTTAGAAAGTTCTGGTTTGCGACACAAAAAGGAAGGTTTCCCTGCCACGGCGAGACCTTCTTTTTTTTATGCTTTTCCCGTGACTGCAAGCTCAAAGGCATGGTCGCCCGAAAGTGATTGTGCACAAACCTTAAGCGGCAGCCGTAAGCTGAAAACACTGCCTTTACCCTCTCGACTGCTCACCGTAATATCGCCGCCGAGCAATCTGGCCAGTTGCCGGGCAATCGTCAATCCCAGGCCGGATCCCCCATATTCGTGTGAAATATTGACTTTCGTCTGAGTAAAATTATCGAAGATGGAATCCAGCCGATCCTGAGAGATGCCAATACCTGTATCTTCTACATTAAATCGCAGATAACCGTCATTCTGGCACAGATGAACATGGATATGTCCCGCGTGAGTGAACTTGATCGCATTGCCCACAAGATTAACTAAGCATTGTCGAACACGAAGCTCATCCGTCGGGATAATCGTGGCCACTCGCGGGTCGCGAAAAACCTTAAATTCAATGCCGCGGCTTTCCGCGGTAGCCCTGAACATCCTGTCAATACTGGAAAGCATTGCCACAATATCGCATTCCATAATATCAATGTGAATCTTCCCCGCCTCAATTTTTGATAAATCCAGAATATCATTCAGCAGCATCAACAATGCTTTGGAATTGTCGCGAATCATGTCCACATAAGACTTTTGTTCTTTGCTTAACGGCTCTTCGCTGAGTAATTCCGAAAAACCAAGAATCGCATTCATCGGCGTCCGAATATCATGACTCATCGACGCCAGAAATTTACTTTTCAGCCGGTTCGCCTGATACGCTTCGCGGACAACTCGATCGGCTTTTTGCCTTTCATCCTGCAATTCACAGGTACGTCTTTCAACCAGGCTGTGCGCATTCTCGTTGTGCCGATACAAATTGGATTGATGAAGCAGCAGTAATCCGGTCAGCAATAAACATCCTGCAAATACCGTCCACGCGGGCCAGATATGTGTTCCTGTTACCATAAATACATCTGTTTTGGGGCTTATCTCCAATTTCCATATTCGATCCACAAGCTCTATCAAATCACAATTCGCATAGCTCATCTCGACAATGGAGACTTTTTTGTCCAAACGCCGCTCTCGTTTCGATTGTGTCTGAAACGTTACATCGTCCACGTTAAATTCCAATTTAGCCAAAATATCATTATCGAATAAATCTTTCAGCATACGTTCAAAGTCGACAACCCCAACAAGATAACCGGTAACGCCGCGACGTTGACCTGTTTCAGGGAAGGATACTTCTTGTTTCTCAAAAACAGGAAAAATCAGCCAGCAATCTTTCTCGCTCTTGCCGCTCTGTTCGGCGGGAACAAGAGGAAAAAATTGTACCACGGTAGCAGGATTGCCGGTTTGATTGGTCTTTTCAAATGCCGCGGCAAAATCAGGATCAGTCGCAAGATTGACGCCAAAGCTGGATTGATTACGTACAGCCGGCTCAATATAAGAAATGGGAATGTACACATCGCTGTTTTGTTGGGTATCCTCGACCGCCTGTGCCATTTGAAGTAATTTTAGTTCGTCAGTATAAATCTGATATTCTTTACAAACACGCGATGCAATCGGGATTCTCGGCGCCCAGAATAAGGTTTTCAGGCCTTTGGTATCTGATAATAAAATTGAGACAAAGTCCGAAAACTCATCGCGGGTTACAAAATTAGAACACTCAAAAAATTGTTTCACCGAGCGACAGATCATAACATACTGATTGCATGCCCTGCTGATTTGCCCGCGACATTCCGTTGTCACCTTATCAAAAGACTGTTGAGCATTTTTTTCAAGAATCGCGTATGTATATCCAAAGGCAAAAAATGCAACCAATACCCCGCCTAACAGCGTGCATAAAAAACCCGGCATTAGAAATAAAGGCTTTCTAACATCCTTCACAAGTACCATTGTTGTCGCCTCATTAGAATTTTAACACAATAAACAAACTTATCTCTCTCTATCGTCAAAGAAATCTTCGAAATTAATTAAAAAAAGACACTTCTGTTATATGTGGATATTTTTTTACTTATATACACATTAAACCTTTTGTTTCATAAAAATTGGGGTTGCAACATCTTAACAGGACAGCTATAATTAATTATGGTAATATAAGGAGAATTTATATTCTCGACATAATGTATTAAGAAAAAGGTCTTATTGAGTTATTATTCAGAAAGATAGGTTATGGCTGGGACATTTTACACACTTCAGGAAGCGATGCAAAAGCTCGGCAAAACAGAGCCGGAACTGAAAGAAATCGTCAAGCAGGGCAAAATCCGCGAATATCGCGATGGGGCTAAAATCCTGTATAAACAGGATGAAATTGACGGTCTGCAAGGAGATGCTGAAACCATCGACCTGATTGCAGATTCGGAAATCAACCTGGAATTGGAAAAAACGGCTGAAATCCAGCTTGAACCAGCCACTCCCGATGATGCCGCACCCAAAAAAACCAGCGAAGGCGGCTTTGGACTCAGCCAGATGGGCGATTTAACCATGGCCGACACCAATGTCGGCACGGTTGGCATCAATGTACTGGGGGGTACGGACGACCTTTATAAAATTACCGCCGACACCAAATCAGAAACAAAGGCTGTGGATGCGGAAGAAATCGAAAGTCTTGACGCGGACGCAAATCTCGAAAGCGTCGGAAGCGGTTCAGGCTTGTTGGATTTATCTCTGCAAGCCGACGATACCTCGCTTGGCGCCGTATTGGATGACATCCTGCCGACCGGACCGGATATTCCCGCTCAGGCTGCCGATGCCGCTCCAGTAGACATCGCAGGCGAAGCGGCGGAAATAATCCCCACCGCAGCTATGGCCGAAAGCGGACGCGGCGCAGCGGTTCATGCCGGCAGACCCGCCGAAATCGCCCCCGGCGCTCCAGTTGTCTTTGTTGCCCCGGAAGACCCGGCATCCAATATCTATGGCATTATGATGTTCTTTCCGGTCATTGCGATGATTTTAGTCGGCATTGCTACCGCGGCAGGTCTGCAAAACATCTTGCCATCGCTCATTAAATTTATGACGTATAACGGAGTTGCCAATATGAATTGGGGCTTTATTATCACCCTGATACTCTTGGTTATCGTCATTATCTTCTCTGTTTTTGCGCTCATGGCTGGCGGCGGAAAAACAAAAACTCCGGCTGGAGTTTATCAGAAAAAACCGTCGTAAAGGATATTTTTATACTTATCCACCATGTTTTGCCGACATATTACATGATAATAAACTTAAAAGCCCGCATCGACAGACAAAGGTAAACCTCTGTTGACGGGCTTTTTACAAAGGATTGAATAAGACTCGAAAGGAAAAAAAATGAAGACAAGTAAAATTTTACTGGTAACAATGGCAGCGATTCTCCTGGGCGCCGCAGGGTGCGTCTCTCAGGCACAATTAGACGATTTAAAAGCGCAGAACCGCATTCAGCAGGACCGTATCAGTCAGCTTGAAAGCCAACTGAGCGATTGCAACCTGACGCTCGATCAGAAGAATAAGGAACTTCAGGCTCTCGGCGGCAAGAGCGGCGCCGACCTGCAGGCCAAGAATGCTTATATCGCAGCACTCGAAGCCGATCTCGAACAGAAAAAAGCCATGATTGCCAAACTGCAGGAACAGTTGCTGCAGGGTGGAGCGCCCCTGCCGATGGAAATGAACGTCCTGCTGAAAGACTTCGCTGCGAGAAATCCGGACCTGGTCAGCTTCGACGAGGCGACCGGCTCGCTGAAATTCAAGAGCGACCTGCTGTTTAACCCCGGCAGCGACGAAGTGTCTCAATCCGCGATGCAGGCCGTCAAGGCTCTGGCGGACATCATGAACAGCCCCGAAGCCAAGCAGTTTGATATGGCCATTGTCGGCCACACTGACGATCTGCGGATCAGCCGGGCTGAAACACGACAGAAACATCCGACGAACTGGCACCTGTCAGTACACCGCGCGATTTCCGTGCTGAACCTGTTGGCACAGGATCAGGTCACTGAAGACCGGATGTGCGCCAAAGGTTACGGTGAATTCCGCCCTGTCGAGCCGAACAAGGCGAACAAAGGCGGCAATGCTGCCAATCGCCGCGTGGAAATCTTCATTATCCCCAGCGCCAGATAAACGCGGTACAATAGAACAGACTCTGATTATCATCGAACCCGATGGGGTGCAAAGGCATCTCATCGGGTTTATTTTATCCGGTTTGAGTAGAAAGGCCTCCAATTGGCCGCCGCCAAACTGATACCTGTCTCCGAACCCCTCGCCCGAAAACACTTGCCATCCACGAGGGCAAACCTTTCTATAAAGGCCTTGTCCGCTTTATTACCTCTTCACCGGTATTCGTAACGGTTTGGCGAGGGCCACTGGCTCTACGGCGATAATGAATCCATAATCTCTCCTCACATTGCCATCTGTCAGCGCCTTCAGACTTCTGACTTCTTTTAAAATAAAAAAAGCCCGAAACCTTTCGACTTCGAGCTTTTTATTTTTATCGAAACAAAATTTATTTCTTGTCTTTGCCTTCGGCAGCCGCCGCTTTATTCTTTGCCTCATTAGCAAGATTCTGCTTGCGATACTCGGCTCTTTCTTTGATTTGAGCATTGCGTTTTTCAACTTCTGCCAATTGCTTTTTGAATGCTTCGTCTTTGGTGGTAATCAATTTCTGAATCGCCGCAGCGGTCTTGGTCGCCTTTTCTTCTTCGGCTAAATTCTTGATGTTTTCCAGTTCTTTGATTTCTGCCTGATGTTCCTGGGTTCTGCGTTGAATGACATCCTGAAACGTCTGCCGCGCTGCGTTCGGATCATGCCCTACGCCCCGCTCACGTACCTGCCGATGCCGTTGTACCTGTTCCGGCACAACCGGCCCATTGACAGTCTGCTTTCCAGAGGTCGTCTGGGTCGCTTCTTCCGCCCAGAGTACCGTAGACAATACCGCCACTGTCGCCACAAATACCATTGTAATGATTGCTTTTTTCATACGTCTGTTCTCCTGTCGAAAAATATTGTAGTATTTAATTTTGTCGACGCCAATAGCGTCCTTACTAAAAAAGACTATTGAGACGTCGGTTTTATTGCAGCATTATGCTTTCGGGGGAAATTTCCGATATCCCAATCCCTCGAAAATCGCAAGGGTCTGCCCTGTTTCATCGGTTATGGTAACTCGGTATGAACCGATGCGCCCATCCGGCCGAAGCTCACAAGCTTCAGCATAGATTGTCTTTGTTTCGGCGACTTTCACATAGGAAATACTCACATTGATTGCAACCGTCGGAATACCCCGGTAATTGGCCGCCGCCGCAAAGGCCACATCCGCCAGTGCAAAGAGCGCCGCTCCATGAGGCATTTTCAGCCCGTTCAGATGGTTCTCGTTCAGTGTCAGCCGGGCCTTGGCGTATCCTTCGCCGACATCGACCAGTTCAATTCCGCAATGATCCGCAAAGGCATCATTGAGAGCAAAATCCTTTTTCATTGCAAATCCTTATCGTCGCCGTTGTCAAAGACGCTATTATGCCTCAGAACCATTTTTCGCTTCGACTTCCTCGCTGACCGGCGGCGTTATAACCACGCTCGTATCATCAAGTTTCTTATCGGTTTCCACGCCTTCAAATCTCAGACTGTCAGCGTCCTGTATCGTAATGCGAATCAGTTTCTTGCCTTTGAACTTGCCGCGGAGCATATCTTCCGACAGCGGGTCTTCAATATATTTCTCGATTGCGCGACGCAGCGGACGGGCGCCGAATTCCGGATTGTAACCTTTGTCGATCAGGAATTCTTTGGAGCTGGTTTCCAGTTCCAGATGCAGCCCGTGTTCAAGCAGCCGTTTGAAAACTTTGTTCAGTTCGTATTCGACAATCGTCTGCAGGTTTTCGCGAGTCAGCGGACGGAACACGATCATTCCATCGAGCCGGTTCAGGAATTCCGGCCGGAAATGCCGCTCGATTTCCTTGTCCAGCAATTCTTTCATCTTCTCGTAATTGGC
>CAYTHV010000032.1:0-5165 GCA_964437685.1 uncultured Pirellulales bacterium
GCCATTGGCACAACGACTGCTCGATGCGGTTTCGGTTCAATTGCCGGACGTGCTGCTGTGCAGAGGCAACCGTGTGGCCGCTCGGAAAAGACGGCCAGAGAATCATCTAAGTCATTGATTTTATTTGGGTTATATCGTTTTCACAGTGTCATAAGGTGGAACTTCCGCTAAAGTGCTGAAACATCCATACGAATATTTAATACTTACAAATTTAATACTTACAAAAAAATCAAAAAAGTTCGATAATTTTTCACCTTTATTTTACAGCGACTTATGGCAAATTTCTTTTCCAAAGACCCGGGTAAATTTTTCATAAGTCTCATTTCTACCGCTATATATGGAGGGGCCGTTTCTCTCCGGCGGGTTTCCCGGAAAACGGGAACCGTGGTGTAGCCGAAAGTATCTTGCTTCGGATTGTTGGCTGGGCTTTAGCCCATTGATTTGTAAAAAAGGAGGAATAATCGGAATGAAAGAAAATTTTGCAAAATGAACCCATTTTGTTTGTGTGATTTGCGGCGCTCTTTTAAAACATATTTAGCTGTTTTTGCGATTGACAGAGGGCTGTTGGATGGTTACAATCCAACCTATTATACGGGCGGACTTTACGCCATGGATGGTTTTAATCTGGACTTATTCAATAGAGGTTTTTTATGAATACGGTAAAAACACGATTCTTACTGTGGATTATGGTTGTGGCGGCTGGAGTTATGGTTGTTTCGCTTTCCGGCTGCGTGGGAGCTCCCGGGCGGACGGCCCAGGAAGTCAATGAAAATCACAACTATGTACTCCGCACAAACTGGTTAATGATTCAGGATGATATTGATAAAGCGCTGATGATTGACCAGCCGACGCGTGAAACGGAAATGATCATTCGATAATCCGTTGTGTTTTGTTTATCAAAATCAATCTGATAAAAACGTATCCATAATTTCGAGTGCATCAGGCATTGAACCTTGAATGCAATTTTTGATTACATCGTAAACAGCTCTATACACGGTCGGCTGATTGTTTTGGCCGAACTGGTGTTGATAGGGCTGTTTGTATATATGGTTCTCAGTTTCCTGGAAGGTACACGCGGGGAGCGTCTGTTTCGGGGCATCATTTTTGTTTTACTGGTCGGGTCGCTGGTCTTAAATCTGGTGGTGCGCACCCTTGGAATGGAGCGGATAGCATTCCTTTACGGGGGTTTTTTGATTGCCGTATTGATTGTCGCGGTTACCGCGTTTCAACCGGAATTGCGGCGTGCGCTGATTCGCATTGGTCAGGCGGAATTATTTGTTTCCAATACTCCACAGCAATTGAGTCGATGCGTCGAAGAAATTGTCGAAGCGGTCAACCAGATGTCGGCGGAAAAAATAGGCGCAATTATTGTGATTCCGCAGCAGGTTCCGCTCGGGGAATTTGTGGAAACCGGGGTTCGTATTGACGCTAAAGTCACCAGCGAATTGATTAAAACCATTTTTTATGAAGGTTCTCCGCTGCATGATATGGCGATGATTATCGAAGGCGACCGAATCATTGCGGCGCGGGTACAGCTTCCTCTGGCTGAAGCGGATAATTCTGTGTATGGTCGGCTGGGTTCCCGGCATCGGGCGGCCGTCGGCGTTACCAATACCTCGGATGCAATTGTGATTGTTGTCAGTGAGGAAACCGGGATATTGTCCGTGGCGATGAACGGCCAGTTGGTTCGAAATATCTCGGAAGCCCAGCTTCGTCGTCATTTGAATACCGCGGTGGTTAAGGCGGCGCCATTGCTGGAACGGATAAAATCCAAAGGCGGTCATGTCGAGGAAGTGGAGAATATCGATTAACGGGCATAAGATGGCAAATTGGATTAAAAAAATACTGGCAGTTCTTTTTCTGACCCTGTTAATTTGGGCCTGGGCATTTTTGTCGCTGGAGACAAGGAATACGCAGATGGCAAAATTGCAGGTTGCGCCGGCTGCCGCTGCGGATTATCTGATTGCTTTCAGCGATGGGCAGGATTACTACGACAGTCTGCAATTGAGATTCAAAGGCGCTCCCGCCAAAGTAGCTGAAATGGTTCAGAAATATCGAAGTGAACCCTTGATATTTTATTATGACCCCAAGGAATTCGGTCATACCCGCAGCGGTAATTACACCATCGATGTGTCGGAATTTATCCGGTTAAATCCCAAAGTTCGTGAGTACGCCTTGACGCTGGAAGAGTGCATACCGCCGAAGCTGGAAGTGAATGTTGAAAAACTGGAGAAGAAGCTGCTTGTGGTTCAGTGTGTCGATGAAACCGGGGGAAGTGTAAAATCTGAAACCATTGAACCGGCTCAGGTCGAAATCCCAGTTCGTTCCAACTTTGCCGGATCGGCGATGGCGATGCTGACGCCCGAGCAGTTTGAACGCGCGAAAAAACTTCCTATTCCAATTAAACCGTATGTTGAGATCGCTCCCGGCAAGCGTCGTTATTCAGAGAAGCCGGTACAAATAACGCTGCCGGCAACCGAAAAACTTGAACCGATGGTGATTCAGCCGGCGATAGGTTACATTATGACTCCTGCCATGGTAGGTAAATTCAAGATTGAACTGCTTAACGAAACAGAGTTAAAGACGATTACGAATATCCGCTTTACAGAAAAAGCATACGAGGCATATAAAAAGCAAAAATATCAGGTTTTAGTTGAAATTCGGGATGGCGATGAGTCACTGCCTGAAATTCCACCGCGTGCGGTGAGCTATAATTTCCCGCAGGAATTTGTCAAATCCGGCCAGATCGAAGCCCCGAATCCACCTCATCAGGCGCAGCTTAAACTGACCCCGATAGCGAGCCCTGCTGCGCCGGTACCGGTTGCATTGCCGCCGCAATAACGATTGCGGGCTGGCCTGCCGTTGGATTTAGGTGCAGCCGCTTGTCGCATTAAATCCTCAAAAACAGGGCAAAAAAAGGGCTTTGGCGCAGAACCTTTCGGTGTTATAATGCTGCCACATTAGTGGTAACTCAGGAGAATAAACTTTGGTACAAATGACATTACTCCAGACGCATGGACTGGTTAAAAAATATGCTGGCCGAACCGTCGTTAATCAGGTGAATATCTCGGTTGGTCAGCGAAGCATTGTCGGCCTGCTGGGACGCAACGGCGCCGGCAAAACCACCACATTCCGGATGGTCATGGGCATGATTGTTCCCGATGAGGGGGCGGTTGTTTTTGAGGGCGCCGAGGTCGGAAAATTGCCGATGTATAAGCGTGCGCGTCTGGGGATGGGATATTTGTCTCAGGAACCGAGTGTTTTTCAGCGGCTGACGGTGATGGACAACCTGATTGCGATTCTCGAAACCATGTCGATGACCGGCTCACAGCGCAAAGAAAAAGCCCATGAATTGATTGAGCGGTTTGGACTGACTGAAGTTGCACGGAGCCAGGCCCGGTTTCTGTCCGGCGGCGAACGGCGTAAGCTTGAAATCGCCCGGGCGATGGTGACCAACCCGTCGCTGATTTTGCTCGATGAACCGTTTAGCGGCGTCGATCCAATTGCGGTTGAAGAACTCCAGACCGAAATTCGTCGATTAGTCGCCAGCGGCGTGAGTATTTTGATTACCGACCACAATGTCGAGCGAACGCTCGAAGTTTCCGATAAAGCGTATATCATTGACCACGGGAAGGTTATCGCCGAAGGTTCGCCCCGCGAAATTATACAGAATGAAATGGTCCAAAAGAGCTATTTGGGCAATACGTTTAAAGGCGATGAGTTTGACAATTAAACGATATGTCTGATTACAAAAACTGCACAATTACACGATTTCCAGAGCCGGTGCTTGGCAAAGCCGCCAAGCCGATAGAGACCATTGATGATTCGATCTGTCAGTTGGCTGAACGGATGAAGGATATTATGGTCGAGCAAAAAGGCATCGGTCTGGCCGGGCCGCAGGCGGGGGTTGATCTTCAAATTTTTGTTGTTTCCACGGACGGCACCAAAGAAAACGCCCGTGTTTATATCAACCCGAAGATTGAACCGGAAGGTTCGCAGGACACTTGCGAAGAAGGCTGTCTGTCGCTGCCCGGCATCTACGGCAAAATTCTCCGCTACACCCGGTGTACCGTTCATGCGCTCGGTCTCGATGGCAAATCTTTTACCGAAACCGGCGAAGGGCTTTTGGCACGGGCTTTTCAGCATGAATACGACCACCTGCAGGGGATTATGATTAAGGATCGGATGAGCGCCGCGGCCAAAATTCGCGCCCGCCGCATCCTTAAGCGATTACAGGACAAACACGACACAACCAACCTAAAAGATACATAAGGAGTAAAAGATGTCGAAAATAATTATAGTGATCCTCGTGGGTGTCAGTTTTTTGATCGGCTGTAAAGAATCCACAAAGCAAACGATGATTTCGGTTGCGGTCAAAGGCGATCCAAATGCTAAAATCGCTCTTGACGAGTTGACCCGGGAAAACATGTTTATCATCGACCCCAATACCGGAGACAAATTCTTTATTGTATCGGTTGAACCTAAATCGGATGTGGATTATAAAAAGGTTTCTATCAAACCCGATCCGAATGTCGATTACACAATTGAGATCATCGGCCCCCAATTGCCCCCCCAAATGTCCCAAATAAGCAGGGAATTGGCAGAGGCTATCCAAAGACAGATGCAAAAAGACAGCACTAAACCGCATCCATAATCAGAGACACAAAACGTCTATGCGAATATTGTATTTTGGTTCCGGCTTGTTCGGCATTCCTTGTCTCGATGCGATTACAGGTTCCGCCCATCAGCTTGTTGGTGTTTTTACGCAGCCGGCACGTCCTGCCGGGCGGCATCGCGACTTAAAGCCGACCGATGTTGCACTCTGGTGCAAAGAGAAAGACATTCCCTGCTTCGAAGCGGATGATATTAATACTCCGGAGTGGATCGAAAAAGTAAAACAGTGTGGCGGTGACCTATTGGTTGTGATCGCATTTGGCCAAAAAGTATCCCAGCCTCTTGTCCAATTATTTCCCAAAGGTGCAATTAATGTCCACGGGTCGCTGTTACCTAAGTACCGCGGGGCAGCGCCGATCAACTGGGCAATCATCCATGGTGAGTCCGAAACCGGAATCAGCATTATTACGCTGGCCGACCGAATGGATGCCGGGCTGATTTTGGCTCAGGCGAAAACGCCGATTACACCCGAAGACGATTTCCAGATTTTG
>CAYTHV010000032.1:5175-15427 GCA_964437685.1 uncultured Pirellulales bacterium
CATGACAGAATGGCGGATATATCCGCTCCTGTTTTGGTCAATACGATAGATGCTATATATAAAGGAATAGCTGTCTATCAGCCGCAAGATGATAAACTGGCTACAAAAGCTCCAAAATTAAAGAAAGAACACGGCTTTATTGACTGGAAAAAGTCTGCCGTTGAGATTGCCAACCAAATTCGCGGCTTATGGCCATCACCCGGGGCGACCGCCGTGTTCGTTTCTGCCAAAACCGGTAAGTCTTGGAAGATTACGATAGCGAAAGCATCTGTTGTGGATAATACGGGTCAAAAAAATGAAGTGTTCGGAATTCTGGATGAAAATTTCCACATCTCCTGCGGGCATGGGAAGTTACATATTCTGGAATTAAAGCCTGCCGGGTCTGGATTGATGGATTTTCGATCATTTGTAAATGGCCGGCATGGTGCCGCTGGCGACCTGTTTTTGCCGATGGACATGATCATTCGAGATTTTACATAAAAAAGGCTTGCAAAAGCCCATTAAATCTGTATCCTATACCCCTCTAATGCCTGTGTCGAACGGGGACATCCGGCAGTATTAGTACTGCCAAGTGGGGCTGACAGATTCGCAGCATGGTCAGCTCAAGCCTCCGACAAGGCCCGGTCAATTTGCTTCTAAAGCGAATTCTGCGACCAGCAAAGACGTATTTTATTTGCAATGTCGATTTTTTGTATCGCGCAAAACAAATTTTGTTTTGAGCGAGTGCGCCAATTTAAAATTTTCAGTTTACAGGTGTAAATTTTAAATTACCCGGTGGTGTAATTGGTAACACTGGAGATTTTGGCTCTCCCATTCCTGGTTCGAGTCCAGGCCGGGTAGATTTTATTGAATTGTAAAAATTAAGATCTGACAAGATAAATAGCGATGAAGCATAATCCAATAACGATATTTGGCGGGACAGGTAATCCAAACCTGACTGCGGCAATATGCAAGCACCTGGATATAGAAGCTGGAGTTGCGAAGATATGGAGCTTTCCGGATGGCGAAAAATGCGTACGTCTGGAATCCGACGTTCGCGGACACGACTGTTTTGTCGTTCAGCCGACGTGTGCCCCGGTGGATGAAAATTTAGTTGAATTATTAATCTTCCTCGACTGTCTGCGTCGCGCCAGCGCTTCACGGGCTACAGCGGTGATGCCGTATTTCGGCTATGCCCGTCAGGACCGCAAAGACGCCGGGCGAGTGCCGATTACCGCCAAGATGGTTGCCAATCTGATGACCGCTGCCGGAGCGGATCGTGTGCTGGCAATTGACCTGCACGCCAAGCAGTTGCAGGGTTTTTTTGATATTCCGGTCGATCATCTGACGGCTGAGCCGGTGATGATTCAGTATTTGCGTGAAAAACAAATTCCGGACTTGACGGTGGTGTCTCCGGATGCGGGCAATATGAAAACGGCCAGCCGTTACGCGACGGCGCTGGGTGCGGAGCTTGCGATTATTCACAAACGCCGCATCAGCGGCAATGAAGTTGCGTTTGAAGAAATTATCGGCAATGTCAAAGATCGCAATATTGTGATGTGCGACGATATGATTTCCACCGGCGGAACCATTGCCGGGGCGGCACACATGGTTAAATGTCGCGGCGCAAAGCACATTTATGTCGGCGCCACACACGGCTTGTTCTGCGGACAGGCGATTGAAAAATTACAGCAGGCGCCAATTGACGAAGTGATTGTTACCGATACAATCCCGCAGGATGAAAAAGCCGGCTGGCTGAAAAATATAACGGTATTAAGCGTAGCTGAGTTGCTGGGTGAGGCGATTCGTCGAATTCACGAAAACCAGTCTCTCAGCCAAATGTTTGAGGAAATGAATCCATCATAAATGTATAAACCGGGTTTTCCGGTTGAAACCAGAACGAGTAGAGAGGTTTAGTTATGTCCGAAGTAATGTCATTAAATGTGGAACTCAGAGAGCAGTTAGGCTCCAAGACCGCTTCGCGTCTTCGCGAAGAGGGCAAAACGCCGGCAGTCATCTATGGTCACAAGAAGGCCTCGGTATCGATTGCGATGAATTCGCATGATTTTACCCTGGCGCTGCATCGCGGCAATCGAATTTTTTCGGTGAACCTGCCCGAAGGCCAGCAGGCGCTGCTGCTGAAAGAATTGCAGTATGACCATCTCGGCAAGAATATCCTTCATGCCGACCTGGTGCGTGTGGATCTGACCGAACGGGTTACTGTGAATGTCCCGCTGGCGCTTCGCGGTACAGCCAAGGGATCCTCTCACGGCGGTGTTCTTGAGGAATTGCTGGATCATCTGGAAATCGAATGCCCGGTGCTTGAAATCCCGGCCTCGATTCCGGTTATTATTAAAGACGTCGATATTGATGATTCCATCACTGCCGGCCAGATTACTCTGCCCCCCAGTTGTGTGCTGAAAACCGACCCCAAGGCGCTGGTGGTCATTTGCCACGAAAAGGTGGAAGAAAAGACAGCCGAAGAAGCGCTGGCCGAAACGCCCACAACTCCGGAAGTCATTACCGAGCGTGCCCCCAAAGAAGGCGAAGAAGAAAGCAAGTAATCGTCCTGGCCTGGATGGTGCGGTTTCGGCTGTGTCCATCCATGCGATGGGTTGCGTAATAAAACCCAGGAGAATGCCGCTGTATGACTGTACTCAGGATGATCGTCGGGCTCGGCAATCCCGGAAAAGAATATGCCGGGACGCGGCATAATGTGGGTTTTGAAGTGATTGACGGATTGGCGGCGAAGCTTGGCGCAGCAGTTGAACAGAAGAAATTTAATTCGCTGTTCGGTGAGACGCTGGTCGATGAGTGCCGGGTTTTGTTTTTAAAGCCGCAGACGTTTATGAATCTCAGCGGTCAGGCGGTTGCGACGGCAATGGGTTTTTACAAAATGCCGATTAGCGACGTGATTGTGGTAGCGGATGATATGGCATTGCCGCCCGGAATGATACGGATTCGTCCGTCCGGTTCCGCCGGCGGCCATAACGGCCTTAAAGATATCGCCGGAAAGCTTGGTTCTGAACAGTATGCCCGGCTTCGTGTCGGGATCGGATCAAGCATTTATCCGGATACGCGGGATTATGTGCTGAGCAGACCCGGCTCCGAAGACCGCCCGCTGATTGGGGCCGCGATAAGTAAGGCTCAGGAGGCGCTGTTGTGCTGGATACGCGACGAGCTGCCTGCGGCAATGAATCGGTTTAATGAAAAAAATATAACGGATAAGCCAAAAGATAATCAGTAATGATAAATGGCTCAAAAAATTAAAAATAAAGACAAGAAATAGTAATTAGTCTTGGGAGGTATCAAGTTTGGAAACAAAAAGAGTATATGAAGCGTTGTTCCTGATCGATTCGGCGCTGGCGGCGTCACAATGGGACCATATTAATGAGGTCATCAACAAGATTTTCGCCCGTGCCCAGGCTCGCGTGATTTCGGTACGCAAGTGGGATGAACGTAAGCTGGCGTACGAAGTTGACCGCAAGGCCCGGGGAACATACATCCTGGCCTACTTTGAATGCAGCTCCCTGATGGTTCGCCAACTGGAACGCGATGTCCAGTTATCTGAAGATATTCTTCGCGTTCTGGTTATCCGTACTGACCGGATGAAGCCCGAAGAGATGGAAAAACCCACGCCTGCGATGATCGGCCATGCCGAAAGTCAGGCAGCCGCCGGAGCAGCCACTGACAACGAAGCGGTTGCCAATGAAGTGATTGCCGACATAGATAGTCAGGTCTAAATTTCAGGAACAAGACATTGTTTGACCGAAAGGTTACGGCGGCGATTTGTCGCGGCCGGACAATGTCGGGAGAATAAGATGGCAAATTTAAATAAAGTGTTGCTGATGGGCAATATGACGCGGGATCCGCAGTTGTCGTATTTACCCAGCCAGACGGCGGCGGTTGAGTTCGGCCTGGCCATCAATCGCAAGTTTAAAAAACAGGACGGCTCTCAGGGCGAAGAAATCTGTTTTGTGGATTGCCAGATGTTCGGCAAGCGCGCCGAGACGATTCAGAAGTACTTCAAAAAAGGCGAGCCGATTTTTGTGGAAGGCCGGTTGAAGTTTGATTCGTGGCAGGCGCAGGACGGCACCAAAAAAAGCAAGTTGCGGGTATTTGTGGAGAATTTTGAGTTTATCGGCCGCGGCGGACAAAAAGCCGCCGGAAGCGCCCCCAATGGCGGAGATGTACCGCCGCCGGATGCGGAAGCTCCCTATGGCGCAGCAACCGGCGAAGACGATATACCTTTTTAAGACGCACTGGAACGCGATAATCAAATAGATCGAAAAATTGATAAAAAACAGGAACTGTTATGAAAAAGATGACTCCCAACAAAAGTCAAAACAAGAAAAAAAGAATCACGACGACCATTCGCGAGCAAACGCAATGCCGGTTCTGCCGCGAAAAGAAAAATTACATTGATTACAAGGATATTGACGTCCTGTCCAAGCTGCTGACCAATCGCGGCAAGATTTTTTCCCGCAAACGCAGCGGCAACTGTGCCGGCTGTCAGCGCAAGGTCAACCAGGCGATTAAACGGGCCCGGTTTATGGCGCTGCTTCCGTTCACGGCGTAACGGGATTGTCCGACACGTCTTGCCTTGCGGGGTCGTCCAGAGGAAATCCCGCCCTGCAAAGACGAAAGTGGAAAAGCATATAAAAAATTTATTTGAAGAGTTGACGAAGCTGGAGACAATATATGAAAGTGTTGTTATGTGAAGACGTGGAAAATCTCGGCTGGTATGGCGACGTTGTCAGCGTAAAAGACGGATATGCCCGTAACTATTTGATACCGCAGGGGGTTGCGGTCGTTCCGTCCGATTCCAAGATCAAGGCGATGGCTGCGGAAAAGGCACAGCGTTCCGAGCAGCGTCGGTTGGTGCGTGAGCAATTGGAAAAGGTTGCCGCTTCCATCGAAGGCGCCGAAGTGGAAATTACGGCCAATGCCAATGATCTGGGACACCTGTTTGGTTCAGTTACCGAGCGTGAAATCGCCGAGAAACTGCGCGAAAAAGGCTTTGAGGTTAAAGATACGATGATTCGTCTTAGTGGCGGACATATCAAAGAACTGGGAACCTTTGAAGTCGGCGTCAAGGTCGCCGCGGATCTGCGTGCTAAGGTTCAGGTTCGTGTAATCTCCGAGCAACAGCAGGAACAGGTCGTTGAGCCAGTTGAGGAAAACATCCAGGAATCCTAACCCCGA
The DNA here is from genome assembly GCA_964437685.1 of uncultured Pirellulales bacterium. Taxonomy (GTDB): domain Bacteria; phylum Planctomycetota; class Phycisphaerae; order Sedimentisphaerales; family Anaerohalosphaeraceae; genus Anaeroglomus. The sequence continues at coordinate 10,360 of CAYTHV010000032.1, forward strand.
TGCTTCGCAGGCATTGCCGACGCCATTGGATGGCAAGGCTTTGCCGGCTTCCATTGAAGCCGAAGCGGCGGTGCTTGGTTCGATGATTCTGGATCGGGAATGTATCGGGCAGGTTGTCGAACAGCTTGATGCCGATGCGTTTTCGATGCCGGAACATCGGTTAATTTATGAATCGATTCTCGGCTTGTATGAAGCCAACAGCAAGATTGATCTTGTGCTGCTTCGCAATGAGCTGGTGCGTCGTGACCGGCTCAAAGCCGCCGGAGGTGTGGACTATATGGTTCGCATCGCCGAATCGGTTCCCACCGCGGCCAATGTCGAATATTATACCCGGATTGTCCGGGATAAATCGATGCTGCGGCAGTTGGCCCGCGTCAGTCAGGATATTTTGCGGGTCGCCTGTGATGAAGCCGGCGATGTTGGGGAGAAATTAGACGAAGCTGAAAAACAGATTTTTGCCGTCACGGAAAAGAAAATATCCGGTTCGGCCTACCCGATCCGGCATCTGTTGACGGAAACATTTGAAAATATCGAATCCCGCAAGGGGTCGCATGTCACCGGTCTTCCGACAGGTTTTTTGGAGTTGGACAATTTGTTGTGCGGTCTGCACAAAGGCGAAATGATTATTGTCGCCGGACGTCCCAGTATGGGTAAAACCAGTTTCGCACTGAATATTGCCGAATATATCGGTGCGGATGCGGGTTCTGCGGTCGTTATCTTTTCCCTTGAAATGAGCCGACAGCAGCTTGTCGAGCGTATTTTATGCAGCCGGGCCAAAGTCGATTCTCAAGCGGTTCGCAAAGGGATGGTCAGTTCCGACCAGCATGCGGAATTACAGCGTGTCGGCGGCGAATTATACGAAAAGCCCATCTTTATTGACGATACGCCGGGCTTAACGCCGCTGATGATGCGGGCCAAGTGCCGTCGGCTTAAAAGTCAATATGATATCCGGGCGGTCTTTATCGATTATCTGCAGTTGATGTCGATTGGCGGCAAAGTCGAGTCGCGCCAGCAGGAAATCAGCGGTATTTCACGGTATATGAAGTCGCTCGCCCGTGAGCTGGATGTACCGGTTGTTGTGCTCAGTCAGTTGAATCGTTCCTCAGAAGGGCGAGAGGATCATCGTCCCCGCATGAGCGACCTGCGTGAAAGCGGCAGTATTGAGCAGGATGCCGACGTGATCCTGCTGCTGCACCGCGAGGATTATTATAATCGTACCAAAGAAGATTTTGAAGAAACCAATATCGCCGAAGTGATTGTGGCCAAGCAGCGTAACGGCCCGACCGATACGGTCAAGTTGAACTTTGACGGACGCTATACACGATTTGGCAATTCCTTTTCCGGGAGCAATCCTTTTTAGGAGACAAGCAGCGATGATTCATAAGGATATGAATAGGACGGCGTCGGTTGCAGCAATCATTGCGGCATGGGTCGTATTGGGGTTTTCAGCCGCAGGCTATGCCGAGCAGGACAAGCAGAAACTCATCGATTCGGTTGAAACGACCGGCGGGGTGACGGTTACGCGCGCTCAGGTTTTTTCTGCCATTCGTGCCCGTCCCGGCCAGATTTTTTCCACTCAGATTGCAGCCGAAGACGCTTCCCGTGTTGCCAGGCTGGAAGGTGTCGAATCGGCTTATTATACCGCGCAGGATGTGAATGACACAGTCAAACTGACGTATGTTGTTGTCGAAAAACAGCTTGTCCGGGAATTGGTTTTCCTCGGCAACAAAAAGCTCTCCATCAGCAAACTGACCAACTCACTGAGTTTTAAATTAGGCGATTATCTCGATATCCTTGCGGTTCGTGCCGGCGTTGATGCGATCAAAAAACTTTATATTGAAAAAGGGTATCCCTGGGTCAATGTCTCGCTGGATGAATCGGCGATGATTATCGGCAAGGTGGCCTATACGATAGAAGAAGGCGCCCGTCCGAAAATCACAAAAATCAAATTCAGCGACAATCGCGTCCTTAGCGACAATCAGCTTAAAGGTGCGATTAAAACCAAAACCAAAAAGTTTCTGTTCTGGTCGGTTTATTACAATGAAGATGCGGTTGACAAAGATACGATGAAAGTCCAGGAAGTGTATCAAAAACAATCCTATCTGGACGCCCAGGTCAAAACCCGCGTCTTGTTTAACGAGGACAAAAGCAAAGCCACACTGGAGTTCGTTATTTCGGAAGGCCCATCATACACGGTGGATTCCATTCTGATAAGCGGCAATAAGTTCTTTGATGTCCCGCGGCTGCGCGAAGGGTTCAAGCTGGTTGAAAACGGGCTGTTCAGTAGCGACAGGGCTGAGTTTGATTCCAAAAAAATTAAAAGCAAGTATCAGGAGCAGGGCTTTGTTGATGTCAAAACGGATATCAAGCGAACCTTCCTGGAGGGAACCAAGGTGCGTGTCGAACACGATGTGACCGAAAACAATCGGTTCCGTATTGGCCAGGTCACCATTATCGGCAACACCACCACACAGGATCACGTGATTCGCCGTGTACTCGATGAAGAAAAATTTACCCCGGGCACCTGGTATAATGCCGACATTGCACGGGGCGACGGCGAAGGCGAATTGGAAAAGACGCTCAAAGGCACGGTTTTTACCGAGTCGGCAAAGATTACCCCCGCAGCTTCGTTGGACCCGAATCGTAAAGACGCTCTGGTTACGGTTACCGAAGGCCAGACCGGTTCGATCATGCTTGGCGCCGGCGTCGGCAGCGACAGCGGTGTGATAGGCAATATCTCCTTTGATCAGCGCAATTTTGATATTTCCGATACGCCCGAAAGCTGGAATGAATTGATTACCGGCAAGGCTTTTCGCGGAGCCGGCCAACGCTTTCGGATTTCGCTGAACCCCGGCACAGAGCAAAGCAGTTATATGGTCAGCTTTACCGAGCCATACTTGTATGATAAGCCGGTATCGATGGATGTTTATGGGAAAAGTTTTGAAAGAGAATGGGAATCCTATACGGAAAATCGTCTCGGCGGAGGATTGGGTTTTGAAAAACGCTTTGATGATGACTGGCGGCGCGGCATGGCGTTCCGACTGGACAATGTTGATGTGATGGATTTGGAAGCCGACGCTCCCAAAGAAGTGCTGGATGTCAAGGGCAACAATCTTCTGCTTGGCGTTCGTCCCTACATCGGCAAAGACACCACCGACAGCCGATTCCGTCCGACCAAAGGGTATAACTTTGATTTTGGTTATGAACAGGTCGCCGTCGATCATACATTTGGAATTCTCAGTGGTACTCAACGATGGTATCACACCCTCTATGAAGATTTGTCGGAGCTGAAAACCGTACTGGAAACCAAAGTTCACGGCGGCACAATTGTCGGCGACGCTCCCTTGTTTGAAAAGTTTTATGCCGGCGGCACCAGTACGATTCGCGGCTTTGATTACCGCGGCGTCAGTCCCAGGGCTTCCAACGATGACCCGATTGGCAGTGATTGGATTTTAAACGGCAGCGCCGAAGTTGCCGTCCCGCTCGGTTCGGAAGTTTTCTCATGGTTGTTCTTTACCGATGCGGCGATGATCGAAGAAGGCTGCCCGCGTACTTCGATTGGTACCGGTCTCCAGATTCAGATTCCGCAGTGGTTTGGCCCGGTGCCGATGCGGTTTGAACTGGCCGCCCCGATTACCAAGGAAGACGAAGACGATACGCGAGTGTTCAGCTTCTCCGTAGGAGCATTATTCTAATAAAACCTCCACGCGTCTTTGCGGATGCAATACAAAAATAGCCGCATGAGGGTGATTTATCGATCACTAAGAACTGCGAACTTAAAACGATGAACTGATATAGATGGATAACAACGAAGAAAGGAATGGATTTATGAAACTTGGGAAAATAGCATTTATCGGTCTTTGCGTAGCGATATTGTGTGTATCATTTGGCTATCGGCAGGGCGTGGCCGCCGGCGAAAACCAAATCGTCCCGGCGAGGGTTGGGGTTGTCGATGTGACCAAAGTGTTGCAAAACAGCAAAAAGCATAAAGCCTGGCAGGAAAAAATGAGCGGGCAGGAAACGCAGATGAAAGCTGAGTTTCAGAAAGACAAAAAAGCCCTCGAATCCATTCAGGCCAATATGGATGTCTTAAAGCCCGGCACCGTGGATTATATCAACACCATGAAAGACTTTCTGGATAAAAAAGGGTTACTGGAAGCCAAAGACAAATTTTATCAGGAAAAAGTGAACCTGGAAATGCTTCAGTGGACTGAAAGCCTGTATGTCAAAATGCTGGATGTCACCAAACAGATTGCACAGAAAAAAGGACTGGATATTGTTCTGGCTCAGGAGCAGTTGGATACGCCCGCCCCGAGTCTGCGGGATTTTATGCTGAGTATTCGTACTAAAAAAGTCCTGTATAATACCGATCAAGTTGACATTACTGATGAAGTACTGGCAGCCTTGGATGAAGTGCAGTAAATGGACCATACTCAAAAAAACATCCGGTTTTCTCTGGAACAGTTGGCGCAGAAATGTAACGCCCAGCTATTCGGCGATAGCGCAAAAATCATCACCGGCATAAATACCATTCAGGATGCCGGACCGGATGAGGTTTGCTTTCTGTCTTCCGAAAAACACGCGTCAAAACTGGTTGCGTCAAAAGCGGCCGCTGTATTGACTGCCAAACGGATGGATCAATGCAAAATATCGCAATTGGTTGTCGGTAATGTCGATAAAGCTCTGATTGCGGCAATGACGTTGTTTGCCCCCCGGCTGACGACACAAAAAGGCATCCATCCTGCTGCGGTTATCGAATCGGATGCCGTGGTTGACCCGACCGCATCCATCGGTCCGGGCGCATATATCGGCCATTTTGTAAATATTGGTGCAAATACCGTTATTGGCCCTAATTGTTCGATTGGCGAAAATACCGCTATTGGCGCCAATTCACGGCTCGATGCGAATGTATCTGTGTATCATAATTGCAAAATCGGCAATTTTTGCATTATTTTGTCAAATACGACTATTGGATCAACTGGATTTGGATACTCGTTTATTGATGGCCGCCATCAGCTAATCCCCCACAATGGCGGGGTGATTATCGAAGACGGCGTCGAAATCGGGT
>CAYTHV010000032.1:15437-24952 GCA_964437685.1 uncultured Pirellulales bacterium
GTACCTGCGTAGATCGGGCGAAATTCGGCAATACAATTATTGGCGCGGGAACGAAGATTGATAATTTTGTGCAAATCGCGCATAATGCGATTACCGGAAAAGCATGTCTGCTGGCTGGAGGGTCGGGTATCGCCGGCAGTGGACGTATTGGCGATGGTGTGATTCTGGCCGGCCGGGCTGGGGTATCGGATAATGTTACGGTCGGGGATGGCGCCATTGTCGGCGGCCAGTCTGGCGTCTTTGACGATGTCAAGCCGGGACAAAAAGTATGGGGTCTGCCGGCGATAGACTGGCAGAACCAGTTGAAAAGTGTTATGTTGTTCAAACGGTTGCCGGAGTTGGCTAAAGAACTAAAAGAACTGTCCAAACGAGTGGAAAAAATTGAAGCAGCAAAAAACGATTAGATCTGAATGCAAGTTGTCCGGCAAAGGTCTTTTTTCCGGCAAGGACGCCAGGGTGGTCTTCAAGCCTGCCCCGGCGGACAAGGGTGTCGTTTTTATTCGCACGGATATGGACGCTGCCAATGAGATTCCGGTACTGCCGGAATACATTGTCCAGCGCGACCGCCGCAGCGCGCTGCAGAATGGCGAAGCTTTTGTTGAAACGCCCGAACATTGTCTGGCGGCGATTCATTCCCTTGGCATTGACAATCTGATTATTGAAATCGAAGGCGCTGAATTGCCCGGCCTTGACGGCAGTTCGGAAGATTATTTTGAAATTCTGCAAAAAGCCGGCGAAGTTGAGCAGGGGTCTCCGCAAAAAGAATACATTGTTTCTGAACCGATCTGTATTACCGAAGGGGATAAGTCGATTTATGCTCTCCCCAACGGCGGACAAAATCTGAGCATCACGTATGATTTGGACTATACGCAGTTTACCGGCATAGGCCGACAGGTTTATTCCTGCGAACTGACCGAAAAACACTTTGAACAGCATCTGGCCAAAGCCCGCACATTTGTATTGGAAGTCGAAGCCCGCCAAATGCAGGCCATGGGGGTCGGAACGCATCTTGGCCCCAAAGATATTCTGGTGATTGGCTCGGATGGCCCGATCAAAAACAGTTACCGTTACGATGATGAATGCGTGCGGCACAAAGTCGTCGATTTAATCGGCGACTTGAAGTTGTCCGGGCGACCGATTTTAGGGCGGATTGTCGCCTACAAAACAGGTCATCATCTCAATCAGAAGCTGGTGCAGAAAATTGTTGAACAGGCTCGCAAGCAGGAACAAAAGCAAATGTCTGCGGGCAAGCCCATTTTGGATATCCGGCGTATTCAAAAGATTTTGCCGCATCGTTATCCGTTCCTGCTGGTGGATAAAGTTATCGAGGTCGAAGCGGACCACCGCATCAAGGGAATCAAGAACGTAACGATCAATGAGCAGTTCTTTCAGGGACATTTTCCCGGTACGCCGGTAATGCCCGGAGTTCTGATTGTCGAAGCGCTGGCGCAGGTCTCAGGATTGCTGTTCGCCCAAAAGCTGGAAAATACCGGTAAGCTTGCCGTGCTTCTGACTATTGATCACGTCAAAATTCGCCGTTCTGTCGTACCGGGCGATCAGTTGATTCTGATTGCCGAAGCGGATAAGGTTCGCAGTCGGGCGGCTAAGTGTAATTGTACCGCGTTGGTTGGCGACGAAGTTGTTGCCGAAGCGCAATTGAAATTTATGCTCGTGGACGATGAAATGAGTTAACGTCCGCATGTAATTTAAACTCTAACGGAGGTTTATTTAAAAATATGGGTTCAGTAATACATCCCAGTGCAGTAGTCGATAAAACTGCAAAGTTAGGCAATGATGTTGTCGTCGGTCCTTTCACGCTGGTAGATGCCGGCGCGGAAATCGGAGACGGTTCAATTCTCGACGCCCACGTTGTGGTCGGCAAGGATGTCAAGCTCGGCAAAAACAACCGGCTGTTCGCCAATTGCGTCATCGGTCGTCCGCCGCAGATATTGAATTTCAGCAAGCCTTTCGGCAGTCTTGTGATTGGCGACAACAACGTTATTCGCGAGTTCGTAACCATTCATCCGAGCATGTATGCGGACAAAGGCACCACCATCGGCAATGGCAACCTCCTGATGATCGGTGTACACATCGGACACGATTGCATGCTGGGCGATTCGATTGTGATGAGCAATGGCACACAGATCAGCGGCCACTGTCACATACAAACGGGCGTCTGGCTGTCGGGCATGGTTGCGGTGCATCAATTCTGCACGATCGGCAAATGGTGTTACGCTGCCGGCTTTACCGGCATTGCCCACGATATTCCGCCCTTTATGATTGTCAGCGGCCATTATCCTTCCGAAGTCCGCGGCGTCAACAAACGTGGAGTACGGCGGGCCGGCCTCAATGAAGAGCAGCAGGAAAAGATCGAAAAAGCCTATCGCTTTATCTGGCGGTCGAAGAAACCCGTTCTCCAGCAGGTCAAAGCGCTGGCCGAACAGGATGGCAATGATGAAAATATCCGTGCTATTATCGAACTGATGCTCAATATGGGCAAACAGCGTTTCGGTCGCCACCTTGAGTTGTTCCGCGACTAAAAACCAGCAAGGTATGCTATGAATAAAATACGTACAGCGATTGTCGGCGCCGGCAAGATGGGCGGTATCCATGCCAAAGTCTATGGCAAGCTTGACAATGTTCAGCTTGTCGCTATTGTGGATTCCGACCCGGTTAAAGCGCAGAATCTGGGCAGGCAGCACAACTGCCTTGCCATGACCGATCCGAAAGAACTTATCGGCAAAGTCGATGCGGTTACTATTTCCGCTCCGACCGCCGCTCACCAGTCGCTGGCCGAGTTATTCATTTCCAACCGTATTCCGGTACTCATTGAAAAGCCGCTGGCCGCAAGTGTTGAACAGGGCCGCCGGATCGTCGAATTGTCTAAGCAATACAATACCGTCGTTGCCGTTGGGCATTCGGAACGCTGCAACCCGGTGGTGCAGGCGATGAAGCGTCTGCATATCGAGCCGATGTTTATCGAGGCCACACGGGTCAGTCCCTATCCATTTCGCTCCATAGACATCGGTGTGGTTCTGGATGTGATGATTCACGACATTGACATCATTCTGTCGCTGGCCAACAGCCCGGTCAAAAATGTCGAAGCCATCGGCGTCAATGTCATTGCCGACCACGAAGACATCTGCAACACCCGCATTACCTTTGAAAGCGGCTGCATCGCCAATATCACCGCCTCGCGTCTGGCCTTGAAGACCGAACGCAAAGTCCGCATCTTCAGCCGTCAGGCGTACCTGAGCCTGAATTACCAGACCAAGGAGGGCATTGTTATCAAGACTGATCCCAATATCGATATGGTCAAGTGGATTCGGGAACATCAGGAAGCACAGGACTTCGACTTCTCCACCGTCAACTGGACGGAGATGCTGCATATCGAACAACTGGATATTACCGATGCCGAACCGCTGAAAGTCGAGCAGCAGTCATTCCTCAAGGCTGTGGTTGATCCCGCGTTTCGTCCGGAAGTTACCGCGGAAGAAGGCCTTGCCGCATTGGAGTGCGCTGAAAAGATTTTGGCCTGTGTCCACCAGCACAAGTGGCGTTAGACGATACGCTTTGTGTATTTACCACGAAATCGCCGCGGCAAAGTGGCGGATGAGGTCTTCGGTTTCTTCCCAGCCAATACAGGAATCGGTCAGCGAGATGCCATATTTAAGCTGGCCTACTGCACCAATGCTTTGGCGTCCTTCCTTAAGAAAACTTTCCAGCATAATTCCCGAGATGACTTTGGTGCCGCCGCGAATCTGGTCGGCGATATCATATAAAGCCTCTTTTTGCCGTTTATGATCTTTGTGTGAGTTGGAATGGCTGCAATCAATTATGATGCCGTTGGCAACGTTGGCCTTTTGCAGCAAGACTTCCGCGAATGCCACAAACTCGCTGGTATAATTCGGGCCGGAGGTTCCGCCGCGCATCACCAGGTGGCCGTATTTGTTGCCTTTGGATTCTGCGATGACGACCTTGCCGTTGTGGTCGATGCCGAGAAATGAATGCGGACTGGCGGCGGATTTGATGGCGTCCAGCGCTACGCCCAGGTTGCCATCCGTTCCATTTTTAAAGCCGATGGGCATTGACAATCCGCTGGCCATTTGCCGATGTATCTGCGATTCGCTGGTACGCGCGCCGATGGCCGTCCAGCTCAAAATATCGCACAGATATTGCGGGATAATGGGTTCCAGAATTTCCGTCGCGGCAGGCAATCCCAGTTTGGCGAGCTCAAACAAAAGGCTGCGCGCCTGGCGCAGGCCGAATTCAATATCGTAGGAGCCGTCCAGATGGGGGTCGTAGAGCATCCCTTTCCAGCCCAGCGTGGTACGGGGTTTTTCAAAATAGGCACGCATTACCAGGAGGACTTTCTCGGATAGCTCAGCCTGCAATTTGCTGAGCCTGCCGGCATAGTCGATGGTTGCCTCCCGGTCGTGCAGACTGCAAGGTCCGGTAATAACCAGCCGGCGTTTGTCCTTGTTGGTCAGGATGTTCTGGATGATTTTGCGCGAACTGGCCACAAGGTGTGTAACCTGCTCATCGGCGGGGAAGTCTTTTTTGATCTCTTCCGGCGTTACCAGCGGGCGAAACTGCTTAATATTTAGGTTTTCTGTACGTTCCATAAGATACAAGATATCGAAACTCTGTTATTATTTGTAGAAACAGTTATTATACCTTAATTTGCCTTAAAAAACAAGGAAGCTTTTTGGGTTGAATCCTGCGGTATTGTCTGTCTTCTGCGTATGTAGAAGTATTAAGATGAAAAATAATCATATTTTAGGTATTATATATTCACATTATATCTAAAATTTGTGTTTTTGATGAATTGGGGCGGTTGGAGTGGCAATTTGATTGACGAAACTCCTAAATTGTGGTACAAGATTTCGTTCTAAATTGGCCGCAAAGCATGGCAAAAGTCTATTGCGGGATGCGAAAAATGATGGGCTAAAGCCCATTTACAGTTGGAAATGGCCTTGAGACGCCCTGATGTCGCTGGAAGAACTGCGAAAAAAGATTGACGCTCTGGATGAACGGCTTGTTGAGCTGATTAATCAGCGTGCGCAGATTGTTGTCGAAGTCGGCAAACTAAAAGCAGCAGACGCGACGCCGATTTATGCTCCGGATCGCGAAAAGGCGGTTTTTGATAAGATTGCCCGACAGAATAAGGGGCCGTTGCCGGATAAAGCATTGGCGGCGGTGTGGCGCGAGATTATGAGCGGGTCGTTTTTTCTGGAGCGGCCGTTGCGGATCGCCTATCTGGGGCCGGAAGGCAGTTTTAGCCATAATGCCGCGATATTGAAATTCGGACAGAGCGTCGATTATGAGGCACTGGCCGATATTCGGGCGATTTTTGAGGAAGTGTCCAAAGGACACAGCGATTTCGGGATTGTACCGATTGAAAACTCCGCCGGCGGCGGTGTTCGGGAGTCACTGGACGCGTTTGTCGAGACGGATGTGCTGATCTGTGCCGAGGCGAATATGGCGATTCATCATAACCTGATGGCCAATTGCCCGATGAACCAGATTCAAAAGATTTATTCGCAGCCGGAGATTTTTGCCCAGTGCCGTAACTGGCTGGCCGGCGCCTTTAAAGATGCGCAGCTTATCCCGATGGCGTCGTCATCAAGGGCGGCGCAACTGGCGGCAACAGAGACGAATGCGGCGGCGATTGCTTCGGCGGTTGCGGCGGAAGTCTATGGATTGAAGATACTGTGTCAGGATATTGAGGATATCTCGAACAATATCACGCGGTTTCTGATTATCGCCAAAGAAGACGCCAAGCCGACCGGCGATGATAAGACGATTATTCTATTCAGTACTGCTCACAAAACAGGCGCGCTGGTCGATGTGCTGAGTGTATTTAAGAAGTATAATATCAATATGACCAATATCGGATCGCGTCCGAATAAGAAACGCGAGTGGGAATATTATTTCTTTGTGGATTTTCTGGGCCACAAACTTGACGAGCCGGTGAAAAAGGCTCTGGAAGAAGTCAAGCCGCATTGTCTGCAATTGTCCGTGTTAGGCAGTTTTCCGCGTGGTGCGGGTATATTATAGAAATAAAACAAAGTGTTGCGAGAGTAGCAATTACAGGAGAACGTTATGCGAAAGCCGTTTCTTGCCGGCAACTGGAAAATGAATATGGATATGGCCTCAGCGGTTGCTTTGGCCAGGGGGATTGTCGCCGAAGTCGGGCATGTGGACAGCGTGGATGTCGCGGTCTGTCCGCCGTTTGTGTATCTGCCGACGGTGGCAGAGGCGCTCAGTTCATCAAATGTGGCGCTGGGTGCACAGAATGTGTACTTTCAGGGCAATGGGGCGTTTACCGGCGAAATCAGCTGCGCGATGCTGAAAGATGTGTGCTGCACGTATGTGATATTGGGACATTCGGAACGGCGGCATGTTCTCGGCGAGACGGATGAGTTGATCAATAAGAAAATGCACGCGGCGATTACCGGCGGACTGCTGCCGATCTTCTGCGTTGGCGAACTGCTTGAAGAACGTCAGGCGGGCAAGACCAATCAGATCGTAGCCGACCAGATTAAAAAAGGGCTGGCGGGCATTTGCGAAGAACGCATCCATGCGGTAACGGTAGCGTATGAACCGGTTTGGGCGATTGGCACCGGCGTAACGGCGTCACCCGAGCAGGCTCAGGAAGTGCATGCGATGATTCGCGGACTTCTGGAAAAAATGTACAGTAAACAGATTGCTCAACAGCTTCGGATTCAGTACGGTGGGTCGGCAAAGCCTTCCAATACCGCGGAGTTGATGGCACAGCCGGATGTGGATGGTCTGCTGATCGGCGGAGCAAGTCTGAAGACGTCGGATTTTGTGGCGATGATTAAAACGGCAATGAAATAAAACAATTTAGGAGAGTACAATGATGCTTCCTTTGGCAGCGGTTTCATTTTTTTGGCATGTGATGATTATTCTGTGGATTCTTGTTGCGGTGGCTCTGATCTTAGTCGTGCTTCTGCAAAAAGGTCGCGGCGGCGGACTGGCGGCGGCATTCGGCGGAGCGGGCGCAGGAAGCCTGCTCGGTACGAAAACAGGCGATTTTCTGACGTGGGTTACCATCGGCCTGGTGGCAGTCTTTCTGACGATGTCGGTGTTGATGGGATTGTTTATGCGTCCTGTCGCAACAGATGAATTGCTCGGCCCTTCGGTTCCGCAGGCTCCGCTAACGGCTCCTGCAGAACAGGCGGCACCCGCAGCGCCGGAAACAGCCGCCCCGGCTCCCCAGCCTGAAGCGGCACAGCCGGTTGAATCACAGCCTGCGGCGCCCGCAGCGCCGGCAGCTCCAGCGGCACCTGCGAAATAATAGCCTTATACGGAGAGCGATATGGTCAGCAGTATGACAGGGTTTGGTCAGGCGTGTGCGGAAGTTGACGGCGTAGTCTATACCGTTGAAGTGCGTTCGGTCAACAACCGCTACTTTAAGGCATCCCTGCGTTTGCCGGATATCGCGGCGTTCCTGGAAGGCGAGATCGAAAAGAAAGCCCGCGAAAGCATTCAGCGCGGCACGCTGAGTTTTTCGCTGCGGATGAAAAATATATCCGGGCAGGCGTTATTTGACGTGGATGAAAACACGCTGAATAGTTACGTGCAGAGACTGCGCGAGATTCTGCCTGACGATGAAAACCGCTGTACGGTTGATTTGGCTTCAATGCTGGGTTTGCCGGGGATTGTTCAGCCGGTAATCCCGGATGCTGAGCATATTGAGATTATGAAGCGGACGATCCTGCGGCTGACCGACGAGGCGATGGCCCAGCTTAAAAAGACGCGGCTGGAAGACGGCAAGGCGCTGGTCGAAGACCTTCTGAGCAACTGCCGCAAAATCAGCGTTGACCTGGAAACCATCCAGCAGCGCAAGGATGTTGTCGTGCGGGAGTATCATGACAAGCTTAAAAAGCGTGTCGATGAATTGCTCTCGCAGGGACAGTTGCGAATTGACAGCGATCTGCTGGCGCGGGAAGTGGCGATTTACGCCGACCGCAGCGACATCAATGAGGAAATCACCCGGCTCGATTCGCACGTTAAGCAGTTTGAGCTTTGCTGCCATCAGGGTGAAGCGGTCGGCCGACGGCTGGACTTTATTACGCAGGAAATGCTGCGGGAAGCCAATACCATCGGCAGCAAGGCTCTGGATGCGACGATTGCCCACAGCGTGATCGACATTAAGTGTGCCATCGACCGCATCAAAGAGCAGGTACAGAACGCGGAATAAGCCCGATGACCAGGCTCAAAGGAAAATTAGCGGTAATCAGCGGGCCGTCCGGCGCCGGTAAAAGTACGATTTGCCGGGAGGTGATCAGGCGGACGGGCGCGTTTTTGAGCGTGTCCTGTACGACGCGCAAACCCGGCAACGCCGAGATTGACGGCAAGGATTACTGGTTTATCGGCAAAGACGAATATGCCAATGTGTTCGGCAATTATTACGGCACGCCGAGGCAGCCGGTCGAAGCGGCGCTTGCGGCAGGCAAAATCGTGATTCTGGAAATCGATGTGCAGGGCGGCTTGCAGGTGAAATCGCAATACGCCGAGGCGATGATGATTTTTATTATGCCGCCGACACTGGAAGCGCTGCTGGGCCGGATTGAAAATCGCGGCCGCGGCGAAGATGAAGAAAGTAAAAAACGCCGACTTGAAGCGGCGCAAAGAGAAATAGAAACGGCCCGCAAAGCCTATGACTATCTTGTGGTCAATGATGTGCTTGAGCGGGCGATTGAAGAAGTTGTTAATATTGTTCAGTTGTGACAGGAGATTATAGAATGATTGAAGCATTAAAAGACGGCGAAGTTTTGAAAAAGGTTGGCGGACGGTTTAAACTGTCCTCGCTGATTCAAAAGCGATTGCTGGAGTTGATGGAAGGCAGCCGCCCTCTGATTGAAAATTCCGAGGGGATGACGCAGATCGAGATCGCTGTTGAAGAAATTCGGCAGGGTAAGATTGCTCTCGAGCTGAATCCGGTCGGCAAAACCAAAGAGAAATTTACGCTCTAAAGCAATGGCTGCCAAACCTAAACCATCGCAGAAGCGGACGATTCTTCTCGGCGTTAGCGGCGGGATCGCGGCGTATAAGGCCGCAGACCTGGCCAGCAAGCTGACCTCGGGGGGATATTCTGTCCATACGATTATGACCGCCAGCGCATGTGAGCTGATCGGCCCAAAGACGTTTGAGGCGGTTACCGGCAATGCCGTGCATACGAGTTTGTGGTCAACGCCGGAAGAGTTCAGGATCAGCCATATCAATCTGGCGGATATTGCGGATATCGTGGTGGTTGCTCCGGCAACCGCCAATATCATCGCCAAGGCCGCAACCGGGATTTGCGACGACCTGCTGAGTACGACGCTGTGTGCCTGCTGGCAAAAACCGGTGTTCTTTGCCCCGACAATGAATACCCGAATGTGGAATAATCCCATTGTGCAAAAAAATATCGCCATTCTGAAAAAAGAGTTGAAAGTCCAAATGATCGGCCCCGGCGAAGGACGACTTGCCTGCGGCGATATCGG
>CAYTHV010000033.1:0-24937 GCA_964437685.1 uncultured Pirellulales bacterium
ATGCAGCAAAACACCACTTTTACTGCAAAGTAATCACTTTTTCAGGCACGACTAAGTTATGGTGGAGGGTTTTGGCCTTTGGGCTATTCCTTATTGCCCAATCAACAAGGTCTGAAGGAAAACAAAAATGCCTGGGACTTATATATTCGGCATGAAGAAGTGGGGCCTAAAATATACACATATTGTTTAACCCCAAAAGATGAAATCGCTTTCAATGAAATGATAGAAAAAGCGATTGCAAAATATGATGAGCAGATTTTAAAGCATCCCGAAACCGAAGGATATAAAATACAAAAAAAGATTTTTCTCCAATTATTTCCGGGGCTGGAGGAAAAATAAATACTACTCATTGGTAAGATGGTTGGACTGAAGTTTTTTGTTATAGATAATGTCTTGAATAAACCAAAAAAAGTGAAATTTGGGGTAGGAAAACAGCCTAATAACATCAACGTTTATTTGTCTTGTATCCCTAAGTCTTCTAATTTAATCCCATCTATGCTTACCTCATCTGTCGTCTTGCTACTCTGAAGCCTAACCCACACAGTAATTGAGTTGACTCCTTCCGGCAATGTAACTTGTCCAGATTGCTCGGCATATTTGCCGCATGTATTATTTGTTGAGTTAAGCTCTGAAATTTGGCTGGCGTGTAAACCCCCCTTTCCATTTGGTAAAGCCTCTGTACCTAAAAATTGCTTTTCATTGAGCGTCTTATTTAAAGCTCCGTTGTGGGTTGCGTGTACCGACAACACCCAGTCCTTATCTTGTTTTAGACCCATTTCATTTGTGTTTATATTAACTGAAACTTTATATGTATGGCCGCTTTGAAGACCAACAAATTTTCTATATAACCCTACAGATTCTCCTCCTTTGGGAAGTTTCATCAATTGCACATAAGGTTTTTGTGAATGATGTATTATTGGGCGATAGGGCTTGTTTGGATTCGATACATTTTCCTCTCTAACGAATACATGAAAGGCTTTTTTCGCCATGTCGGGCGTATTCCAAGTCTCCCAATTTGGCGCCAGCCCATCCGTAAATGGTATTCCACAAAGTTCCTGAAGAGTTGTCCCGCCATTACTTAAAGTGATAGAACCGGGAGCAGATGGAAGTCCATTCTTAATACCGATGATCCAAATATCCATATCATCTATATTATAAGGTGTATCTGATCTTTTGAGCCGATATTCATTTATCTCTCCAGACAAATTTTCAGATTGGCCAGAATCATAATCATCCCATCTAGCAAGTAAAATGGTATTATCATAATTACCCGACGGATTTTCCCACTTAACAAAAATTCCATCCGTCTTCTTTTGATAAAATGCCGTAAGTGATTTTGGAGGATGGGGTATTCCCAAGCCTGTTTCCGTACCTGCAATAAAATAGGATTCCATCCCTCCCGGCAATACAAGTTTTCCTCCGGCAGTAAGCTGACCAAGCATTTCCTCACATGTAATATGATCCGATTTGCTGAATAAGTTCTCCGTGCGGCAAAGCTCCAATGCCAATAAATCAATTACACTTTCAGCAGACTGTCCAGGAGATGTTTCGATGGATACAATAGAGGTATTTCGACTTAACGTGCTGCCGATAATTAAAGTCCCACCATTTGCATTACTTTTGAAAAGAAGACCGACTGTTTTAACAGTACCTCCATGAAGCGTAGAAACGCACAGTAAAATAACTATAACATAATTTCTCAGAAAATTCATTTTTATGACTCCCTATATTTGATTTTCTGCACAGACAAGCCAGACTATATTGTTTGAAGTTTACCGTTTATAAACAGTCTAAAAACGAAACTCTAAACAGCGCACCGGTGTTCTGGCTAAGACATTATAGTAAAATTATATGCCATCCTCTAAAGAATACAACCGTATTATCAAAATTTATACCGGGTGCATTTTATTTGGTGAAAACAAGTTTTCAAAATCGTTCAAGGTTGGACATGGGCGAACACACAGGTTCGCCCCTACAGATCAAATAAAAATCCGTCCTCCCAGCGGTACGTAGCGAATAAAAATAATAAAGAGCGGGTTTCAAACCCGCCCCTACGATAAATTTGAATATAACGCGATGGGCAAGCACTGGGGCTTGCCCCTATGGGATCATCATCTGGACGAACACACAGGTTCGCCATGCTATTGGGAACATTTATTATGCTGCTTTGGCAAGTTCGACGGGTTTGAGGCGGGTTGTCAGCACCGCGGCACAGAGGCAGACGATGCCGCAGGGAATAAACGCCCAAATCCAGCATTTCAGGTCGCCCATCCATCCGCCAAGCAGAGGCCCGAAAAAGCCGCCGACACCATAGGCCAGAAAGACGCGGGGGTAATTGGTATTGACGCGACCAACGCCGAAATAATCCGCGGCAGCAGAGGGAAACAGGGCAAAATTGCCGCCGAAATTAAATCCGAGAATCGTCGCGCCAATATACAACCCGATTTCGTACTGGCCGAGGACGTAAAACAACAGCATCATAATACCCTGCGAACCGCTCATCAGGATAATCGAATTTTTGCGCCCGAGCTTATCTGAAATCACGCCCCAGATGATGCGGCCCAGGCCATTGGTAATCGCATAGAAAAATCCCATCGTGGTGTTGGCAATGACGGCGGCTTTGGCAGAGTCCATGCCGCGCGCGGTCAGGGTATCTACGCCGAAAAGTTTGATGATGCCGATGACCATCAGGCCTGCCATCGTCCCGGCGGCATATCCGGCAAACAGAATCCAGTATTGAGGCGTGCGAACCATCTGGGCCTCGGTCAATTCGGTGGCGGTTGGCGGATGAATGCTGTTGGGATCCGTTTTCGCCGGCGCGACGGAAAAATTCTTCGGCGGATAAATCATAAAAATCGAGCCGATGGAGATGACGGTAATAAAAATCAGACCGTAAAGCTTGAAGATATCGTTGGGATTTAATCCATCGCCATAAAAGCCGTTCCAGCCGGGAGTCAGGTTCACCCACTCGCCGAATTTGAAGCCGCCAGTCAGCATAATCCACAACAGCGACCCAAAACCGCAGCCGGCAACGGCACAACCGGCAATCATTCCCTTTTTATCGGGGAACCACCGAATCAAAATCGCAATCGGGCAAACATACGCAATACCAATCCCCAACCCGGCAAGAACGCCTACGCCGAGGAAAATGCCGAGGAAATTTGTCCCCGCAAAACCAGCCAGGACGTAGCCGCCGCCGAGAATCAGACCGCCGGTTAGAACCGTCAGACGCGGGCCAAAGCGATTTTGAAACCGGCCGGAGATAAAGGCCATCGACAACGCGAACATCACGAGACCGGCGGAAAAAATCATCTGGGTTTGCAGTCGGGAAAATCCATAAGGTTCTTTTGTCAATGGACTTGCAAACGCAGACCAGGCAAAATTAACCCCTATACAAAACTGAACGAAGATGCCTGCGACAACCACGATCCACCGGTTGGGTACGGCACGCTGAATATTATTTTGCATAAATCAAAGCCTTTCTGACGACGAATATATTCGACCTAATCGCGCGTGTCAACGTATTAGGCATAAGTGGGCTTATAAACCATGCGCTTGACAGCGGCAAAAGAAATGCGATAATCAGTGTATCGAATGAAGTAATGAAAGCTATTGTGGAGATAAAATATGTTTAAGAAAGCAATACTCGGATTGTTGATGTCAGCGATATTCATTTCAACGATTTTTGTGGCCGGCTGCGCAAAGAAGTATCAATCGGGCGCACTGATCGGTGCAGGCGCTGGCGCGCTGGCGGGGCAGGCGATCGGCGGTAATACCACAGGAACACTCATCGGAGCCGGAGCTGGAGCGCTGGGCGGAGCGCTGATCGGTCATGTGATGGATAAATCGGACGAGAAAAAAGAAAAGAAAGAAGATGTCGCCGCTGTTTCCGATCAGAACACCGTTACGATATGGCTAACCAACGCCAACGGTTCACAAACGCCGGTAAAGTTAACCCGGAATGCTGACGGCTCCTACACCGGCCCCAAGGGCGAGCGATATCAGACCATGCCGACCGAAGAACAACTTAAGCCTGTGTACGGAATGCAATAATTTTCTTAAATTGCCGACGTTTTTATTCAAATAATAATACTGCAATTGCAACCGTTGTGGTCCAGAGGTTTCGTTGCCCTTTTGCGGACTGGGTAATATTGCTTGTCTTGATAATCAACCCGCTGGCTTTATAGACCTGTTCTTTTTCAGACCAGTCCTGATTGGGATCGACCTCCAGCCCCAGCGTGGTTCCGAGCATATCCGCAGCCAAATCTTCCGACGTCTCCGCCGCATCATGCTGGTTAATTCCGACCCCGTGGACTTCGCTTAGATAACCCCATTGATTACGATCTTTGGGTACGGCAATGCCAATCGAGGATGCAATGATTCTTCCATGCTCATTGGTTTCAGACCGCGCCATCACACAATAACAAATCTGGCCGGGTTTGAGTAATTTCAGTCCGGCCGTACGGCTGATGATTTTTGCATGGGGCGGCAGGATGGACGAAACCTGAACCAGATTTTGCTGGGCGACTCCGGCCTTTCGCAATGCCTCTTCGAATGATTTTAATTGATATTTATCCCGGCCAATGCCGCGTGTTAAAAAAATCGCCGTGGGTGTTTTATGACTCATATTTTACTCCAATAGTTAAATCGCTATTTCTATAAACGTAAATCAGGGCCGGCTAATGATTCAATGACTCGATTTACAAGCCTGTCTTTGAGATAATCGCATGCCGCTTGGCCGGTACAATGCAATGGAATTATCTTTTGTACATCATATTTTATGAACGCCTCGACGGTACGATCCAGTCTTTGCCGGTCGGCATTCGCCAGATGCATTCCGCCGATAACCGCATAGATTCTGTTTTTGCCGGTCTTTAAACGAATATAATCCAGTGTATTAATCACCCCGGAATGAGCGCAGCCCAGTACCACGATCAGGCCCTTTTCAGATTCCAGCACCATCGCCTGGTCATCGGGAATGCCGTCAGGTACCTGGCATTCTGTATCCAGATAGAATGCGCCGCCGGTATCCTCAACCAGATTGCTGCGAGGAATCGAACCGGTTAAAAAGATTCCCTGCTCGATCGGCATCCACGATTCGGTCAGGTGAACCGGCCATGCGTACAGGGACTGAATCGCGGACGGCGGCATCCCCACCGGGTGAACAGCTTGCTTTTTGCTGTAACGCGGAAGAACCGCCGCAGGATGGAAATAAACATCCGCTTTATGGATGATTGTCATCACTGCGGGTAAACCTCCGGTGTGGTCATAATGTCCATGACTAATCGCAATCACATTTGCCGCCGCCAGATCAATGCCGAGCGTTTGAGCATTCGTACACAAGAGATCGCTTTGGCCCGTATCCCACAAAATCCGCTTGTCGTTGTATTCAATCCACATCGACAAGCCGTGTTCAACCAGCATATCCGGCCGCGCAGCAACATTATCAACCAAAACAGTTATTCGGACACTGGAATCCATTGACATCCATTCACTTAGTGATCGCAGGCGTTGGCGCCGGTTTGCAGCGTGTTGTTCAAATAAGCAATCGCCAGATTTTCGGGAGAATCCACCGACGCCCCGGCGACAACTTTGACCTGCTGTTCGTTGAACAACTGCTGGGCACGCTGCCCCATACCGCCGGCGATGACTACGTGAACGCCCTGTTCGGCAATCCACTTCGGCAATACACCCGGTTCGTGCGGGGGGGGCGTAAGCATCTGCTTTGCCGTCACCGTTTTGGCTTGCGGATCCACGGTTAAGATGGCAAACTGTTCACAATGTCCAAAATGCATACATAATTGGTCATTTGCGGTAGGAATAGCGATTTTCATTGGTTTTGAATCCCCTGATTTTGAACCCATTTTAATTTTCAACTGAGCGATAATGTTATCCATTTCCTGGCTGATACGCGGCGGTATGGAGCAATCCCGGATAGCCAGGCCGGCATCGGCGCTTTTGGCGATTTCCGGCACCAGGGGAAGACTGCCCAGTAAATCCAGGCCGGTTTCCGCAGCCAGTTCGCTTCCGCCTGAAACATCGCTGAATAAACGGATCTCATGATTGCAATGCGGGCAATACAGGGTTGCCATATTTTCGACAATCCCATAAATCGGCAGCAGAACCTGCTGA
Source organism: uncultured Pirellulales bacterium (assembly GCA_964437685.1). Lineage (GTDB taxonomy): Bacteria > Planctomycetota > Phycisphaerae > Sedimentisphaerales > Anaerohalosphaeraceae > Anaeroglomus. The sequence continues at coordinate 6,133 of CAYTHV010000033.1, forward strand.
CAGAATGTAATACAGCGGCGAACATCTTCGACGGCCACTTTTTGCGGTGTTGTTACGATGACCGCACCGGCATTTTGACCGACCAGTTGCGCTGCGCTAAGCGGTTCATCGCCTGTGCCGGGAGGAGCGTCAATAACCAGATAATCCAGTTCGCCCCAGACGGTATCGGCCAGCAGTTTTTGAATAACCGCGTATTTCATCGGCCCTCGCCAGATAACCGCCTGCGTATCATCCGGAATCAGAAAAGCAATGGACATTACCTTTAGATTTTCTGAGACGCTAAGAGGCATAATCTGATCTTCCAGTCCAAAACATTTCTGCTGAACCAGGCCCGTCATCCGGGGAATGCTTGGGCCGTGAAGATCGACATCCAATAGCCCGACTTTGGCGCCAAGCCGGGAAAGCTCAACAGCTAAATTGACAGCAATGGTACTTTTGCCGACGCCGCCTTTGCCGGAAAGTACCAGAATCTTGTTTTTAATCTGTGCCATATTGCTGTTTAATTTCCGCATATCCGCCTGCGGATGACCATGTTCCATTGTTTGTTGTGAATTACTCATAATCTACTCTACTTGTCCTGTTAATAATAAAACCTGTTTCCAAATCGTTTTCATTAATTGAGCCAGATTGCTGTCCGGCTGATATTCCAAAATCGTCCGCCCGGCCTGCTGGGCCTGCACGAAAGCTAAATCATACGGCAGCTCGCCAAGCAATACGGCTTTTCGCTGAGCGGTAACGATTTTGATTTCCTGTGCAACCGCATTGTTTAAATCCGCCTTGTTAATAATCACGCCGGTTCGAAGCCGAAAATGATCTGTTAATTCCAATATACGCTCTAAATCATGCAGCCCGGAAACCGTCGGTTCGGTAACGACCACTGCCGCCTGTGTACCGCCAATTGAGGCAATAACAGGACAGCCTGTCCCGGGGGAACCATCCAGCAAAATCGGGCCTTTGTGGTTTTGCTCGCGGCAGCCTGAGGCCGCCTGTTTACGGACATGTGTTACCAGCTTACCGGAATTTTCTTTTCCCGGTTCCAGCATCGCATGGCTCATTCGACCAAATCGTGTCGAAGACCAGTAAGATATTCCATCTTCGGTCGGTTCAACGGCAATTGCATCAACAGGGCAAATCAAAACACACCTACCGCAGCCTTCGCAGTCGCGTTCGGCGATCTGCGGCTGGTTGTTTGTTCGATAGACAGCTTCCCAGCGGCAAACCTCCATACATTTCCCGCAAATGGTACAGGCGATGGGGTCTATACGCATCACTCGGCCGCCGTAAAAAGTATCGCTTCGCAATACCGACGGCGATAACAGTAAATGCATGTCCGCCGCATCGACATCGCAGTCGGCAACAGCATTATTTGCCAACTGGGCAAAACAGGCACACAGGGAGGTTTTACCCGTACCACCTTTGCCGCTGACGACAACAATCTCCGGAACCGAACCTGACGATTCAGCAATTGGTGTTTGAGGCACAAAGTCTGCGGAAACCGAATGCTGCCATGACATCATAATATCCGGCATAACGCCAACCGTCCGCTTTGGCGGCATTTGTTTGAGCTGTTGTACAATATTGATAAACTGCTGCTTCAATTCTTGAATATGATGCGTCGGCAAAATGCCCTGCGAATACAGCGTCCCGATCTGCCGACTGTCCGGCAATTCGGCGATAATCTGCAACTGATTTGCCCGGCACCAGCTTCGGAGCGAAATCGCATCGCCAAGTTCAACTCGATTAATCAGCACTAAAGGTTCAATGGCCATTGACCGGCACAGACGAACGGACAATTTCAAATCATGCGTACCAAATCGTGTCGGATCGGCAACTAAAATCACAATATCCGCATCCTGAATCGTATGTACGGCCGAACAGCTTGTCCCGGGCGGCGAATCTAAAACAACCCATGAGTGATTTTGAACCCGACTTTTCAACTGGTCAATCAGTCGCACCGTCATTCCACCGGCGCCAGCGGTTAGAGTCGCCCAGTGTAACTGAATGGCGCCGGACTGCCCGCTGTATGTCGTGCCAATATTTCGTCGTCCGATGACCAAAGCGTCGTTCGGACAAACTGCGATACATGCTCCGCACCAGCGGCACAATTCTGGAAATGCCATTCCATTTTTCTTGCCAACCGCCAGCGCATTAAAATAACACACCTTAGCGCACTTGCCGCAAAACGTACATCGCTTAAGATCAAATCCTTCGATGCACGATAAATACTCTCCGGCAGACTTTACATCACCCGGCTTCAGAAATAAATGTGCGTTGGGCGCTTCAACATCGCAATCGATATAACAAACCGGCTGCGATTCAGCTAACACAGTCGCCAGACATGCGGCAACCAAAGTTTTACCGACGCCGCCCTTGCCGCTGGTTATCGCAATTTTCATTCCGCCGATTTTTTCTCAAGCTGCTCAATGCGATGGTTGATATTTTCAAGGCTGCTTTGCAGCAATTCGGCTTGTTGTTTTAAGCCCGAAAGTTCTTGCTGTGTTGATATGCTTGCCGCCGACTGCGATGCACTGTTCCAAAATCGATTTCGATTGCCGCGTCCGCCAAACCCCATCCCGCAACCCCGAACACCTCGACCGGCACCCGCAAATGCAGTACGATTCGATGATCCCATACAACTTCCCAACCCACGGCCTGTCATTGGACCATAACTCATTGGACCTGTTCCGTTTCCACCTGGCATTGTTTGACCCTTTCAAAAAAAGTTTTTTACACCCAATGCCCTTCGACATTGGCATTTTCTATCCGCTTTAATTCTTTTGCCTCAAACGCTTTCAACGCATTTTCCACGCTTATTCCGGCTTGCACCTGATAGACTTCTATCGCGTTTGCCAGTAAAACCGCCATTGCCTTGGGGCCGACATTGCAGGCAATCAACACCTCAGCATCTGCATCTAATATCGCCTGGGCCGCCTGAATACCAGCACCCTGCACCGCTTGCAGGTTCGGCTCATTCGGCAAAAAAGTCCACTGCCCGCACTGATCATCAAAAACAGCCCAAAACCCGGTACGGCCAAACCGTGTATCAATCATCGCCTGCGGCGTGTTGGATTGCGAACAAATCACTATTTTCATAACTTATTCCGTATCCTGATGTTCATGGCCATGCTGATTTTGATGTCGCCGTCCACATCCACGCCCTTGTCCCTGTCCCCAGCCAGCCGGGTTTTGCTCTATCACCGGCCCACCTTCAATCCGTAATGCCTGACCTAAAACCAGAGCATCGCCGATTTTTTTTCGGGCTGAGGCATAAATCCGTGTTACCGTAGGCCGAGACACCCCCATCTGAACAGCAGCCTGTTCTTGTTCAAGATCCAAATGGTCGATTAACCGTATCGTCTCAAATTCATCCAGATTTAGCTGAATCCACATCAGCGATGAGGCGGGAATGCCGGCGGGCTTATAAAGTACCGATGCAGGGTATCCATTTATACAACGATTTTTACAGGGTCTTGGCATACTTTACATTTCCATTATGAACTTATGTTCATAATAATCTATAATGCCATCTATGTCAATATCAAATTTTTAAGACGCAGAAAATAACAAGACGTGTCCAAGATACAGATTCTAAGTGCCTGTCAATAATGCACAAACAAAAAACCCCCGACTGCATTGCGGCCGAGGGTTTTAATTTGTTGTTTTCAAAAGGTTGCTTTACTTCACTGCGTTTTCCCACAGAACCATTCCATTTTCATACGGTTCAAGCAGGTCTTCGTGCCTGGGTACGATTCGCAGACTGAATCCCTGCTGGCCGGAAATGCGGCATGGCAATTGACCTGCAAATGTCGCAATACTGTCGGAAGTAAGCGAATTTTCGACATACTGCATATCCGTAATGCCGCCGCCTTCGATTCGTCCGGCTGAGTCCACCTGACCGTGATAAATCTGTACCGAGATATCCGTCGGCTTGAGCCGTCCGAGACGCACCATTGCCTGGACTTTCAATTCGCCGCCGACAATCAATTCCGGCTTATGGCCGTTCCAGCTTGCAAATTTTTGATCCGCGGGGGTTTGTACCTGCACATCGACAAACTGCAAATCGCCCCAGGCGTTTCGTGTCGCCGACTTCCACATCGACAGCGCCTTGACGCGTTCCATCGAATTGGCCGTCAGTTCATCCCATTTCATCGCAGCCGGATTGTAGAATCGGCGGGTGTATTCGGCAACCATGCGGCTGGTGTTAAACCGCGGAGCGCACCACTTGACGGTGTTTTTCATGCGGCGTATCCAGCGACGCGGCAGACGGTCTTTGGATCGCGAATAGAACAGCGGCACAACTTCCTGTTCGAGCATATTATAGATGGCCTGTGATTCGACCTGATCCTGATAGCTCAGATCGTCATATTCTTCGCCGGCGCCGATGATCCAGCCGCCGTCGGGGATATAACCTTCGCACCACCAGCCGTCGAGCGTACTCATATTCAATACGCCGTTAAGCGCAGCTTTCATTCCGCTGGTTCCGCTGGCTTCCATCGGACGCCGCGGATTATTGAGCCAGATATCAACGCCCTGTACCATGTAACGGGCGATGTCCATATCATAATCTTCAAGGAATATCAGCTTGCGGCGAATCTGCGGATTTTCACTGGCAAAGTGAACGATCTGCCGAACAATGTCTTTGCCGGCGGTATCGCGCGGGTGCGCTTTACCGGCGAAGATAAACTGCACCGGCTGTTCGGTATTGCTTAACAGCTTCAGCAGCCGCTGCGGTTCACGCAGCAGAAGATTGCCGCGTTTGTAGGTCGCGAACCGGCGAGCAAAACCAATGGTCAGCGCTTCCGGATCCATCGCCTCTTCGGCCCAGCCCAGTTCGGTATGGAATGCGCCGCGACGCTGCAATTGCCGTTTAAGTCTTGACCGCGTAAATCCAACAAGACGTTCTTTGCATCGCTGATGAATACGCCAAAATTCCTCATCGGGAATCTGATCAATATTATGCCAGATGGATTTATCAACGATTTCATCCGACCACTGAGCGCCAAGATAACGTTCATACAGTGAGATTACTTCCGCCGACAGCCACGTGCGTGCGTGAACGCCATTGGTAACCGACGTAATCGGTACCTGGTCCGTCGGCAGCTCAGGCCACAAGCCGGCCCAGATTTTACGGGATACTTCGCCGTGCAACTGGCTGACGCCGTTGCGGTAAGTACTCATTCGAATCGCCAGCACGGGCATCTTGAAGCTTTCCTGATGATCCGACGCCTTGACCCGTCCGAGGGCGAGAAACTGATCACGATGAATACCAAGTTTGCTGAAATAATGACCGAAATATTTATCCATCATCTCGACGGGGAACTCATCATTTCCCGCCGCGACTGGAGTATGAACCGTAAAGACATTGCTGGCCTTGGTCGCTTCTACCGCTTCATCAAACGACATATTGTGCAGGCTCCGCATCTTGCGGACGCGTTCCAGCGACATAAACGCGGCGTGACCTTCATTCATATGACATACCGTCGGTTCGATATCCATCGCGTACAGCGCTTTTAACCCACCGATACCGAGGATGATTTCCTGGCAGATACGCGTTTCATTGTCGCCGCCATAGAGGGTCTGGGTAATCATGCGATCCGCCGGACTATTGGCGGGAACATTGGTATCCAGCAGATACAACGGTGTACGCCCGATATTGGCGCGCCAAACTTGACAAACAACGGTGCGTGCCGGAAATTGGACGCTGATCGTCAGAGGATGACCGCTTGGTTTGGTGATCAGTTCCAGCGGCATATTGTAGAAATCATTTTCCAGATAATGTTCCTGCTGCCAGCCGTCGGTATTCAGATACTGTCGGAAATAGCCTTTTTGATACAGCAATCCAATACCCACCAGAGGAACGCCCAAATCCGAAGCGCTTTTCAGGTGATCGCCGGCCAGCATTCCAAGGCCGCCGGAATAAATCGGCAGCGATTCATGCGTTCCAAATTCGGCGCTGAAATACGCAATCACCGGCTTGGTTGTTTTGGCGGAATAGATTTTTTCATACCATGACGGCGATGTCAGTGTTTCCTGGAGCTGTTTTTTGGCCTGCTGGAGCTGGTACAAAAAGCCCTCATTGCGAGCCATATCTTCCAGCCGTGCCTGCGAAACCATACCGAGCATCTTGACCGGATTATGTGAGCATTGTTTCCAGAGATCATAATCAATCCGGCGAAATATGTCCGTAATCTCGGTATGCCATGACCAATATAGATTGGACGCAATAACTTTTAAATCCTGCAGGGGTTCCGGCAGGGATGGTTTAACTGTAAATGTTCGTACTGTTTGCATTACGAAAATCCCTTGTTATAATGCCATTACAACTTAAGGTCTGCCGAACGCCGACAGTTCCTCACTTGGCTATCATCGGAATTATCGACCTGAATCTTAAGACCATTATTTGCATTCCATTTATATCTTGATAATACGGTAAAAGTTATAGGACGGTGCAGGTTGTTTTTTTCTAAAATACAAGAAGTGGAATGTTGTAAAATTGATATTATAGGAATAAAATCTGACTTATCTCCCCGATAATGAAGGATTGAAGAAGAAAATCTTTTATTAAAATTCGATTTTAAATCTATTATTGAGCATATCCAGTTTACATTAGATCGGAATTCAGGGCTAAAAACACGAAAAGTACACCTTATATACCGCCTGATTCAACAATTACTGTTCCTTTTGAGTTAATTTAAAGAACTGCTTTTTCTTCTTGCCTGAATGGTTAATCCTGTGTACAATCCGGTGTCTTCTATCTAAATTTAGTATAGCAATAATACTTTTTTAGGGAGGTTTTGAGCAGTGACAAATGTAACAGATATTCGCAATATCGTACTTTTGGGGCACGGCGGCTCAGGCAAAACGAGTCTGGCTGAATCAATACTTCATAAGTGCGGAGCCATCAATCGGTTAGGCAGCGTTACCGACAAAAACACCGTCAGCGACTTTGACGATGAAGAAAAAAACCGCGGCAACTCCATTCACTCAGCGTTGATGTATGTTAACCATGCCGACAAATTAATTAATATCATTGACACCCCGGGTTATCCGGATTTTGTCGGCGGCGCTCTCCAATCCATTCCAGCGGCTGAAACCGCGGTCGTCGTCATCAGCGCCTCAGCAGGAATTGAAATCAATACCCGCAAACTGTTCGCCTCGGCGACGGCGGCCGGATTAGCCCGCATCATTGTTATCAATAAAATAGATGCGGAAAATACGGAATTGGCCGAACTGGTTGGACAAATCCAGGAATGTTTTGGGGTTCAGTGCCGTTGTGCCAATCTGCCCAGTGCGGACAAAGGCAGCGTCATTGACTGCATAACCAATACCGTCGGCGACAGCCCGGTCATGGACGCCGCCTCGGCCAACATGGAATTGCTGGAACGCGTTGTTGAAGCCGATGACGCATTGATGGAAAAGTACCTCAGTGGTGAAACGATCCCAGCCGAGACGATTGCGGCCTGCTTTACCAAAGCGCTGGTTGCCGGCACGATTGTTCCTATCGTCTTTACCAACGCCCAGAAAGAAATCGGCGTTGTCGAACTCATTAATCTGATTGCCAAATGTGCCCCATCGCCGGTTGACGCAAAACCTGCTCAGCTCAAAAAGCCGGATGGTACCGTCACAGCGATTAAGCCCGACCCCAACGGCCCGCTGGCCGGATTGGTTGTTCGCGTCGGCTTCGACCCGCGTTCGAGTATGAGATACTCAGCCATCCGCATCTATAGCGGCACACTAAACAGCGCAACCCATCTGATGGTCAATGACGCCAAGAAACCCATTCGTGTCGGCCATCCGCTGCGGATGCAGGGTAACGAAGGCAAAGAAATCGAAAGTGCAGGCCCGGGTGAACTGGTAACGTTAGCCAAGCTCGATGAACTGAAACTCGGCTGCTTCATCCACGACGGCAGACTCGAAGGAACCATCGAGAGACCCCCCATTCCGAAACCGATGTACTCGCTGGCTCTGGAACCGGCCAGCCGCAATGACGAAAGCAAGCTGGGCGCCGCGCTGGAAAAACTGGGCGAAGAAGACCCCTGCTTTAAGGTCACTCACGATACGCAGACCAAAGAAATGGTCATGAGCGGCCTTGGCGATCTGCACCTGCGGGTGATGCTGGCCAAGATGGAACACCGTTATAAAGTCAACGTCATTACGCATCCGCCGAAAATTCCATATCGCGAAACCATCACCGGCAAGGGCGATGGTCACTATCGGCACAAAAAACAATCCGGCGGCGCAGGTCAGTTCGGCGAAGTGTATCTCCGAGTGGAACCGGCCGAACGCGATTCCGATCCGTCACTGGTCTTTAGCTGGGATATCTTCGGCGGCTCTGTCCCCGGACAATACGAACCGGCGATTTTGAAGGGCATTCATGACGTGATGGTCTGCGGCGTGGTCGCAGGCTTCCCGATGCAGGATATTAAGGTTTCGGTCTATGATGGCAAGTACCATCCGGTCGATTCGAAGGAAGTCGCATTCCGCATCGCAGGCAAGAACGCTTTCATCGACGCCCTGCAAAAGTCCAAGCCGTCGCTGCTCGAGCCAATTGTCAATCTGGAAATTACCATTCCGGCGGACAATATGGGCGATATCACCGGCGATATGGCTTCCCGTCGCGGTCGTGTGACCGGACAGGATATGCTGCCGGGCAATATGGTCGTCGTTAAGGCACAGGTTCCGCTGTCGGAAGTCGCTCAGTACAACAGTCAGCTTAAGAGCGTTACCGGCGGTCAGGGCAGTTACTCGATGGAACTAAGCCACTACGAAACCACCCCGCCGAACATCCAGCAGCAGGTTATCGCGCAATACGCTAAGAACCGCCAGCAGGTGTCGGAAGAATAAACAATCTGAATTGACAAAAATATTTCAAAGCCCGGAACAATGCGTTTCGGGCTTTTTTATTAATTGAGGGGAGGGGGCAGGTTTCAAATCTGTCCTTTTACCCTTTTTCGCCCAAGGTTACAGACGCATTCTGGTTCGAATTAATCTTGACATCGATTACCAGATCAAATACTTTACTCAATACCGTCGCCACCCCTGCACCAATCGGAATGCCTCCATAAAATGCCAAGGGTAACGACCACAGATCATAGCTATTATAATACACCATAAAAGTCATATCTATCAGTATTGCGGAGGCAATCCCAATAAAGACTCCGATAAACAGATTGTAGCGATGATGCTCCTCTTTTGAAGAAAATATCTTTATCAGACTAATTGCATACACAATTCCTGCAATACCGCCCCATATTAATCCAACCCTATATCCCAAGGGGTTATTGCTTACCATAGAATATACATTTAATTCAAGCAGTTGTCCCCCCAACAATCCTATTCCAGAAGAAATAATAATACACAGAACAGAAAATGCTAATTGCCATTTTTTAAAAAGCATCAAACTAACTAATGCCATTAATAATAAGTACCCTGACACTCGAAATAAATCTGTATTTCTGATATATTTATCTGGGATTGTTTCCGGAATCCAATGCAAACCGGGGTCATCAAGACTCCATTTAAGGGTTGACAATTTATCATACATTATCCATTCAGCATGTCCGTCAGCAAAAGCAATATTGCAACCTTGATAATTATGATTTGCGGTTGAGAGTGCTTCAGGTCCTGCAATCTGGTTCCAGTATTGGAGCACCACTGGTTCTTTTGTCGTTAATAGTTCCTGAACTATAGAAAATCGTGAAAAGCTTTCTCTGTCCTGAATGGGCTCTTTCTTTTCTGACTCGCGATTTGTTTTGGTTTCAAACAGTAATATTATATCAGAAGGTAATTCACTTAATTTGTGATTCAATATATGTTTATTGAGAGCATAGGAACACTCCCCTTCAATCAATTCTGAAGCCGGGCATACTAAACTTTTGGGGGAAATATCACAATTTTGAATTAGTCGGTCACACCAGAGATCTGTTGGCAAACTATCCGCATGATCTTTTGCGTACCCCTGAATATCTCGGACTAATCCTTTAAGATTTGTCGTGCATACAAAGCGCTGAGCAAAAGGTTTGATGCGTCCCTGATATGGCAAGCTAAATACAAATAAACCAATAACTGTGGAACTCGTAACAACAATACCAGCCAGAGTTTTGCCTCTGATCGGCATCTTGAACCGCCTGATGATGAACAACGCGGTGAGACCGACTAATGTAGAAGCTATGAATGAAATCAAGGATAGCACACCAAAAACACCAAGGAACAGTGATATGGTGGGTTGATCAGGTCCAATATCTGTAATGAGTGATAGCAAAAAGATTAAGGTAATAAATGCTATGGGAAAAACCAATAGCACCATCGCCGCTATGGCCAGACGGCACATGGGAGGTTCTAGTTCTTTGCGTGGTAACGGATTATCCATGAAGCTGCTCGTTATTGATTTCCATTCCCTAACAGTTGCAATCAACAATGGATAATTCTACATCCCTGTCCCAATCACTACAAGCCATTTTTTTACCATATAAATAGAATATTTCCCCCTTCTGAATTCTGACTCCAGACTTCTGGCTTCCCTAAGAATTAAAATACAAAAGGCCGGTTTTAGGCCGGCCCTTTGGTTCAAAATGGAGAGAAGAGAGAGAGAGAAGAAAGTCAATATCGTTTACACTGCGGCAGTTTCCTCTTCGACTGCCATAATGTTATCTTTCTTTTCAGATTCAGCAGGAACGAACGGCAATGGTTCGGCAAACTGCACCGCGACACGGCGAACATAGGGACTGAGTTCTTCCACACGGCAGATTTTGCCGTGACGAACAAAATTGGCCATATCGAAATTGTGTCGGCCGGTATATTTGGGAACGCTGAACCGTGCGGTAATCGAATCGCCCGCATACGGCGCCTGATCCGCAAAACAACTAAAGGCCGCACCGCCGCTGGAAATATCGATCATCTGTCCCTGCGTCAATTCATCATTGAAATCTTCAGCAAACCAGATGGGCCAATTGTAGCGAAGTCTCGGTTCAACTCTGCGTTCATTATTACTAACCATTGTGTTCTCCTTGTATCTTACGTCCATGTTTATTTTCAGCAAATCGCATTTGCGTTCCTGAAAAATGGATTCGGAAAATGCAGGGAGACTGTTAACTAAAGATTAAAAAAAAAATGAAAAAAATTGGGGTTGGAAAAACAGGAAAAATTAAGACCAATGCAACATGAAATAGCGATTTTTATAAGACTAAGCCAAAAAAATAAATCAGAATGTTTGTGGTGAAATAAAAAATCTTTACCTGCGTCCGATAACCAGCATTGTCGACAAACAGATAAATCTTTGGTTTTAGCCCTGCTCTGCCAGTACCGCTTCAGCAAAAACACGTGCCCGCTGCTGATAATTTTCAAACATATCCCAACTGGCACAGGCCGGACTCATCAGAATGACATCGCCAGGCACCGCCAATTCACGACAAACCTTAACCGCTTCCGGCATTGACACAACCCGACGGATAATAACCCCGCCGCCTGCATTTTCAATCGCCTTTTGGATACTGTCAGCGGTCTGTCCGAGCAAAACAACTGCTTTGACACGGGCAACAATAATCTTTCCTAATGTATCAAATGGAATATGTTTATCATAGCCGCCGGCAATCAGTATTTTTGGCTCTTCAATGCCCTCTAATGCGGCGATGGTGCTGACTGGGGTCGTAGATTTGGAATCATTGTACCAGCGGATATTGTTCATCTGGGCAATTAACTGAAGACGGTCAGGAAGCGACTGGAATGTTTTGATGGCATTGAGAATGCAATCTTTCGCAATCCCGAAATCTTCGACCACTTTTAATGCCGCCGCAAGGTTGGAACGATTTGCGCGTCCGATAAGTGGAAAGGCATGCAGGAGATCGCTTGAAATATTATCGGAGCTAAAAAGCTGGCTTTTGCGACCCTGCTGTGGTTTGTACTTTTCATACCAATCCTTAGTCACCGTATCTTCGGCATTAAAGATAGAAACACAGGGATTGTTCGGGCTAAGCTTTTGATTGCTGAAAATAAACTCCTTGGCGGCACAATAACCTTCAAACGTACCATGCCGGTCAAGGTGATTTGGCGTTAGATTTGTGATAATTGACACATAAGGAGCGGCTTGCGTGCGCGATAACTGCTCTAATTGAAAACTGCTAAGCTCAAGAACCACAATATCTTGCGGGGTAATCTGTTCCAGCATTCCAAGAAAGGGTCTATTCCCGATATTGCCCGACAGCCATACCTTATTATATGGAATCGTTTGTTTTTGACCTTCGCCTGCGGAAAGCAGATGATAAATTAGCGAGGTGGTCGTGCTTTTGCCGTTGGAGCCGGTAATCCCGACGATGGGGGCAGGGCAAAATTGAAAGAATAACTCAACCTGTGAGGTCAGCATTACGCCAGCTTTTTGGGCGGCGGCCAGAAACTTGTTACTCGGTGGAACCGCGGGGTTGACAATCACGATGTCTGCGGAGGTGAAATCCTCGATGCGGTGTTCTCCAAGGCGATATTCAATAGGCAGGCCTTCGAGCTGTTTGAGTGTATTGGCCAGTTCCTCCGGTTTGGCAAGGTCGGTAACGAGAACTTTGCCGCCGGATTTGACGGCGAAAACAGCGCTGTCCTCACCCCCCCCAAATCGTCCTAAACCCATGACAACAATGCGCTTACCGGAAAGAAAGTTTTTCATATTCAGTGTGCCGAAAACAACCTGATAAAACAAAAAATTCTTAGTTGACCGTTTGCGGCTTTCTTGTGAAAAAACTGCCAACAGTCAACTAAGAATGATATTACCTTTACATCGCTTTTGAGAGTTCGATTTTCGCGTCGATGGCTGCCTGTTCGATGCACTTTTCCCAATTGTCGCCAAATTGACCTTTGTATTTGGCATCATCATAGGCATAAATGATCGACCGGGACGCGTTAATCAATGCGCCAAGGCCGTCTTTGTTGCAGAAGCGAACACAATCGGCGGCGGTTGCACCTTGTGAGCCATAGCCTGGAACGAGGAACCAGCATTTTGGATATTTTTGACGCAGAATAGAGGTTTGTTCGGGGCTTGTGCCGCCGACAACCATTCCGACGCTGCTGTAGCCTGAAGTACCGAGACGTTCGGGCTGGTCGGCTATCTGGCCAACAATGGCAGCTAATTTTTCGTACATTTTCACGCCGGAAGCATCCGCAAAGTCCTGAATTGCCGCGGCGGAAGGATTGCTGGAACGAACCCAGACGAATACGCCTTTGCCTTGTTCATCGGCTACGTCGGCAAACGGGATAATCCCATCGGCGCCGGCAAAGCCGTTGATCGTAATTGCATCCGGAGCCAGAACCGAATCCATCCCGTCAAATTCCGGGTTGACCAGGTGGGCATCCGCATAGCATTCGGCGGTATGGCCGATATCACCGCGTTTGACATCGCCAATGACCTCCACGCCGAGGGCTTCAGCTTCGGAAAGCAGCGAATAATACACTTCGAGGCCTTCCCAGAGGTATTTCTCGAAATACGCGATGTTAATTTTGACCGCAGGAACGATGGGTGCGACGATTTTCAATGTCCGGGTGCAGAATTCAAATATGGAATCGACTGCGGCGGCAAGATCTACTTCGCCATCCGCGCGTTCATCTTTCAAAGCCTGCGGCAGACGGGAATACACCGGGTCCAACCCTACAATCAGAGGGGTGCTTTTCTTCTTCACCACTTCCACGAGCCTGTCGCTAAAATGACTTGCCACAACTAAGTCCTTTCCTTTTATCTACTTTTTGTTACAATCTTATCCTTTTCTTAAGCCGGTTATATTATCCGTTTTGCCGGAGCCCGGCAAGAACGATTTTGAATTTATTCGTAAATGTTTCACTATGAATTTGAAGGTAAAAAAGCCTACAATGACCGATAAAACGATGGGAAAAACCCACCGATTACGAACATTTTTTGTCGTATTATGCCTTATTTTGGCATCAATAACGGCGATAACGCTCTATCTGCTGGGTTCTACGCCGACATTTTACCAGCCGACACCCCCGCCGCCGCAGGGACAGGTCAGCCCTTATTTAACCCATAAATTAGGGCCGGACTTTTTCAATAGTGTTCAACTGGATAAGCCTTTTGAGCTGGTCGTCGAGCAACAGGGGCTCAACGAAATCTTCGCATCGCAATGTCCCGAGCCGCAAACGTATGGCGGATTTTCATTCTCTGCGGCGGTCGCGGCATTTACCGCGGACAAGGTTGTGCTGATGACGACGGTCGGGTTTAAGGACGCCTCAAGCGTGTTATCCATTACGGCACAGCCGATCATGGACCAGGCGGGACGTGTGAATCTGAACATCAATTCGGTCAAGCTCGGAGCGATTCCGGTCACGTCGCTGGCAAAAAATCTGGCACAAAAATACGCGGATGAATACATCATCCCATCCGAGCCGGAACTGGCACCGATTGTCTATGGCGTACTGAACAACCAGCCATTCGAGCAGATGCGCAGCGTGTCCAATTATAAAATCAGGGTGAAAAAGTTCACGCTCGAACAGGGCAAACTGATTCTGCAGCTCGAGCCGGTTAAAGAAGAAAAGAAAAATTAACGCCTGCAATTCCATTTTCCCAATTGCAGAACAAATACGGTAATGACGCCGACTGCGGCAAGAACTATCGGCGTATGACCATATCGGGCAAAAAATGTAATGTCCTGATACAGTGGGACATCCGCGATAACCCAACCCGGACCTTTGGCATAGTGATCCCATTGGGCTAAAATTTGCCCATCCGGACTGATAATCGCGGAAATACCATTGGCAGCACCGCGGGCAATACCATAGCGGCATTCGATCGCTCGGGCGCGAACGGCCTGTAAATGAGCATCTTTAATCGTCCGCCAGTCGGCAGTCGGACACAAAATCAGCGGCGTTTTGATCCGGCCGTAAACCCTTGTCAGCCGGCTAAAATTGTCATCCTGACAAATCATCGCACCAATTTTTATACCGTTAACGTCGACTGTCTGTAAATTTCCATTTCCCTTTTTGCCCGGCTCAAACGGCGTTAAGTAGGTTTTGGTGTATTCAGTTTCAATCTCGCCCTGCGGATTCATAAAGAAAATGCGGTTTTCATCGGCGGTGATATTAAAATAGCCGACAACCAGATACAGATTATTTTGCTGTGCGACTGCGGCAAATCGAGCCATCCATTCATCGCTGTTGTCATCGGCAATATAGAAGCCCAGCTCGCCGGTCGCGAAGACTTCGGCACCGTTTTCAGCGGCTTTTTGAGCAGGGTCAGCAAACAGTTTTTGAAAACCCTCATCGGTATGCGGGTCATTTGTTTTTTTGAGGTCATCGAATATCCAGCCCGCCGCGGCAACACGAATCGAGCCGGCTGGTTTTTGCTGGTACTGCCAAACATCCGCCGTGCATATCAGCATCACGATTCCCAGAATCATCCCGATATAGGCATCCCGCAAATCTTTATCAATAATCGCCTGAACCGCCAAAGCCTGAATCGTTCCGACAACAAACAGGACGCCGCTGATGCCGGTAACCGAGATAAAACCTATTGCCAGGGGATACGCCGTCCAGCTTCGGGCGAAACTCTGCGCCATCCCCCAGAATGGAATCACAGTGTAATTAAGCCAATCCAATAAATACCAGACTGCTCCAAAAGCAATGCATCCGAGTATGGTTCTCTTTTGAGTGCAAAGGCAGGCTGCGACACAAAGCAAGATTAAAATCAGTGTAAATTCTACCAGCAATGCTGCTGTTACCGGCACGGGCATACGCAGATAAATCATCTGCGGCAACGTAAATGCCATCCCCATATATAGTCCAGCCAGAGCGGTTTCACTAATCTTTCTATCCCGTGCATACAAAAGCATGACCGGAACAAACGCCGCCAACTGTAAAATACACAGTGGCCCAAAGAAATTCCCCGCCGCCAGCATCAAACCGCCCGCCACACCCGCCAACCGATATCGCCAGAGATTACCTGTCATATGTTGCCCCCTTTCGCTAATGCTGTTGTGTCGCCCTTTCAGGGCTTTCGTTTTGCTTAGCCTTCTCCCGGCGGTTTACACCGCCGGCTATTTTATGTCGTCCCGCCGGGACTTGGAACAATCTAATAACTCACTCTACACCCTCTATATTTAATCTCTTTTTCAAACACTTTTTGATCAGAAGTAGTCCGATACTTTACAAGCCTCCCATTTTCATAGAAAAATTCCTCTTTCCAAACCACTTTATTATTTAACCATTTCTCCACTGTTTCAGGCAAAGTGTCCATATTGTAAGTGATTTTATAGAACGCCTGAAGTTCTCCTAACTTTTCTTTAGTTATTTCCCTATAAGCATACTGTGGGTCGGGATAATATTTATAGCTTGAGTAATAGTGAATCCCATAATCCCGATTAGACAGTAATGGGTTTTTTCGATCACTGCAACAGCCTGCAATAAGTAAACATGTCAAAAAAAATATAAATTTAATTCTGCTCATAGGTTTCTCTTCAAACATTATCTATCGTTTTTCACTTATTATCCCCACAATACGCTCTTATCATTTCCTGCAAAAATAGCCTGCGAATCGCATCGAAGCCGCGGCGGTTGGGGTCTTCCAGATTGGTGTAGTACCAGTAATGCGGATCGTCTTTGCGGTAGGTCTTGCGCCACCATTCGTCGCAGTGGATACCATGGCCGATAAATTCCGAGTGAATATCCACTAAGTGTACATTGGGATATTTGTCGCACAGTTCGGCAATTTTCTGATTGGCCAAAGCCAGTACTTTTGCAGAATCCGGCCATCGGGGAAGTCCTATGGTTTGCGGGTCGCCGTAGCCATCGGTCGGGTCATAGATATTGGCCAGAAAAATGTCACAGCCGCCGGGAAACTTTGCCATCAGCCCGGTCAGCAACGTATCGATCCGCTGTTTGATATTCTCACACCAAATTTGAGCCTGTGCATAACTACACCCATAGACGGCACCGTCTTTGGGCGGCGTCCGGCCATAGTCGTGAATTAAATCATTGCCGCCCGATGTGATAACAACAATTCCTCGCACATTCGGGTCATATTGCGGAACCCTGCTCAATTGATCGTCAATATGATCCTGCGTGGTCGTATAATCCTGCGCATAGTTGCGATATTCCAATTTCGGCAATACCGCCGACAAATCTCTGCCCATCATATCCGGGTACATCGTATCATCATTGCGAATCAACAATTGAAAATAGGTGTGCTGTTTGTTCGCTCCCAACCCACGCGTAACGCTATCGCCGATGCCAAGCAACACCTGCGGCTGCCGCGACCACGGCTTTTCAAACGGCATTTTTGCGATTACCGGGCCAGCGGGCCCTTCGCCCATCGGCCGCACTCGCACAACATTATACAATCGATAGCCGATATAACCAAGTACCAGACAAATCAGCAGAAAAACCAGCAATGCCACACGCCAGCGAAACGAATACCATTTCAGTTGCTTACTCATAGTAACCTCCTGTTCCAAAATTATTATTTATCAGATATAATTGTAACCGGGCTTGTACCCATTGATATCAGAGTTAGTTTTTGCGTCGGGAATGAATATATACACACTTGATTTCCAAATTGAAATACGACCTCATCTCCAGGCAACACGGTGGCGTTTCTTACCAACCATTTGACAAACGGGGTTTCCAGAGCAATGTAAATATTTTCCTGGGTCTGGGTATTCCAAAATCTCAACCCTTCAGCGGCCCAGAACCCCTCTTGTATGTCCCATTGCCGCTGGTTTTGTGGACGCCAATCAGTCGCTTTGGCCGACCAGTCATTTACTCGCTCATATAACGATACTGTTTCCAACTGCTTACTGGTTACAATATCTTTTTTTACAATATATACGACATCTTCCCATTCTGAATAAATATCTTTAAGCAAAGAAACACATAAGTCAGCATTTCCACTATCGGGGTTAATTTTGAGATACAACTTCATCAAGTTTTGCTTTTTTACGGGTTCATATATTTTTTCGGTCTGCAATCCATCGAGGTCAATTTGATATATGTTTTTGTCTTGACCAATAAAATATACCGTCGCTTTTTTAGAATTTATGAAGTCCGAGGAATGAACTATTTGTGCATTCTGAAATAGACTGTTGTAACTATTACCCCAGTACCAATAAGCCAGCATAGCATAAGACACGGTCTGAATGAGAACTGTAGCGACAATAGAAAGGATGAGCTTGTGTTTTTTCTGTCGCAAGAGGAAAAAAAGAAATGGCCACTCCGTAAAAAGAGTATAGATAAATGCAAATCCATAAGCCAGCCAGATTGCATGCTGAATTGTGTAAATCGTGATAGTTTCATCTAAATACGGTCGCATAAAGGCCAAAATCATATATGCAGACCATGAACTGAAATAGTTAGCCAGAATCATTAATCCTATTGCTTTTATTATTTTGACGCGGAATATCAACCCCGTCAGCAGTCCTTCTCCAATACCGATCAATAAATTCCCAACAACAAGATGTAAACCTGTTGCCCACATAAGGGGAGTTCCTGCATTAGCTAAAAGATTTTCTATCATAGCAACCTCCTTTTCTTGAAGTAAAGTATCAGGGTGATCAATCCCAGAATAATACATCCGGCTTTCCAAATCAGCAACCACCACGGTCGCCACCAGGCGCCAGTTTGAATCTCGACAAAATCAGAAATGCCAAAGAGAGCCAGAACGGCTGCTCCAAAAAACAAAAGCAATTTTTTCTCAGTGCTTTTGAAAGCCAATACGGACACCGCGATCCCTAAGCTTATCCACCAAAGCCCTTCGGCAAAATTAAATCCTTGATCGAAATTAAAAGACAGCATAATCTTACCTTTTTAATTTTGTTTCGGATTCAAA